>CALNAU010000167.1 GCA_937874275.1 uncultured Clostridia bacterium | reverse complement strand
GCCGCGCCGCGCCTGCTGGCCGACCGCCTGCGCGGGCTGTCCCTGGCCGATACCGCCGCCAGACTTGCGGACTTCTCGCTGGGCATCATCGGGCTGCGCGGCTTTGACCACGCCCAGGTGGCTGCCGGCGGCATCGACCCGTCAGATGTGAACCCGGCCACCATGGCCAGCCGCCTGGTGCCGGGTCTGTTTCTCACGGGTGAGCTGCTGGACGTGGATGGCGACTGCGGCGGGCATAACCTGTTATTCGCCTGGGCCAGCGGCCTGCTGGCGGGCAAAGGCGTGGGCGGTGTAACAAGCGATAAATAATCCTGATTCTATACGTCCCTGCGGTCATCCGCTGCGCTTATGCCATATGACCATGTCGTCTGCTCCATCCGTGTAGTGTACCGACGGCTCCTCGGTTGCTTTTCACAGCAGAGGAATAAACTCAGTGCTTTGGGCGTCTAAACGTATGACACGAGCACAAAAAAGAATAACGTTAATCAAAACAACAGGCCTCTGCCGATGAAGCAAAAGCCTGTTGTTTTTAGCGTCGTATAAGAAGTCTATTGCATCAGAAGATGCTAAACCGCAGGAACAGCGTAGCCATCAGGCTTGCGACCAGCGAGACCACAGTGATCTGGGTATTGATGGAGGGGCCGGCGGTGTCCTTGAAGGGGTCGCCCACGGTGTCGCCGATGACGGCGGACTTGTGCGCCTCCGAGCCCTTGCCGCCCTCGTTGCCGCTCTCCACATACTTTTTGGCGTTGTCCCACAGGCCGCCGGCGTTGGACATGAACAGGGCCAGCAGCAGGCCGGTGACGATGTTGCCCAGCAGGAAGCCGCCGATGGCGTCCACGCCGCCGATGAAGCCGACCACCAGGGTGGCCACGATGGCGACCAGGCCGGCGGGGATCAGTTCCTTGAGCGCGCCGGTGGTGGCGATGTCAATGCACTTGTTGTATTCGGGCTCCACACCGGGCTCACCCTGGGCCAGACCCTTGATTTCGCGGAACTGGCGGTGAATCTCGGCGATCATGCGCTGGGCGTTCTTGTCCACGCCCAGGATGAGCATGGCGCTGAACACCGCCGGGATGGCGGCGCCTACCAGAATGCCGAAAAACACGGTGGGGTCGATGAGGTTGAAGCCAACCAGCTTTTCAGCGGCGCGGCCCATTTCCTCGAGCTTCACGTTGACCTCGCTCATGAACGCGCCCAGCAGGCTGATGACGGTGAGGCCGGCGGCGCCGATGGCAAAGCCCTTGGTGACGGCCTTGACGGTGTTGCCGGCGGAGTCCAGCTCATCGGCCACGCGGATGGTTTCCTCGCCCAGGCCGCCCATTTCGGCCAGGCCGCGGGCATTGTCCACGATGGGGCCGTAGGCGTCGTTGGAGATGATCATGCCCACGATGCTCAGCATGCCGACCGCTGCCATGGAGATGCCGAACATGCTATACTCCGGCCCAATCAGGCCGCCCAGGTTGTAGGCCACCAAAGCCGATACCGCGATGCCCACCATGGCCGGCAGCACCGACAGGAAGCCGTAGCTGACGCCCGACAGGATGGTGAAGGCCGGGCCGGACTTGGAGGCGTGCGCCACCTTCTTGACGATGGGGGCGTTGTCATCGGTGAAGTAGTTGGTGGTTAGCCCAATGATGACGCCCACCAACAGACCGACGGCCGAAGCGCCCCAGATTTCCCACCGGAAGCCGAACAGCAGCGTCGCCAGTGCGGTCAGCACCAGGAACACGCCGGTGGTCACGTAGGTGGAGTTGTTGAGCGCGCGGGTGGGGCCGCCGTTGTCGGTCACCTTGGCGGTGAAGATGCCCACGATGGAGCTGATGAGGCCCAGCGCCGCGTAGCAGAAGACCATCAGCACGTTGGTGCCGGTCATGTGCCCGTCAAGCACGAAGGCCATGACGATGGCGGCAGCCATGGAGGCCACGTTGGAGTCAAACAGGTCGGCGCCCATGCCGGCCACGTCGCCCACGTTGTCGCCCACGTTGTCGGCGATGACGGCGGGGTTGCGCGGGTCATCCTCGGGGATGCCCAGCTCCACCTTGCCGGCCAGGTCGGCCGATACATCAGCCGTCTTGGTGAAGATGCCGCCGCCCGCCTTGGCGAACAGGGCCAGGGAGCTGGCGCCGAAGCTGAAGCCCAGCAACATGGAGGGGTCGCCCACCAGCAGCATGACGCCCATGACGCCCAGCAGGCAGGAGGCCACCACGATGAGGCCCATCACCGCGCCGCCGCGGAAGCCAACCAGGAAGGCCGGCTTGATGCCGTGAGTGGCCGCCTCAGCGCAGCGCGCGTTGGCCAGGGAGGCAACGAAGATACCGATTTTGCCCGCGATGGCGGAGAAAATGGCGCCCGCCAGGTAGCACAGCATCATGTTGAGGTTGGGCGTGATGCCGTGGCCATGCCAGATGGGCTCGGGCAAAAACAGGAAGATGAGCCCGCCCACCACCAGCGCGAAGATGGCCAGGATGGCGTATTCCTTGCGCATGAAGGTGTTGGCGCCGCTGCGGATCAACCCCGCGATGCGCTCGATGGTCTTGTTCTCGTTCTTCTGTTGCTTGACCCATACCGCCAGGTACACCGCGTACACGATGGCGAGTACGATGGCCAGGGTAACCAGTGTGTAGACAATTCCCGCGCTGGCTTGCATAAATGTGCCTCCTTGAAAAATGATGGGCAATCCGATTCAATCCCAGTATAGTATACACTTTCTGACGAATTTCGCCAGCCCCCGGAATGGATTAATATTGCATTCTCTGTAAAACAAGTAATCAATTGTAAACTTTCGGCCGCCCGCTCGTCACACGCGCGGGCTTCCTGTATGATAATGGCGTGCAAATATGAAAAGGAGGAGCGCCATGCAGCCGACCAGCGACCGCGAAGCCTTTATCGTCGGGCTGTATGCCTCCTGCTATGACCTGCTGGAGAAAATGTGCTACCGCCTGGTGGATTTCGATACCACCCAGGCAGACCTGGTGGCCGACTGTATCCAGGAGGCCTTTTTGTCGGCCGACCGCCACTGGCGCAAACTGATGCGCCACCCCAACCCGCAGGGCTGGCTGGTGACCACCTGCCAAAACCGCCTGAAGGACGCCCAGCGGCGGGAGCGAACAAGGCGCTACCGCGCCGCCTGGTCGCTGGATGAGGACAAGGCGCTCCAGCTGGCCGATGTGGACAGCGCCCTGGACAGCTGGGTGGACCGGGCGGAGGACCAGGAGACCGTGGAGCGGGTGCTGCGCTTGCTCAGCCCCGTGGAAAAGCAGGTGATGCAGGGCTACTTCATGGAAAACCTGTCCATGGAGGAGGTGGCCGACCGGGGAGGCAGTACGCTGAGCGCGGTCAAATCGGCCATCTTCCGCATCCGCAGCAAGGCGCGGGAGATGCGCGAAAAAAAGCCATAGCTGCCTCCGCAACTTTTTCGTTGTTGGCGCACTATACCTATTAGAAGGGGGATTGTCGGTGAACGCGCAGGAAACCATGAACAGGCTCCTGCTGGAGCAGCTCAAGCGGCAGCTGCACAGCGGCGACCTCAGGCCGGAAGACCTGAGGCAGCGGCTTTTGCGCGCCATCGATGAGCAGGTGCGGCAGGGGGCGGAGCACATGGATACCGCGCTGGTGCTGGCCTGTGAGGAGCTGCTGTGGGAACTGGACGCGGGCCAACCCGTCCCCGCCAGCGCCCCCGCCAAGCTGGCCGGATACCGGCGGCTGACCGACAGCCTGCGCGCCAGGCGCGCGCGCCCCACGGGCATCAGCCTGCGCACGGCGGCGCTGGCCACGGCAGGCACGCTGGCGATGGCGGCCGCGCTGTACTTTACCTTGCCCCGCGTGGAGCCGCAGGCGCTGCCCACCAGCGCCGCCTCCCACGGCACACCGCTGCCGCTGCGCGAGCCACTGGTGACGGCCAGCACAGGGCCGGTGCTCATCACCATGGCGCCCACCGAGGTGCCCACACCCGCGCTTACGCCTACGCCTGTACCCACCGCAGCCCCCGTGACACCGGAGCCTACCGCCACCCCCGTGCCCGGCCCCAAGTATGTCACCATGCAGGAGCTGCGCAGCAGCGCCCCCGCCCGCTGGCAGCACACCTTTGAGGTGCAGGGCCGAGTATCGCAGATGGATGCCCCCATTGTCATCCCCGCGGTGGACCGTATGCCGGTGCCGGAGCTCAAATGGCTGGCCTTTGACGAGGCGGCGCTCGGCGCGGCCATCCAGGCGGCTGCTCCCTCAAACGGGCTGACCATCCATATGAACGAGGGCGCGCCCTATGTGAACATTCTCGCAAAGGCGCAGAATGACTCCTACCTCAACGGCCCCAAGCGCGGCTCGGCCCGCACCATCCCATTGCCCAATCAACCGGCCGCCAATAGCGCCTATACCCCGCAGCAGGCGTGGGCGCTGATGGAGCGGCTGCTGCAGGCCGCGGGCATCGACATCGCGCTGGTGGAGCAGGTTGGCGTCACGGGCACCACGGGCTTCTATCCCTACCAGTCCGCTACCCCGCAGCAGCGTGAGGCGCAGCCCTACGCCTACCTCGACCAGTCGGCCCCCGTGCAGGGCTTTGAGCAGGGGTTCTACTATGTGTCGGCCCGGCAGGTGATAGACGGCGTGCCGCTGCTGCCCTATGAGTACCTGTATTCTTCCACGCCCGATTCACCCTATCAGGTGGAGGGCATCCTGCGCATGCGGGCGGTGGATGATGAGGATTATGAGCTGGACATCAAGGCCCTTCAACCGGTGGGCGTCAAGGTGGCGGATTTGCCGCTGGCCAACATGGACCGCGTGCTGGGCACCCTGTCCGCCCTGGGCGAAAGCGGCCGCCTGCGCCGCGTGGACCGCATCGAGCTGGGCTACATGCTGTACTATGAGCAGCACGTGAAGGCTGGGCCGGAGGAAAAGGACGCCACCTTGGTTGCGCTGCCCGTGTGGCAGGTCACCGGCTACCTGGCGCCCGATGTCAGCTACGACCCCGGCGTTCATTTGGAGGAGATGATGAACGAGGCGGTCACCCGCACCTATCTGGAGGATTCGCTGGATTTCCGCATTGACGCGCAGACCGGCCTGCTGATGGAGCGCCATTCTACCCTGCCCATCAAGGGCAATCCCCTCATCCTCACCTGGGAGCAAATGGAGGGGGAGGAGGACGTCAGCCTGCTGCCGTAATTTGTTCCGATTCAATCCGTAACGAAGTCATTTGCCTTGGGCAGTTGGCGGCATGCCGCAACTTTTTCGCTTGTCGTGCACTATACACATAGAGGCGTGCGGGAGAGTGCCCCGTCGCCGAAAGGAGTATAGGATGAAACGATGCTTGCTGCTGTTGCTCTGCCTGTGCCTGCTGCCCGTGATGGGGGTGGCAGAAGCGGTGGTTGCGTTCACGCCCGAGATGGTGCCGCAGGAATTGCCCCGGCCCGCCTTGTGGAGCTATCAGTCGCCCAGCCAGGTGATTCTGGCGGGCGACGTTTTTTGTGCCCTGTACCGCAACGAGCAGACCGTGCTGCGCTGGCAGCCGGGTGACGCGCAGGCGGCGGTCTACTGCCAACTGCCCAAGGCGGAGGGGGAAGGCCCCTATGCCGAGCGGCCGCAAGCCCAGCGTGCGCAGCTGGATGAAAACGCGCACCTGCTGTTCACGCGTGGGGACAAGCCCTATGCCGTCAACCTGTACACCGGCCTGACGGGCGAGGTGACGCCACAGGGGGTGCGCTGGGGCGAGGTGAAGCTGGACCTGGGCGGCGCCATGGCCGGTCCGGACATCCTGTATCAGATAACAACGGCCTTCGCGCAGGGAGACGTGCTGGTGCTGTCCGCGGATGGGTATGCGGAGCAGACCATGGCGGACCAGCAGGATGTAACGATATTCGACCTGCAATCGGGAAAGGCGCTCAGCCCCAAGCTGGCGCTGGTGAAGGACCTCGCACCCTACAAGCCCGGGCAGGCGCTGCTGCTGCGCGAGGTGGAGGTGGCAGGCAACAAGGTCAATCAGCTCAGCACCCTCAACCTGGCGGATGGCAGCGTGCAGGATTTGCCCATCACGCTGCCCGCCAGCGGCCTCAAGCAGGTGGGCGGCCTGGCCTGGGATGGCGAGCGGGACATCATCTACCTGGCTGATGCCAACCGCGTATACCTGTCCCGCGCGGGCGGCGGGCTGACAGCGGGCACCATCCTGCAAAGCGAGTATCTCAGGGCTGGGCGTGCCCTTGTGCTGCCGGACGGGCGCTATGCCCTGCTGGGCGATGCTTTGCGCATGCTGCCCGTGGCTGAGGGGGGCGACGAGGGCTATCTCAAGCTGGCGCTGCGCGCGGGCAGGGGGCAGGCGGCGCTGGATGCCTACCGCCAGGCGCATCCCGACGCCAAGATACTGCTGACCGAGCAGAACATGCAGCCCGCCGATGTGGTGGCCGAGATGTTGGCCCAGCCCGAGGCGTATGACCTCTGCGAACTGGCGGTGGACGCCAACTTCGCCGCCCTGCTGGACAAGAATTATGCCGCCCCGCTGGACGGGGAGGCCGACATCAGCCAGGCTGTGCAGGACATGTACCCTTGGGCACAGGCTGCCCTTCGCGACAAACAGGGCGTGCTGCGCGCCGTGCCCGCCAGCCTTTTCATCGACCGCTGGAGCGTCAACATGAACATGTTCCGCCGGCACTTCCCCGATGCGCCGCTGCCCGATACCTACGGGCAGCTGATGGACCTGTTTATCCGCTTTGAGGAAGGGGCCGACGAGTACCCCGAGGACACCTTCATGAGCAGCTGGGAGGGGTATCCAAGTTTTGTGCGCACCATGGTGTGGGACTATATCCAGCAGCACGATACGCCGGACGCGCCGCTGGACTTTGGCAGGCCAAGCCTGCGTGAAGCGCTGGACAAGCTGCGCCGGGCACGCGACATCAGAAAGGGCAAGGGTCTCAGCCTGGAGCCCATTGAATATAATGTTGATTCTGGTTCGGAGGAGCCCACCATCTTCTTCCCTCAAACGGCGGGCGAAAATGTGCTGGCCAACCGGGCGCGATACAGCGCTGCCTTCACCGACTTTGCCATGATGCCGGTACCCCGGTTTGAAAAGGACGCGCCCATGGCCAACCGCGGCCGCATGACCGCGCTGGTGATCAACCCCCACAGCACCAACCCGCAGGGGGCCAAGGACTACCTGCGCTTCGTCCTCACACGGGAGGCCGCACCCGCGGTGTATATTTTGCTGCATCCCACAGCCAATGAGCCTGTGCCCAACCCGCGCTTTGATGAGCAGATGGCGCTTGCCCGCGAGCAGCTGACCGTAGCCAAGGGGGCGGTGGAAGGCGCGCAGGGGGCCGAGCGCACCGAGTGGGAGCGCCAGGTGGCCTACTATCAGGAGGTGCTGGACAAGCCGGAGCTGGCCAAGTGGGCGGTCACGCCGCAGGCCATCGCCGATTACCGCGCCTATGCCGATACGGTGCGCCTGCACGAGCGCAGCCCATATGTCACATTTGATCAGAATAGCCCGGCCGCCAAACAGGTGGATAGCCTGACCGAGCGCTATGTGCAGGACCAGTTGACGCTGGACGATTACCTGAAGGCGCTGGGGGATACCTTCCGGCTGATTTATCTGGAACAAAAATAACAGCCTTGTTGCCCGGGGCAGCGGTTTCGCGCTGCCCCGGATTTCTTATTATATTGGTTTGTGATATGATAGCCGTCGGAAGCAAACGCAGTTGGAGGATTGTATGCAGTCAAAGGCGAAGGACAGGGACCCCAAGCTGATGCTGATGCGCATCGTGCAGGGCGCTTTGATTGGCGGCGGCGCCATACTGCCCGGCGTATCGGGCGGCGTGCTGGCGGTGGTGTTTGGCATCTACCGGCCGATGATGGAGCTGCTCAGCCACCCCATCCGCGCGCTGAAGAAAAACCTGTGGCTGTTTATCCCCATCATCATCGGCGTGGGCATCGGGTTTGTGGGCTTTGCCAAGCTCATGGCGCTGCTGTTCGCGGAGGATTCCCCCTACCCCATCAGCCTGTTTGTGGGGCTTATTCTGGGCACCGTGCCCATGCTGCTGAGCACCGCGCGCAGTCAGGGCCGGCATCAGAATGACATGAAGGCGCTGGCCATCACCTTTGTGGTGCTGCTGGTGTTTCTCATCCTCATCGAGTCGCTCACCAAGATGAACATACAGCTGAGCCCCATGTGGGCGCTGATTTCCGGCGTGGTGTGGGGCTTCAGCCTGGTGGTGCCGGGGCTGAGCAGCTCCAGCATCCTCATCTTCATGGGGCTGTACCGCCAGATCATGGATGGCGTGGGCCGGGTGGAGCTGGGCGTGGTGCTGCCGCTGATTGCGGGCATTGGCCTGGTGGCGGTGCTGTTTGCCAAGCTGATTGACCGCCTGTTCGACCGCCACTTCAGCCTGGCCAGCCACGCCATCGTGGGCCTGGTGCTGGCCTCCACCATCATGATTATCCCGCGCAGCTATGCCTCCCTGGGGCAGGCGCTGCTGTGCCTGGCGCTGGCCGCAGTCGGGTTCGCGGTAGCCTGGTGGCTGGGCCGCTGGGGCGAAAAGGTGAAGCCCGCGGACGCGGACAAGGCTTGAATGGTGCGGATGCCTGTATGTTGAATCCAACCGGTACAATATTCAGGGAACAATACATTGAAAATCGTCCGCGAAAACGCCGCGGATGTGGCAAATCGGCCATGAAAAGTGGCCGATTTTTCGCTGAAAATGAAGGCGGAATAAGGCTTGTCGGGTTTTTGAAATAGTTTGCAGAAAAATTCACAAGAGGTTGACATCTTTAGAGAATGGTGTTATAGTATCCGGAGTGCATGCGGTGCGTAAACACCGTATACAAAGAATGATTATTTATAAGAGGTGTCGGCATGGCGCTTGAAATTTTGGAGCACATCAGACAGGCGGAGCAGCGGGCCGAACAGGTCGCCCAAGAGGCGCAGCAAAGCGCCCGCGAGATGGTGGACCGCGCCGAAAAAGCCTGCCGTGACCGGGAGCGCGAGGGCGAGGCAAGCAGCCGTGCCCTGCTGCGCGAGCTGCTGGAGGAGCGCCGCGCCGCAGCCCAACAGCAGATAGACCAGGAGCAGGCCGAACTGGCCCGCGCCCGGGAGGACAAGCTGGCCGCCGTGCGGCAGCTGCTGCCCCAGGCCGCGGACCTGATTGTACAGAGGGTGTTGAGCAATGGCAGTCGTTGAAATGAAACGCATCCTGCTGGCCGCAGAGCGCCAGCAGAAGGATGCGATTCTGCTCCGTTTGCAGCAGCTGGGCTGTGTGGAGGTCACCCCCTTTGAGGAGGCCGTCGATCAAGAGTCGGCGGCCGATTCCCCGTCTATCCACATGGCCGAAAAAACCGGCCAGGCGTTGGCGCGCCTGCGCTGGGCCATTGGCAAGCTGCAGCGGGCCGACCCGCAGAAGACTTCCATGTTCGCCGCCAAACCGGCGGCCAGCGCGGGGGAGATGATGCCTTCCGCCCAAACCAGGGAGGAGATGGCGGCCCTGCTGAGCGAGCTGGAGGCGCTGGAGCGCCGCAACGGCGAGCTCAAGGGGCGTCAGACCCGCATCAAAACCCAGATGGACCAGCTGGCCCCCTGGGTGGCGCTGGATATCCCCATGGAGGATTTGCGCGGCGGCCGCAGCTATCAGCAGTTCCTGGGCAGTTTGCCCGCCGCGGCGCTGGCCCCCTTGCAGGCCCAATGGGCCGACAAGCCGGTGGTCATCCGCCAAATCAGTCAGGACAGGGATACAGTCAACATTTGGGCCATTGTGCATCATGTCAATGACGAGGCGCTGGAGAGCGACCTCAAGGAGGCCGGCTTTACCCCGGCCCAGCTGGGCGAATTTACGGGCACCGCAAAGGCGCGCCACGATGCGTTGGCCGCGCAGATGGATGCCGCGCAAAAGGAGCAGGCAGACATTGACCTGGAGCTGAAGGCCCAGGCCAAGCACCTGCCGCAGCTGCGCATATATCATGATGCCGTACAGGCGGAGCATGACCGCGAGGTGGCCGCCGCCCGTGTGGTGGATACCCGGCAGGCTTTCCTGCTGCGCGGCTGGGTGCCAGCCCCCATCGAGCAGGCGGTGCTGGATGTCATCGCGCGGGAGTTTCCCGGCGCCGTGGCCCAGGTGACTGACCCCGAGCCGGGGGATGAGCCGCCCGTGCTGTTGCACAACAACGCGGCCGTCCGCCCCTTTGAGGCGGTGGTGGAGGGTTACTCCCTGCCCGCGCCGGGCAGCCTGGACCCGACTGCTTTGATGGCCCCTTTCTTCGCCTGCTTCTTTGGCATGATGGTGTCCGATGCCGGCTACGGCCTGATGATGATGATACTGACGCCGCTGCTGCTGAAGATGATGAAACCCAGCACGTCGGGCAAAAAACTGTTTTTAATCATTGCCATCGGCGGCGTGTTCACCCTGTTCTGGGGCATCATGTATAACACATTTTTCGGCTTCAGCCCGCTGGAGCGCTCGGTGCTGGATCCCATCGGCCGTCCGCTGGAAGTGATGGTGCTGTGTGTGGCCGTCGGCGCCCTGCACCTGCTGGCCGGGGTGATGCTGGGGGCGGTACAGAACATCCGTCAGGGCAAGTATATGGATGTGATTTATGACCAGCTCAGCTGGGTGATGCTGTTGGTGGGCCTGGGCCTGCTGGCCGTGCCTGGTGCTGCCAAGATTGGCCAGTGGGTCGCCATCGCGGGCGCCGCCATCATTTTGGTGTTCGCCGGCCGCGAAAAGACCCGGAACCCCTTCAAGCGCCTGATTTCAGGCTTTGGCGCACTGTACGGCGTCACCAGCTGGCTCAGCGACCTGCTCAGCTACCTGCGCCTGTTCGGCATGGGCCTGGCGACCGGCGTCATCGGCATGGTGTTCAACATTCTCATCGGCATGGTGTTCTCCATGGGGCCCATCGGCTGGGTGCTGGGTGCGGTGCTGTTTGTGGGCTGCCACCTGTTTAACGCGGGCATCAACATCCTGGGCGCGTATGTGCACGCTGCGCGTCTGCAGTACATTGAGTTCTTCAACAAGTTCTATCAGGAAGGTGGCCGTGCCTTCAAACCCTTGACCAACGAACCCCGTTTTGTTCGTATCACCGACGCCTGAAGGCGGCGGTTGACGATATCGTATTTTCAAAAGTGTAGGAGGAATCAGGTATGGAATTCTCATTGGGTCAGGTACTTGCGCTGGTGGGAGCTGCCTTGTCCACTTTGCTGGCTGGCATGGGTTCCGCCAAGGGCGTGGGCATGGCCGGCCAGACCAACGCGGGCGTATCCACGGAGAGCCCCGAGGTGAACCCCAAGCTGCTCGTGCTTCAGCTTTTGCCTGGTACACAGGGCATCTATGGCTTCCTGGTGGGCGTCATGATTCTCATCAATACCAAGGTGTTGGGCGGCACCATGGCCCCCGTAACGGTTGAGCAGGGCCTGGCGTTTATCGCGGCTGTGCTGCCCATCGCGGTGGTTGGCTATTTTTCCGCTGTGCATCAAGCCAGGGTGGCTTCGGCCGGTATGCTGATGGTGGGTGAGCACCCGGACATGAGCGGCAAGGCCATCACCATGACCGTGCTGGTGGAGACCTACGCCGTGTTTGCGTTGCTGGCCTCCATCCTGATGGTCATGGCGATCAAGGTCTAAGGGCCAACGCCATGGATGTGACACCCATTACCACAAAGATAGAAGCGGACGCCCGGCACGCTGCCGAGGCGCTGCTCAGCGAGGCGCGCGCCCGCATCGAAAACATGCAGGAGCGCTGCGACGACATGCTGCGCGTGCAGCAGCGCGATGCCCGCAGCCAGGCCGCCGTTGATGGCGATCAGCTGGAGCAAAACCTGCGCCGCCTGGGGCAGTTGGAGGGCCGCAAAGCCCTGCTGGGCATGAAGCGCGACCTGCTGGACCAGAGCTTTGACCAGGCGCGCGAGCAGCTGCAAAACCTGCCGCCCGAGCGCATGGGCGCGCTGATGATGGCGCAGCTGGTGCGCTACGCCAAGGGCACCGAGCGCGTGATGGCCGGCGCCATCAAGCCGGCGTTCCACGGCGAGCAGTTCCTCCAGGAGGCCAACCGCCGCCTGGAAGCGCAGGGCAAGCCCGGCAAGCTGCAGAACGCGGGCACTCGCCGCGAGGGCGTGTGCGGACTTGTGCTGGAAGCGGATGGCAACGAGACCCAGCTGACGGTGGAAAGCCTGCTGGCCGAGCACCGCGCGGGGCTGGAGGGCGAGGTCGCCACGCTGCTGTTTAAGGATTTGGACTGATTAGAAAGGAGGCGGCATATGCCCCAGGATAGCGTACTTTACGCCGTGGGTCGGCTGCGGATGCTGCGGCGGCGCATGCTCAGCGCCTCCCAGATGCAGCGGCTATTGTCTGCCGCCGATGCCCAGGAGGCACAGCGCGTGCTGCTGGAGGCGGGCTACATCACACCCGAACAGCCGGACGCGGAAAAGGCCTCCATGGACAGGCTGCTGGACGCCAGCCGCATGGTGTCGCGCCTGTCGCCCGACCCGGCCACGACCGATAGTTTTCTGCTGCGCTATGACGTGCTCAACCTCAAGACCTTGCTCAAGGCCAGGATATTGGGCGAGGAAGCCGAGGCTCTGTCCCCGGGCGGCACGCTGGACCCGGAGATGCTGCGCCACGCGGTGGCCGACCACAGCTATGGGCGCCTGCCCGAGCCGCTCAAGGACGCCATGGAGGCGTTGGAAAGGCGCGTAGCCGTCAGCGTTGACCCGATGGAGATTGATGTGCGGCTGGATCAGGCGATGTATCGCATGATGCTGGACGGACTGCGCAAGACGCGCTCGCCCGCTGCCAGGAAATGGCTGGAGGCCAAGGCGGACTTTGTCAACATGCGCAGCTACCTGCGCCTGCGGGGCATGCAGGCCAGCCTGACGCTGGGCGATGTGCTGGTGCCGGGCGGCCAGATGGAGCGCAAACTGCGCGCCAGCGGCGGCGAAAACGGCGACCATCTGCTGCGCAGTGCCGCGCTCACCTACGGCGGACGCATCGCCGCGCTGGTATCCAGGGCCATGGAGGACATGAGCCAGATTGGCCAGCTGGAAAAGGCGATGGACGAATACCTCGTCAACCTGTTTGCGCAGGAGCGCATGCAGCCGGACTCCATCGACGCGGTGATTGATTACCTGTTGCAGGTAGAGGAGCAGTCGGCCGATGTGCGGCTCATCATGGCGGGCAAGCGCAATGGCTTCTCGCAGGACGAGATTGCCGAAAGGCTGCGGGGGAACTATGGACGATAAAGTGCTGCTGGGCGCCGTAGGCGAAAAGGATGCCGTGCTGGCCTTCAAGGCCATCGGCGTCAAAGCCGTGCCTGCGCAGACCGCGCAGGAGGTACGGACCGCCATCCACCGCCTGTACAAGGAAGGCGTGCGGGTGATTTTTGTCACCGAGGCCGCCGCCCGGCAGGCGCCGGAAATCATTGAGCGATTTGAGAACGATCCGGCGCTGTCCATCATCCCGGTGCCCGGCACCATGGGGACGGACGGCTACGGCGAGCGCCGTGTGCGTGAGAACGTGCTCAAGGCCATCGGGTCGGATTTGTTTTTAGACAACGACAGGAAAGAGGGAAATTGAATGGCGCAGGGAACGATTGTCAAGGTCGCGGGCTCGCTGATCGTGGCAAAAGGCATGGCCGACGCGCGGATGTACGACGTGGTGCGTGTGAGCGATGACCAGCTTGTCGGTGAAATCATCGAGTTACGCGGCGATATGGCCTCCATCCAGGTGTACGAGGAAACCTCGGGCCTGGGCGCGGGGGAGCCGGTGGTGTCCACCGGCCAGCCGCTGTCGGTCGAATTGGGGCCCGGCCTCATCGAAGCCATTTTTGACGGCATTCAGCGCCCGCTGACCGCCATCCGCGAGGTGGCGGGCGACCGCATCACCCGTGGCATCCAGGTGCCGGCGCTGAACCGCGAAAAGAAGTGGGCCTTTGTGCCCAAGGTGGCGCAGGGCGATCAGGTGCAGGCCGGTGATGTGCTGGGCACCGTGCAGGAGAGCGCCGTGGTCGAGCACCGCATCATGGTGCCCAACGGCATCAAGGGCGAGGTGGTCTCCATCGCGCAGGGCGAGTACACGGTGACCGATACCGTGTGCACCGTGCGCGACGAGGGCGGCAAGGAACACGCGGTCACCCTGATGCAAAAGTGGCCCGTGCGCCAGGGGCGCCCCTACCGGGAGAAGCTGAACCCCGACATGCCCATGGTGACCGGCCAGCGCGTCATCGATACCTTCTTCCCCATCGCCTCCGGCGGTGTGGCCGCCGTGCCCGGCCCCTTCGGCTCGGGTAAGACGGTGGTGCAGCACCAGCTGGCCAAGTGGGCGGACGCCGACATCATCGTATACGTTGGCTGCGGCGAGCGCGGCAACGAGATGACCGACGTGCTGATGGAGTTCCCCGAGCTGCATGACCCGCGCACCGGTGAAACGCTGATGAAGCGCACGGTGCTGATTGCCAATACCTCCGACATGCCGGTGGCGGCCCGCGAGGCCAGCATCTATACCGGCATCACCATCGCCGAATACTACCGCGACATGGGCTACAAGGTAGCCATCATGGCGGACAGCACCAGCCGCTGGGCCGAAGCCCTGCGCGAGATGAGCGGCCGCCTGGAGGAGATGCCCGGCGAGGAAGGCTACCCGGCCTACCTGTCCAGCCGCATCGCCAGCTTTTACGAGCGGGCGGGCAAGGTCATCTGCCAGGGGCAGGATGGACGCGAAGGCGCCATCTCGGCCATCGGCGCCGTGTCGCCCCCCGGCGGTGATATTTCAGAGCCCGTCAGCCAGGCCACGCTGCGCATCGTGAAGGTGTTCTGGGGCCTGTCGGCCCGCCTGGCCTACGCGCGCCACTTCCCGGCCATTGACTGGCTGACCAGCTACTCCCTGTATGTGGATAACCTGTCCTCCTGGTACGCCGAGCAGGTTGACCCGCAGTGGAACCGCCTGCGCGCGGGCGCCATGCGCATCCTGCAGGAGGAGGCCGAGCTGGAGGAGATTGTGCGCCTGGTGGGCATGGACGCCCTGAGCTGGAAGGACCGCCTGACGATGGAGGTTGCCCGCTCGGTGCGCGAGGATTATCTGCACCAGAACGCCTTTGACGATGTGGATACCTATACCTCCATGAACAAGCAGTTCGCCATGCTCAAGCTGATTTTGCTCTACGGTGAGCGCGGACGCGCGGCGCTGGACGCCGGCGCCAGCCTGAACGACCTGCTGAACCTCCCCGTGCGCGACCGCATCGCCCGTGCCAAGTATATCCCCGAGGAGGAGATGGCGCGGTTCGAGTCCATCGAGGAGGACCTGGTCAGCGAGACATCGGCGCTGTATGAGCGCGAAGGGGTGAAGTAAGATGCTCAAAGAATATAAAACCATCCGCGAGGTGGTCGGCCCCCTGATGCTTGTGGAAGGCGTGGAGGGCGTCACCTATAACGAGCTGGTGGAAATCCGCCAGGCCAACGGCGAGCGCCGCCGCGGCAAGGTGCTGGAAATTTCCGGCGACCGCGCGCTGGTGCAGCTGTTTGAGGTGAGCAACGGCCTGCAGATTGCCACGGCCTCCGCGGTGTTCCTGGGCCGGGGGATTGAGCTGGGCGTGTCCACGGACATGCTGGGCCGCGTATTCAGCGGCATGGGCGACCCGCGCGACGGCGGCCCCGCCCTCATCCCCGAAAAGCGTATGGACATCAACGGCGAGCCGCTGAACCCCGCCGCCCGCGACTACCCCAGCGAGTTCATCCAGACCGGCATCTCGGTCATCGACGGGCTGAACACGCTGGTGCGCGGGCAGAAGCTGCCGGTGTTCTCCGGCTCCGGCCTGCCCCACGCGCAGCTAGCCACGCAGATTGCCCGCCAGGCCAAGGTGCTGGGCGGCGAGAGCAACTTCGCCGTGGTGTTTGCCGCCATCGGCATCACCTTTGAAGAGGCCAACTACTTCATCACCGACTTCCAGCGCACCGGCGCCATCGAGCGCGCCGTGCTGTTTATGAACCTGGCCGACGAGCCGGCGGTCGAGCGCATCTCCACCCCGCGCATGGCGCTGACCGCGGCCGAATACCTGGCCTACGAGAAGGACATGCACGTGCTGGTCATCATGACGGATATGACCAACTATGCCGAAGCCCTGCGCGAGGTATCCGCCGCCCGCAAGGAAGTGCCTGGCCGCCGCGGCTATCCGGGCTATCTGTACACCGACCTGGCGTCGCTGTACGAGCGCGCCGGCCGCATCAAGGGCAAGGCGGGCTCCATCACGCAGATTCCCATCCTGTCCATGCCCGAGGATGACAAGACCCACCCGATTCCCGACCTTACCGGCTACATCACAGAGGGGCAGATCATTCTCAGCCGCGAGCTCAACCGCAAGGGCATCACGCCGCCCATTGACGCGCTGCCCAGCCTGAGCCGCCTGAAGGACAAGGGCATTGGCGAGGGCAAGACCCGCAAGGACCACTCCGCCACCATGAACCAGCTGTTCGCGGCTTATTCCCGCGGCAAGGAGGCCAAGGAGCTGGCCGTCATCCTGGGCGAGGCTTCGCTGAGCGACGTGGATAAAAAATACGCGGCCTTTGCCGACGCCTTTGAAAAGCAATACGTATCCCAGGGCTATGAGACTGACCGCTCCATCGAGGATACGCTTGAATTGGGCTGGAAACTGCTGACCATGCTGCCGCGCGGCGAGCTTAAGCGCATCCGCGATGAGATGGTGGACGAGTTCCTGCCCGCAACCGAACAAGCTGAGGAGGATGTCTGATGGCTTCCGTCCTGCGCGTCAACCCCACGCGCATGGAGCTCACGCAGATGAAGCGCAGGCTCCTCACCGCGCGGCGGGGGCACAAGCTGCTCAAGGATAAGCGCGATGAGATGGTGCGCCAATTCATGCTGCGCATCCGCGACAACATCACCCTGCGCCGCCAGGTAGAGCGGGATTTGGCCCGTGCCTTTGGCTCCTTCGCCCTGGCCCGCGCGCTGATGGAGCCGGGCAGCCTCAACCAGGCGCTGATGTACCCGGCCAGGCAGGCGCGGCTGACCGTCGGGCGGGATAACATCCTGTCCGTTCGCGTGCCTACCCTCAAGGTGGACGAGGACAGCCTGCGTGAATCCCAGCTGCCCTACGGCCTGGCCGAGACCAGCGCCCAGCTGGACGGCGCCATCGAGGCGATGGCGGGCGCGCTGCCCCAATTGCTCAAGCTGGCCGAGGTGGAAAAGACCTGCGCCATGCTGGC
>CALNAU010000166.1 GCA_937874275.1 uncultured Clostridia bacterium | reverse complement strand
ATGTATCGCCATTTGGGCAGGAGTCCTTGCGTAACTCGTGTAGACACTATCTAACTCACTGGTTGGTACAAAGACTGGGGGCAGACCACTTCCGGCGATGTGACATCGGTATAAGTTTCCGAGATGGCTTTTGCGACCTCAATAGGCAGACGGAGCGATGAGGGAATCTTTGGCGTATCCGTGTCTGCTGCGCGAAAAACATAGACGATGCTATCATCCAGTGATCGTTTGCCCTCACGATTGCATCGCCCTGCTGCCTGAATTTGTGAATCAAGACCCGCCTCCTCTCGGAAAACAACGGGAAAATCAAGGTCCACGCCGGCTTCAATTAAGGAGGTGGATACGACAAGACAGGGAAGCCCTTGGGAGAGACGCTGTTTGATTTGTTCGAATCGTTGCTTGCGAAGAATGGGCGGCATCAGCGTTGACAGATGAAATCTGCCTTCCTCGGGCAGCAGATTGTATAGCGTTTGCGCCTGCTTACGGGTATTTACAATGCACAGAGCCTGATGACGCTGACACATCCGCGCGGCCAACTCTTGTTGTGTCCATTCTCCGGCAAATGCAATGCGGGTACGCCGAAAGAAGGTATACAGCGCACTTGTGTTTTCACATATTTCTATTGCTTTCATACCATCGGGGAAATGCTGGTCAAGCGCTGGCTGTGTGGCGCTCATCAGCACAGCGGTACAGCCGTAGTTTTTTACCAGCTCGGAAATGGCCCAAATACAGGGTCGCAGATATGGAACAGGGAGCATTTGTGCCTCATCGAAGATGATGACACTATTGGCAATGTGATGGAGCTTTCTGCATTTGGATGTTCTATTGGCAAATAAGGATTCAAAGAACTGCACATTTGTTGTCACAATCAAGGGAGCGGCCCAATTTTCGCTTGCCAGGCGAGCCGCGCTCATCTCTTCTTCCCGGTCATCATAGGATACGCCGCTATGGTGCTCCAGCACGGCGCCCTCCCCCAGGATGCCTTTGAAGATTGCGGCTGTCTGTTCAATAATGCTCGTATAGGGAATGACATAGATTACCCGTTTAAGGTTGTGTTCTTTGGCGTGGCGCAGAGCAAAAGCCAGCGAAGACAACGTTTTGCCGCCACCGGTGGGAACTGTTAGCGAATATACCCCCTGTGCGCCCGTTGCCTTGTTCTCACAGGAAGTGCGTATTTGGCAGCGCATTTTGTCCAATGGGCGGGATTGAGCGCTGAAGTTTGCAGCGATATGCTTTTGAAATGTATCGAATAGCGCGTCGGACAGGATGCCCATGTCGCGGGCAGGTGCGCTGCCCCGCATAAATGCCTCTGTATCAAGAAAGTCCGCGTCCACCAAGCAGGAAAACAGCATGCGAATGAGAAAAGAGGCGCTGAAGCCGCCGCTCTTGCCCCCGATGGGGTGAATTGGCAGCGAGGAAGGCAGCAATTGGCGGACATCCTCAATGTGCATGAAGGGAAAGCATTCCATGGCATCGTGCCGTTCGCGTGCCATTTTTCCGTGAAGGGTGGCGCACTCCTCTGTGTCCATGCTGGAGCCGGAGTCGGGCAGCCCAGTGTGATGCCCGGCGATGCAGTAGGCCAGCAGCAAGCCCGCGAGGTGCTTTGTTTCAAGCAAGGCTTGTGCGCCGGCTGCAGAGTGCTCCACCTTGGGACCGTTTTCCAAAATGCGTCTTTGAAAGCCAGGCTTCAGCTTGCCAAGATCATGACATAAGCCGCCCGCGTAGCCCAATTGACCGCAACCAAAGGCCTCGGCAAAGCGTTGTGCGAGCTGCGCCGTCTGAAGCGCGTGCTCCTCAATGGATTGGAGACGGCCATCTTCTGCCTTGTGTGCGACAATCATTGATGATGTCCTCCCAATATATGAAATACATTCCAGAGTACAAGCTAAACGTTATTGCAGATATGGCACAGTCGGCTGTTGACCAGGAGCATGAACTACGCTCTTCTTCAATATATTCTCTCACAATGCGCAACCAGCATCATCTGCCTCCTGCGGAGCATATGGGAGAAGAAACGAACATGTATTGGAATCATCATAGGTGAGCTTACGTGGGGTGTCAAGACGAATTAGGCAAAGAACTGCCCGGCAAATGGCCGGGCAGAGGGTGGAGTGAATATAGGGGGCATCAGGCAGAGGGGTCTGTTGCGGGAATGCTTTGTGTTGTTGGGGAAGCGGTCGTATCCGCCGCATCCGGCACCTTGGGCTTCCGCACCCGCTTCGTCCCCAGGTACGCATCGCGGATGGCCTGGTTGTTGAGCAGCTCTTCGCCAGTGCCGGTCATGGTGATGCGGCCGGTCTCCATCACGTAGGCGGTGTCCGCGGCGCGCAGCGCCGCGTTGGCGTTTTGCTCGATGAGCAGGATGGTCATGCCCTCCTCTGACAGCCGGTGGATGATGGTGAAGATGTCGCGCACCACCAGCGGCGCCAGGCCCAGGGAGGGCTCGTCCATCATCAGCAGGCGGGGGCGGGCCATCAGCGCGCGGCCCACGGCCAGCATCTGCTGCTCGCCGCCCGACAGGGTGCCGGCCATCTGCCAGTGCCGCTCCTCAAGGCGGGGGAAGCGCTCAAACACATACTCGGTGGCCTTTTTGATCTCCGCCTGGTCGCGGCGCAGGTAGGCGCCTATTTTGAGGTTTTCCAGCACCGTCAGGTTGGGGAACACGCGGCGCCCCTCGGGCACCAATACCACGCCCTGGGCCACGATCTGCGAGGTATCCAGGGAGGTGATGTCCCGCCCTTCAAAGGTGATGGCCCCGGCCTTGATGGGCACCAGGCCGGAGATGGCGCGCAACGTGGTGGATTTGCCGGCGCCGTTGGCGCCGATGAGGGTGACGATCTTCTTCTCGTCCACGTCAAACGAGATGCCCTTGAGCGCCTCGATGCCGCCGTAACTGACCTTCAGGTCCCGCACTGTCAGCAAGCTCATTCTTCATCCACCCCCAGATAGGCCGTGATGACGTCCGGGTTGTCCTGCACCTCGTCGGGGCGTCCGGTGGCGATCAGGCGGCCAAAGTCGATTACATAGATGCGGTCGGAGATATCCATCACCAGGTCCATGTGGTGCTCAATCAGGAAGACCGTCAGGTCGAAGCGCTGCTTGATGTCCACGATGAAGCGGCCCAGGTCGTCGGTCTCCTGCGGGTTCATGCCGGCCGCCGGCTCATCCAGCAGCAGCAGACGCGGCTTGGTGGCCAGGGCGCGGGCAATCTCCAGCCGGCGCTGCATGCCGTAGGGCAGGCTGGTGGCCAGCTCGTCCCTCAGGTCGGCCAGGCCCACCACCTCCAGCATATCCAGCGCGTGCTGGCACATACGCTTTTCCTCGGCGTAGTTGAGGCGCAGCGTGGCCGTCAGCAGGTTGCTGGTGCGGTGCAGATGGGTGGCGATGAGCACGTTTTCAAACGCCGTCTGCGTCTTGAACAGGCGGATGTTCTGGAAGGTGCGCGCCAGGCCCAGCTTGGTGATGCGGTCTGGCGTGGGCTCCAGCACCTCCTTGTAGGCATCCTTGTGCTGCCCGGCGTACAGGGCTTTCATCTTGCCCTGGGGATGGTTGCTGATAATCAGCTGATCTTGGTAGTACACCTGGCCGTTGGTGGGCTTGTATACCCCGGTGATGCAGTTGAAGGCCGTCGTTTTTCCGGCGCCGTTGGGGCCGATGAGGGCGACGATTTCGCTTTGGTTGACGTGCAGCGACAGGCTGTCCACCGCCACCACGCCGCCAAACTGCATGGTGATGTTCCTCAGTTCCAGCGTGTGATCAGCCACGGACGTCACCCCCCTTCCTGACGCGGGGTTGCAGGAATCTCTTGAGGTTGAACTCCTTATCGCCCATGATGCCCCGGCGGTAGAACAGCACCATCAGCATGATGACCACCGAGAACACCACCATGCGGAAGCCGCTGCGCAGCAGGGGCACCTGCACGCCGCCGATGACCAGCTCGTTATCCAGGAAGCGCAGCCACCACTCGCTGCTGGCCACAAACAGAAAGCTGGCCAGCACCGAGCCCGTGATGGAACCCATGCCGCCGATGACCACGATGAGCAGAATTTCATAGGTCATGGACGCCTTGAAGGCGCTGGCCTGCACGGTGGTCTGGTACATGGCCAGCAGCGCCCCGCCCACGCCGGCGAAAAAGCTGCTGATGACAAAGCTCATCTGCTTGTGGCGGAACAGGTTGATGCCCATGGCCTCGGCGGCGACCTCGTCATCGCGGATGGCCTTGAAGCTGCGACCGTAGGTGGAGTGGATAAGCATCACAATCAATGCAATACACACGCCCGCCACCGCGAAGGGGAACAGTACCGTGTCAAAGGTGGTGAACTTGCGCAGCAGGTTGGAGCCATTGGTGATGGGGCCCAGGCCGTCGTACTGGAAGATGGCGCGGATGATTTCCGCGAAGCCCAGCGTGGCGATGGCTAAGTAGTCGCTCTTGAGGCGCAGCACCGGCAGACCAATCAAAAAGGCAAAGAACGCCGCCACCAGCCCGGCAAGCACAATGGCCACCAGCGTGGGCAAGGCGAACTGCACTAGGCCGCCGTCGTAGTACTGGTACACCTGGGCGCGGCTGTCGGTGGCGATGGTGAAGATGGCATAGGTATAGGCACCCACCAGCATGAAGCCCGCCTGCCCCAGGGAGAACAGCCCCGTGAAGCCGTTGAGCAGGTTCATGCTGACCGCAATCAGCGCGTAGATGGCCCCCTTCTTGAGCACCGTCATTAGCATGCTGGAGGAACCGGCGATGTTTTCCACGATGTAGACGCCCGCATACAGCACCGCGGCCAGCGCCAGGTATATGGCGGGCCTGCGGAGCTTGGCCAGCTTATCCAGCTGGCTGACCAGCAGCGCCGCGCCGATGACCGCCAGGGCGATGCCGGCCGCCAGCAGCGAGGGGCCGTTGCGGTAGACAAACAGCTCCAACCCATTTTCGCCGTCCAGCGCCAGCTGCGGGCCATAGTCCTCCAGGTAGCGGTCCAGGTTGCGCAGGTCGCGCACGCGGTCGCCTTCAGCCAGGCCATCCAGCACGCGGTCGCGCGCCTTGAGCATGCGGCTGTCGGCGCTGGACAGGTTTTGCGGGTCAAGGCGCATCACCAGGTCGCGCAAATCGCCCTGTGAGGACAGGGTGTAGCCGACCAGCGCGATGGCGATAATAATCAGCAACAGGGATAGTACGATTTTTGCCGTTTTCATCAGCTGCCCTCCTATACCTTGTCGGTGGCTGCCTCGCCGAACAGGCCGGTGGGCTTGAAGATGAGGATGAGAATCAGCAGCGCGAAGGTAAAGGCGTCGGAAAATGTGGTCAGCCCCAGCGCCTTGATGATGTTCTCGCTCACGCCGATAATAAAGGCGCCGATGACAGCCCCGGGGATGGAGCCGATGCCGCCGAATACGGCGGCCACAAAGGCCTTGAGGCCGGGCATGGCCCCCACGGTGGGGGTGACCGCGGTGTAATTGGTGAAGTACAGCGCGCTGCCCACCGCCGCCAGAAAGCTGCCGATGATAAAGGTGATGGAAATCACCCTGTCAATCTTGATGCCCATCAACTTGGCCGTCTCAAAATCCTTGCTGACGGCGCGCATGGCCATGCCGATGCGGCTGTGGTTGATTAGCTGCACCAGCGCGATGACCAAAGCCAGCGTCAGCACCGGGGTGACCAGCGTGACCACCTTGGTGGTGGCTGTGAAGATGGTGACCGAGTCAGACACCCAGGGCAGGCGCGGGTACTGCTTGGCCAGGCCGCCGGTGATATACCACATCAGGTTTTGCAGCAGATAGCTGACCCCGATGGCCGATATCATGATGGACATGCGGGGCGCCTCGCGCAGCGGCTTGTAGGCCGCGCGCTCCACCAGAAAGCCCAGCAGCACCGTCAGCGCGATGGTCAGCGGCAGGGATACCGCCAGCGGCATCGTGGCGCTCATGTACACCATCAGGAAGCCGGCCACCGTAAAGATATCGCCGTGGGCAAAGTTAATCAACCGCAAAATGCCATAGACCATGGTGTAGCCTATGGCAATCAGGGCATACTGACCCCCCACCGAGATACCGCCCAGCAGGTAGGGAAGGTTGGCGCCGATAAAGTCCGTCATGCTGCTCTCCTTGAAAAAAGGGGGGCCGACCCCCTGTTCCATCAATAAACGGTGGTTTATTGATGGGTAGGGCTCTTGGCCCCGCGCCTCTCGCTTCGCTCCCGGGCGGCGCGGGGCGATGAAACCCTTGCTATGCAAGGCCTTCCGCGCCACCGCACATGTCGTTGGCGCGGATTACAGTCGGAGGGTAAACCCTCCGACACCTCCCATTGATTGTAGAAACACTGGGGGCCGACCCATATCGGCCCCCAATGTCCGGATCGCTTGTTATAGACGTAATTACTTGGCGGTGATGCCCTGCACCTTCACGAAGGTCCAGGCGCCGGTGGCGTTGTCGCTCTTCTTGATGAAGGCCTGGTCGCGCACGGCGTCGCCGTTCTCGCCAAAGACGATGGCGCCGGTCACGCCGTCAAAGGTGACCTGGTCCATGATGTCGGCGATGTCCTGACGGTCGCCGGAATCGGCCTTCTTGAGGGCCTCCAGGGCTACCATGTAGCCGTCATAGCCCAGCGCGGATACAGCCGCCACGATGTCGTTGCCGCCGTTGTTGGCCAGCATGTCGGGGTTGGCGTTGAGCCATTCCTTGAAGCCCTTGACGAAATCGGCCGCCACGCTGGAGGTGTCGCCCTCGTCAAAGAAGGTGGAAACCGCGACATTCACTTCGGTGCCCTTGGCAGCGTCCAGAATGACCGAGCTGTCCCACGTGTCGCCGGCCAGAATCGGAATCTTGACGCCCGCGCCGGCAGCCTGGGTGATGATCTGCGCTGCGTAGGTGGTGGAGGTGGGGGAGAAGATGACCTCGGCCCCTTCATTGACCGCCTTGGTCAGGTAAGCCGTGAAGTCGCTCGTGCCCTCCGGGAAGGTCTCTCCCATCACTTCGCCGCCCGCGGCCTTGAAGGCCTCGGTAAAGTAGTTGACCAGGCCCACGTCATAGTCGTTGCCCAGCTGGGCCAAAGTATAGGCCTTCTTGGCGCCGTACTCTTCCATGGCGAAGTTGGCCAGCACCGTGCCCTGGAAGGGATCCAGGTAGCAGATGCGGTAGTACAGCGGGTTGCCCAGCGTCACCTGCGGGTTGGTGCAGGAGATGCCCACGGCGACCAGCCCGGCGCTGTTAAAAATGTCAGCCGCCGCGATGGAGACCGAGGAGCCGTAGCTGCCCAGCGCGATGGAGCTGCCCTCGCTGACCAACGTCTGCGCGGCAGTGGGTGCCTTGTCGGTGGAGGACTGGTTGTCCACCTCGACCAGTTTGATTTCGTACACCCCGTCGGACAGTTCGACGGTGGGGGCCACGAAGTTGGCGTAGCGGATGCCCAGCGTCTCCTGCTTGCCGCCGGCGCCGTTGTCGCCGCTGGCCGGCTCATAGATGCCCAGAACAATCGTGCCCGCCACGGGCGCGGCCTCGCCAAAGGCAAGGACGGGGAGGGCCAGCATCAGGACCAGTACGGTTGCGATTAGTTTTTTCATAAAGATTCCCTCCTTCACATGGTGGGAACATTCTACTTGTTTCAATCCAAATGTGCAAGTCTGACGGGATAAAAATTCAAAATCACCAAAAGAATGCGGAGGAATGCGCCTGGTTTGCGATTTTTACGCCAATGGATTGCCGGAACCGCGGCGCGCATTGGCTTGGGACGCATCCGGTGCCGGGCGATACGCCGGGCCCCGCGCGTAGCAGAACATGTATTGCTGGATCACCCCGGCATAGGGGCCCAGGTTTTCGGCGGGGGTTTGGCCGCCATACTCCCGCTCCACCACGCGGTTAATCCACACATCATGGGGGAAGGCCCGCGTGCGGTGGTAGCCGAACAGCATCACGCAGTCGGCGATTTTGACGCCCACGCCGGGCAGCGTGACCAGGGCCGCGCGCATCGCGGCATCGGGCAGGCCATCCAGCGCCGCCAAATCCAAAGCGCCGTCGGCAATCAGCCGCGCGGTCTGCTGGATGTAGCGGCTGCGGTAGCCCAGGGCGCAGGCGTTTAGCTCGTCCAGGGTGGCTGCGGCCAGCTGCCCCGGTGTGGGGAAAGCGTATGCGTCCGTACCCGGGATGGGCGCGCCGAAACGGCGGCTGATGGCCGCCATGCAGCTTTTGATAGAGGCCAGGTTCTTGCGCTGGCTGATGATGAAGCCAATCAGCGTCTCCCACGGGTCCTGCCGCAGGATGCGCAGGCCGCCCGCGTAGCGCGCCGCCGCCTGCAGGAAGGCGTCGTCCGCGGGCAGCCCGGACAGGATGGCGGCATAGTCCGTCTCCAGGTCAAAGTAGTGCCGCCACAGGGCCTCAAACTCGCCCTGTTCGCAGCCCAGCAGATAGCGGCCCTCGCCCAAATCCCGCACCGTCAATACACGCCCGTGGGCGATGAGCTGATAATCCCGCTCGCCGGTGCGGTTAAAGCGAAAACACTGGCCGCTGTCGGCGGTCAGCGCGATGTCAAAGTTGGGGATGGTGATTTCGGTCATGATGTTCCTCCGGCAGCAGTATAACATGAAAGGGGGCCATCGCGGATGCGACAGCCCCATGGCAATGAAAGGATTGTGTTATTTGCCAAGCTTGGCGGCGATGACTTCCGCCGCGTGCTTGCCCCAGGTGAGGCAGTTGCCGTGGCCCATGCCGCCGATGGAGTTGAGGCCGCCGACGTTGGCCATACCGACGATTTCGCCGGCGATGTAGACGCCTTCGATGACCAGGCCATCATTGTTGACCACTTCGCAGTCGGCCGTCATCATGGGGCCGCCGGACGTAATCATGACATACGGCATGGTCTGCACCGCGTAGAAGGGCCCCTTGTCCATGGCCACCAATTGTTCGGTACGGCCGAAAGGATCGGTGCCGCTGGCACAGCCATCGTTATACGCCTGGATGGTAGCGGCGAAGTTTTCCACAGGCAGGCCGGCCTTCTGGGCCAGTTCCTCCACGGAATCGGCCTCAAAGCCGATGCCCTTCTCAACCAGGGAAGTCATGAAGGGGTCAAACTCCTCGACGATGCTGCCCCAGGGGCCGGAACTAAAGACCTTGGCGTCCGGCATCAGCATATCCTTGGTGAAGACGGTGTAGACCAGGTTCTGATCAGCGTTGCTCCAGGAATCGCTCTTGACCTTGGAATCGGCACCTGTCTCGTCCGCCATGCGCTGGCCGTGAATATCCACCCACAGCGCGCCGTTGGTGGTGTTGAAGTAACTGAAGTTGAAGAAGTCGTCCGCATGGGTGCGGATGCCGCCGGCGTAGGACGTGCAGAAGTCCATGTTGGTGAAGGCCGCGTTGAGCGACGCCAGCCAGGTGTACCCGTCGCCCGTTACAAAGCGGGGCGAGGTGGACAGCACGTTGTCAAAGTTGTGCGCTGTCAGCAGCGCTTCCGAGCCGCCGTAGCCGCCGGTGCAGATGATGGTGGCGGGTGCGGTGAACTCTGCCGCGGTGCCGTCAGGCATGGTCACCTTGACGCCTATCACTTTCAGTTCCCCATCGGTTATCAGTGACTCCACCTTTGTGTTCAGCGACAGGTGGGCATTCTTTCCAAGATAAGCGTCCAGCTTTTCGCTGAGGGTCTTGATGAAGGTGGCAGCGCCGCCATTGCCCGAATAGTTGCGGGCGACGTTCAGCGGCTGATAGACGCCGAAGTAGGGCTTGCGGTCGCCAAAGTCGGCGCCCAGGTCGTCCAGCCAGTCAACGGCTTCGCCGGAAATCTCGCTGTACTTGCGCGCGATTTCCTCATTGAAAGTACCGGCGCCGCCCAGGCGCACAAAGTCGGCAAAGCACAGCTCGGGGCTGTCGGTGATGTTGGCCTCGGCTTGCATGCGCGTGCCGGCACCCAGCAATGTGCCACCTGCAACCATGGCCGAGCCGCCAACGCTGGGCATCTGCTCCAGCAACAGTACGTTGAGGCCCAATTCGGCCGCCCGCAGCGCGCTGGTCATGCCGGCCATTCCGGCACCCACCACAATGACATCAGCCTGCTCAAAGGGGATGGCTGCGGGGGCTTTCTCCGGCTGGCCCGACAGCGCATCCTCGACTGCCTTAATCAATGCCAGCGAGGTGACGGTGGCGCCTGCTACCGCATCTACCTCCAGGTTTTGCGATTCGATGATGGCGGCGGGCACTCCCTCAAAGGCGGGGTCACTCAACCCGGCCGTTTCCGCGTGGGACAATATGTCAATTTTCTCAATCTTGCCGTCGGTGACCGTAACGGCTACCTCGATGTTGCCCATCATGCCGGGCGCGGTTCCGTTGTGCACACCATCCGGATAAGGCGCGGTGGCCAGGGCGGTCGTCATGCCCAGGACAAGCGTGAGGGTCAGCAGAAGCGATACAAGTCGTTTCAAATGAAAGCCTCCTTCTTGTGTAATTATTAACGTGACTATTCTACCGTATCCCTATAACGATGTCAATACATCTGGCGAAGGTTTTCATGCATATAGGAAAGCTGATGAGGAGGCATTATTGGTGCGACATCAAAGGATATTTTGCGCTTGCGCAGACAGTTGTTGATATGCCCATACACAAATGCCGCCGATTTTCGGCGGCATTGTGTGGGGAAGAAGGTTGCTTACTTCTTCTCGCGGCGGAAGCACAGGAACCAATCCAGGCAGTACTGGTCTTCGTCCTTGCTCTCCATGCGCTCCTTGGCGGTGCCGCAGGAACCGGCGGTGGGCACGATGGTGTCGTCACCGGGGCGCCAGTTGGCCGGGGTGGCCACGCTGTCGGCATCTGCCTTCTGCAGGGCCAGAATAATGCGCTTGATTTCGTCCATGTTGCGGCCGGTGCTCAGCGGGTAGTACAAAATGGTGCGGATCTTGCCCTCGGGATCAATGACGAAGACGGCGCGAACGGCCTGGGTGTTGCTCTGGCCGGGCTGAATCATGCCGTACTGGCGGGCAACATCCATGCGGATGTCCTCGATGAGGGGGAACTTCACTTCCACGCCCTTCATGCCGTTCCACTCCAGCTCCTGAATGCGGCGCAGCCAGGCGATGTGGGCATACAGCGAGTCAACGGACAGACCGACCAGCTCGGTGTTGATGGCCTTGAACTCGTCCGCCATGCTGGCAAAGGTCATGAACTCCGTGGTGCACACGGGCGTAAAATCGGCCGGGTGGGAGAAAAGAATGACCCACTTGCCCTTGTAGTCGGCCGGGAAGTTGATGGGGCCCTGCGTGGTCACGGCGGTAAAGGCGGGCGCCGCCTCGCCGATGAGGGGCATGCGGTTGACAGTGTTTTGTTCCATGATGGTGTACCTCCTAATTTATTGTGTTCTCTATAGGTATACCCCGCCTTTTCGAGATTAAACCAGTTCTAAGATTAGAATAAATATAATTTTTTGTTGTAACATTTCTATGAACGGATAAAACTGAAATGGGCTGAAACAATTTCCGTCTTATCTTCATTTTTTATCTGCGACCGGGGCTTGGCGGGCCGCGCCAAATCGCGACTTGTCGGCCGTTCGACGACCTGCCTGCCGCCAATCAACCGGCATGTCATCCGGCAAAAACAGGAGGCATTATATCAATTTTTTCGGCGATGTTCTGCGCCCGCCTCGCGCCCGTTTCCTTTACACTGTTTGCGCGCTTATGCTATACTTGCCCGGCAGTAAGAGGTCAGGAGGAAGCCGATGGACAGGTACAAGCTCGTCATCCGGGGGGAACAGCCCCTGAACGGCGAAACCTATGTATCCGGGGGCAAAAATACCTCCCTGGCGGTGATTCCGGCCACCCTTCTATGTGAAGAACCCTGTGTGATTGAAAACCTGCCTGACATCGAGGATGTGCGGGTATTGCACCGCATTTTGCTGGAACTGGGCGCCAAGGTGGACTTCAACACCGCCGAAAAGCGCATGGTGATTGACCCCCGCAGCGTCAAGAGTGCCACCGTGCCCTTCCAATACAGCCAGATGATGCGGGCCAGCTACTACTTTATGGGCGCGCTGCTGGGCCGCTATGGCACGGCGGATGTGGGCTATCCCGGCGGGTGCGACATCGGCTCGCGCCCCATTGACCAGCACATCAAGGGCTTCAGCGCCCTGGGCAGTGAAATATCCGAATACAACGGCATGATGTGCTTAAAGGGCAACCTCGCTGGCACCATCATCAACTTTGACATGGTGACGGTTGGCGCCACCATCAATGTGATGCTGGCCGCTGTGCGGGCCAAGGGCAACACGGTGCTGACCAACGCGGCGCGCGAACCCCACGTGGTTGACCTGGCCAACTTCCTCAACTCCATGGGCGCTAAAATCAGGGGTGCGGGCACCGACACCATCCGCATCCGCGGGGTGGAGCGGCTGCACGGCGGCACCTACACCGTGATTCCCGACCAGATTGAGACCGGCACGCTGATGATTGCCGCTGCCGCCACCCGCGGCGATGTGGCCATTCACGGCACCATCCCCACCCATATGGAGGCGCTGACCGCCAAGCTGCTGGAGATGGGCGTCTCGGTGTCCAGCCAGGATGATATCATCTGGGTGCGCATCCGCCGGGGGCACCGCGCCATTCGGCTGAGCACGCAGGAATACCCCGGCTTCCCCACCGATTTGCAGCAGCCCATGAGCGCCCTGCTGACCCGCGCGGGCGGCCACAGCGAGGTTATCGAAAACATATTTGACAACCGCTTCAAGCACCTGGATGAAATGCGCCGCATGGGCGCCAAGGTGATTATTTCCGGCAAGACCGCTTACATCGAGGGGGTGCCGCAACTGCATGGCGCGCCGGTCACCGCCACCGATTTGCGCGGCGGTGCTGCGCTGGTCATCGCGGGGCTCATGGCCCACGGGGTCACCGAGGTGTTCAACCCGGGCTTTATCGCCCGCGGCTATGAATCCCTGGAGGAAAAGCTCAGCTCGCTGGGCGCCGACATCCACCGTGAGGACACGGAGTAGGCCGGCAGAGGGACGGGCGATTGAATTCTTACGAGATACTGGGCGTCGCCGAAGACGCCAACAGAGAGCAGATTAAGCAGGCCTATCACAGCCGGGCGAAACAGTTTCACCCGGATTTGTTTACGGACCCGGTGGAGCAGGCGGAAGCCCAGCAGCGCATGGTGGAGCTGAACCTGGCCTACGAAAAGGCCGTCCGCCAGGCGAGCAAGGCCAAGAAGCATCAGGTGTTTTACAAGGTGCCCCTGGAGCAGGCGCTGGCCACCGCGCGCCGCCTGCTGGAGCAGGACCAGTTGGAAAGCGCCCTGCTGCACCTGAGCCGCGCGGAAGAGAAGGACGCCGACTGGTATGCCCTGCAGGGCGAAATCCTCATGGCGTTCAAGGAGTACGATACCGCTCACCGCAGCTTCCGCGAGGCGGTGCGCCGAGAGCCGGAAAACATGACCTATCGCTCGCTGGCGCTGGACGCGGCGGTGCAGGTCAAGCGGCATCAGCAGCTGCCCATGCGGGTGAAGGATTCGGTACAGGCGCTGTTTGGGGGCGGCAGGCGCCGCCGCTGAACGCCGCGCGGCAAGTATTTGTTCGGGAGGGACGCCTTGTGGCGTCCCACTTTTCTTTGTATACTAATGATAGTCTTTCATAACGCCTTTTCTCAGGAGGAACCCTTGGACACACTGCCGCTGTATCAGTTGATCCGCTCCAAACGCCGCACGATGGCCATCGAGGTGCGCCCCGGCGGCGAGGTGGTGGTGCGCGTGCCGCGCCATGTGAGCGACGCCCAGGCACGTAGCTTTGTGTGGCAGCACCGCGAGCGCCTGGGGCGGCACATCGCCCAGATGCGCGCGATGCCCCGGCCGGCGGCGCTTACCCCGACGCAGGTGGATGCGCTGCGAAAGCAGGCCAAGGCCGAGCTGCCGGGCAAAGTGGCGTATTGGGCAAATCGGCTGCATGTACAGCCTGCCGGTGTCACCATCACCAGCGCGCAAAAGCGCTTTGGCAGCTGCTCGGCCAAAGGGCGGCTGTGCTTTTCCTACCTGTTGATGCGCTACCCGCAGGACGCGGTGGACTATGTGGTGTTGCACGAGGTGGCGCACCTGAAGCACCTCAACCACAGCAAGGCGTTTTATGCCCTGATTGAACAACACATGCCGGACTGGCAGGCGCGCAGGCTATTGCTGCGCCGCCCGCCGGACGCGATGGAGGAGGCCCTTTGAAATGAAGGATTTGGCGTATTTGAAGCTGTTGGCCGGGCAGTACCCCACCGAGGCCAAGGCGCTGGCGGAGATGATTCGCCTGCAAAGCGTGCAGCGCCTGCCCAAAGGCACCGAGCTGTTCATCAGCGATGTGCATGGCGAGGACGAGGCTTTTACCCACATCCTCAACAACGCGTCGGGCGTTATCTACGAGAAGATTGCCACCGCCCTGCCGGACCTGCCGGAGGAGGACAGGCGCGCCCTAGCCTCGCTGATTTACTACCCGCATGAGCAGCTGACCCGCGTGGGCGAGGATGGCCCGCCCGGCGGCTGGGGGCGCGTGCTGCGCCGCCTGCTGACGGTGGCGCGGGTGACGGCGGCCAAGTATTCCGGCCGCTACGTGCGCGCCGCCATGCCGGAGGACCTGGGTTACATCCTGGAGGAGCTGCTCAGCGACCACGACCGGGAGAACCGTGCGCAATATGTCTCCGGCATCCTGGAGGCGGCGCAGCAGGCGGGCAGCGCGGCCGACCTGGCCCGCGCGCTGTGCGCCCTCATCAAGCGCCTGGCGGTAGCCCGTCTGCACATCGTGGGCGATGTGTACGACCGGGGGCCGCACGCGGATGTCATCATGGATAGCCTGATGCAGTACCACAGCGTGGACATGGAGTGGGGCAACCACGATATTTTGTGGATGGGGGCCGCCGCGGGCAGCGCCGCCTGCGTGGCCTGCGCGGTGCGCAACTGTCTGCAATACGACAACATGGACATGCTGGAGAACAGCTACGGTGTCAACCTGCTGCCGCTGGCCATCTTCGCCAACCGCACCTACACCGACGACGCTGCGGCGTTCGCCCCGCGCAACCTGCCGGGCGAGCTGTACCTGCCCGAGGACCCATTGCTGTTTGCCCGCATGCACAAGGCCATCTCGGTCATCCAGTACAAGCTGGAGGGGCAGTTGGTGCGCCGCAGGCCGGAATACGCCATGGCGGACCGGGATGTGCTCAGTCGGGTTAATTGGCAGACCTACGAGATGCTGATCGGCGACAAGCGCTACCCCCTGCGCGACCGGGCTTTCCCCACCATTGACCCGGAGAACCCGCTGCAATTGACCGATGCCGAGTACATCCTCATCGGCCAGCTGGTGGATGCCTTCCGCCGCAGCGAGAAACTGCAGCAGCATGTGCGCTTCCTCTACCGGGTAGGCAATGTGTACCAGACCTTTAACGGCAACCTGCTCTACCATGGCTGCATTCCTGTCAACGATGACGGCAGCCTGATGACCTTCCGTTTTGACGGGCAGGAGCTGGCCGGGCGCGCGCTGCTGGACTACTGCGGCCAGATGGCCCGCCTGGGCTATTTCGCCCAGGAGCAGAGCATGGAGCGCAAGGCCGGGCGCGATTTCCTGTGGTTCCTGTGGTGCGGACGGCACGCGCCCAGCTTCGGCCGCACCCACATCGCCACCTTCGAGCGCGCCCTGCTGGACGACCAAAGCACCTGGAAGGAGCCGCAGAACGCCTACTACCGCTGGTATGAGGACGAGCAGTTTGTGCTGGGGCTGCTGCACCACTTCGGCTGCGACAAGCCATGGAGCCGCATCATCAATGGCCATGTGCCCGTCAAAGTCGGCAAAGGGGAGGACCCGCGCAAGGCGGGCGGCCGCCTGATTGTCATCGACGGCGGATTTTGCCGCGCCTACCAGAAAAAGACGGGCATCGCGGGCTACACCATGTTCTTCTCGTCCCACGGTATCCGCATCGCCGCGCACGAGCCCTTCACCTCCCGGGCGGAGGCCATCAGCGGCAACCTGGATATCCGCTCCCACAGCCTGATTATCGAGAACCTGCCCGAGCGCCTGCTGATTGGCGATACCGATGAAGGCCAGGCCATCGCTGCCCGCGTGGAGGAGCTGCGCCAGCTGGTGCAGGCCTACCGCCTGGGACAGATCGCGCAGGCTGTGCCCGATGCGCAGGGCATCAACGCGTAAGCGTTTTTTCTACAGAGAGGAGGCTGCCCATGATTGTCGGTGCCGTGATGGTGCCCCATCCGCCGCTGATTGTGCCCGAGGTGGGCCGCGGCGGGGAAAAGCAGATTGCCGGGACGACGGCCGCTTATCGGCAGGCGGCGCGCTTTGTCATCGACCTCAAGCCCGATACCGTGATTCTGACCACGCCCCACAGCGTAATGTATCAAGACTATTTCCATATTTCGCCGGGTACCGAGGCCCGGGGCGACCTGGGGCGCTTTGGCGCGGGGCAGGTGCGCATGCAGGTGGCATACGACCAGCCCTTGGCCCGGGCCATCAGCCTGCGCGCGGCGCGGGAGGGCTTCCCCGCCGGCACCGAGGGCGAGCGGGACGCGGCGCTGGACCATGCGACGTTGGTGCCGCTGTACTTCCTGCGGGAGGCCGCGGGCGGCGAAATCCCCTTCCAACTGCTGCGGGTGGGGCTTTCGGGGCTGCCCTTTGCCACCCACTACCGCCTGGGGCAGATGATGGCGCAGGAGGCCGGGCGATTGGGCCGCCGCGTTGTCTTCGTCGCTAGCGGCGACCTGAGCCATTACCTGAAATCCGATGGCCCCTATGGCCTGCGGCCCGAAGGCGCGCAGTACGATGAGCGGCTGATGGACATCATGGGCCGCGCCGCCTTTGATGAGCTGCTGACCATGGACAATCGCCTGTGCGAGCGCGCGGGCGAGTGTGGCCAGCGCAGCTTCCTCATCATGGCCGGGGCGCTGGATGGCCAGCGGGTGCGGGCCAATGCCCTCAGCTACGAAAGCGTGACTGGCGTGGGCTATGGCCTCTGCACCTTTCTGCCCGAGGGAGAGGATGCAGACCGCCGGTTTCTGGACGCCGCTGAGGACACCGTGAGCGCCCCCGTGCGGCTGGCCCGGCAATCCTATGAGTATTATGTCAAAACGGGCAAGCGGATTCCCCGCCCGGAGGGCCTGCCCGAGTGCCTGCTGACGGAGC
>CALNAU010000165.1 GCA_937874275.1 uncultured Clostridia bacterium | reverse complement strand
TTGATTATATCTCAACTAACTCTGAAACTGGCACAAGGATCGGGGGGCAGGTCAAGCGGCTGATGGTACTTCGTGCCATCCTGCGTCAGCATGTTGTCGTCAAAGGGAATGGCCCAGGCATAATCCTTGCCCAGTATGGGAAAGCGCGCCGTGCCCACCTGCGCCGCCCGGCCGCTTTGGCCAAGCACCAGCATCAGGCACAGCGCCAACAAAAACGCCCGCAATCGCCGTCGTTTCATCCCCATCGCTCCCCCATCACCATGCGTCACCGCCCACATCAAACCATATTCGCGCAGCAAAAAAGAGGCGCGCGAGGCACCTCTCATTGGATTCCTGCTGTCGGTTTACAGCCGCTGCTTGTAGGCCACTCGCTGCTCCTTGGCATAGCCCAGCTGGATGTCCGGGTGATGCTGCGCCAGGTAGTCCCATAGGGGCTCAATCTGCTGCTCGATGCTCTTTTTCTTGCCGGGCAGTGTCATGGTTTTCACCTTTTTGTCCAGCATATGGGTTTGCAGGTAGTGGCCGGTAGTGTAGCGCTGCCGCACATGTTGCACAAACATCCAGCCCGCGTTGCGCAGGTCGGCCGTTACCACCACGCCCTGCTCGGAGATCAGCAGCGGCTCATAGATGCGCAGGTTCAATTCCGGGATATGCAGTTGGGCGCCGGTCTCCAGTTGGGTAAAGTCCGTCATCTCGGGGAATACAGCGGCCACTTCCTCGCGCCCGCGCTTCACCGAGCGCTGGGTGACCAAGGCGGCGAACAGCATAAACAGGCCAATGGCTCCTGCCGCAATCAGCAGGTAGGGCCACCAGGGCGTGGGGGCTGTTTTGCCCTCGGTCACCATGTAGCGCATGCGCGGATCGGTGTTGCTCAGCGTGGGGTCCTTGCTGTCCTCATAGGCCAGCCACCGCTCGCTGATGTAGGGGCGCAGCTCGCTGTCGGTTGACTGCACATAGCCCGTATAGGTAAACGGCTCGGTTTTGAGCTTCTCCTGCCGGGGGTCGGCGCTCATCATGTTGTTGATTTCGTCATGGGTCTCGCGCCCGGTATCCAGCACCAGGTCCTGCCCATCGGTGGTCTGGGCGAAGTGATACCAGCGGTTGTTCTTGGTGTCCTCCGCCAGGTTGGTATCCACCCAGTGCAGGTTCAGGGTGACCACCTTGCCCTGGCTGTCCTCCAAGCTCACGAAGGGATGCACATCATCGGCGGCCTTACGGTGCTGCATGATGGTAAAGATGATGCCCAACACGCCGACAATCACCAGCACCAAGGCGATGGTGGTGGTGCGCCGCGCTCTGCCGGATGCCCGGTCAAACAAATCTTGCTGTATGTGTTCCTCCTGACGCGGGGCGTGGCCCCGGATGATTGACACACACAGTATACCCACCGCATACGGCGTTACATGTAACAATATCTCCTTTTCTGCTTGCTTTGTGCAAAATCGGCGCGATGTTTCACGTGAAACATTCGCGACTATTGACCGGTCTCCTGCGCTCGGGCAGTCTCCTGTTTGGTCTTCTTGTCCACCACATGGCGGTTGGCCAGCTCGCGGGTGACCACCTCCACCGGGATGTCCATCTGCGCCATCAGCACCAGCACGTGGTAGCACAGGTCGGCAATCTCGTAGATGGTCTCAGCTTTATCGCCACCCTTGCCGGCGACGACGACCTCGGTGCTCTCCTCACCCACCTTTTTGAGGATTTTGTCCAGCCCCTTCTCAAACAGGTAGGTGGTGTAGCTGCCTTCCTTCTTTTCCGTCTTGCGGCCCTGGATAAGGTCGTACAGTGCCTGCAGGCTGAAGGCGGGCTCGCCTTCCAGCAATGGGTTATGAAAGCAGCTGACTTCGCCGGTATGGCAGGTGGGCCCCTGCGGCCGGGCGCGCACCAGCAGCGCGTCGCCATCGCAGTCTGCGTCCACGCTGACCACATCCAAATAGTGGCCGCTGGTCGCGCCCTTGAGCCACAATTGGCCGCGCGAGCGGCTGAAAAACCAGCACCGCCCGCTGTCCAGCGTCTTGCCCAGGCTTTCACGGTTCATGTAGCCCAGCATCAGCACGCGGCCGTTGTCCGCGTCCTGCACAATGGCGGGGATGAGCCCTCGCGCGTCAAACTTCAGGCTGTCCGGATTCATAAGCCATCCTCACATTGATCCCCGCGTCCGCCAGCGTGCGCTTGAGCCCGGGGATGCTCAGCTCACCATAATGAAACACCGAAGCCGCCAGGCCCGCGTCCACGCCTGGAATCTGGCGGAACAGGTCCACAAAATGCTGCGCGCTGCCGGCGCCGCCCGACGCGATGACCGGGATGTTCACAGCCTCGGTTACCAGCCGCAGCAGCGCCAAATCAAAGCCCTGTTTCACGCCGTCGGTATCGATGGAGTTGACCACCAGCTCGCCCGCGCCCAGGGCCTCGCCCCGGCGCATCCACTGGATGGCGTCCATGCCGGTATCCTCGCGGCCACCCTTCACAAACACGTGAAAGCCGTCGCCCACGCGCTTCACATCGCAGCTGAGGACCACGCACTGGCTGCCATAGCGCCGCGCGGCCTGGCCAATAAGCTCCGGGTTCTTCACCGCGCCGCTGTTGACGCTCACCTTGTCGGCGCCGCAGGCCAGCACCCGCTCAAAGTCGTCCAGCGACTCAATGCCGCCGCCCACCGTCAGCGGGATAAACACCTGCGCCGCGGTTTCGCGCAGCACGTCGGTGAACAGTTTACGCCCCTCCGCCGACGCCGTGATGTCATAAAATACCAGCTCGTCAGCACCCTCCGCGCTGTAGCGGCGCGCCAGGTCCACGGGCGAGGCCACATCCCGGATGTTCTCGAACTGCCGCCCCTTGACCACCTGGCCCGCGCGCACGTCCAGGCAGGGGATGATGCGCTTGGTAATCAATGCACGGCCTCCAATGCCTCTTTGAGGTTGATGGCCCCGGTGTACAGCGCACGGCCCACGATGGCCCCATGCAGGTCCAGGTCGCGCAGCGCCAGCACCTCCTTGAGGGTGGTCACCCCGCCGGAGGCGATGACCTGAAAGTTCCACTGCCGGGCGATGTGCGCGTACAGCGACAGGTTGGTGCCGCGCATGGCGCCATCGCGGCTGATGTCGGTGGCAATCAGCGTCTTGACCCCCATGTCGCTCAGGGCGTCCAGCAGGTCTTCCATCCCCAGGTCGGATATCTGCGTCCAGCCCTTGGTGGCCACGCGGCCATCCAATATGTCCACCCCCACGGCCACATGCCCGCCCCAGGTGCGCACCGCCTCCCGCAGGAAGGATTGATTCTCCACCGCGGCGGTGCCCAAGATAATGCGGCGCACGCCGCAATCCAGGTAGTTTTCGGCGGTCTGCATATCGCGGATGCCGCCGCCCAGCTGCACAAACATGCCGGTACCCCGCACGATGCGGCGCACCACCTCAAAGCTGCGCATCTCGCCCTCGCGCGCGCCGTCCAGGTCCACCAGGTGCACATGGGTGGCGCCAGCCGCCTCAAACTGTTTGGCCACGCGCAGCGGGTCCTCATCATAGACGGTCTTTTGTTCGTAATCCCCCTGGTACAGGCGCACGGCCTGTCCGCCCAGGATATCAATGGCCGGGTAGAGTATCATATGTCCTCCTCACAGAAGGCGCGCAGCACCATCAGGCCCGCAGCGCCGCTTTTTTCCGGGTGAAACTGGCAGCCCCATACATTGTCGCGCGCCACAGCCGCCGCGATGGGGATGCCATACTCGCAGGTGGCGGTCACATCCGGGCAGTTGGCAGCGTAGTAGCTGTGCACAAAGTACATGTGCGCCCCCTGCATGATGTGGTGGAACATGCGGTGCGGCGGGTTGTCCATCTGCAGCGCGTTCCAGCCAATCTGGGGAATTTTGAGCCCGGCGGGCACAGCGCCCTGCATGGGCACCACGCGCCCGGGGATGAGCCCCAGGCCCTTGTGGGTGCCAAACTCCAGCCCCTCATCCAGCAGCATTTGCATGCCCAGGCAGATGCCCAGCAGCGGCTTGCCCGCCCGCGCTTCGCGCATCACCACGTCGTCCAGCCCGGTGCGGCGCAGCTTGTCCCGCGCGTCGCCAAATGCGCCCACGCCGGGCAATATCAGCCGCTCTGCCGCGGCGATGCGCGACGCGTCGCCGGTCACCTCGGCTGGCGCACCCATCGCCTTCAGGCTGCACAGCAGCGAAAACAGGTTGCCCACCCCATAGTCCACAATGGCGATCATAGGGCGCCCTTCGTGCTGTTGATGCGGCCGGCCAGTGCGGCGTCCTGCGCCACGGCCTGGCGCAGCGCCCGGGCAAAGCCCTTGAAGGCGGCCTCGATGATGTGGTGGCTGTTTTGCCCGGCCAGCTGCCGCAGGTGCAGCGTGATGCCGGCCTCCCGCGTCAGCGCCAGAAAGAACTCGCGCACCAGCTCGGTGTCAAAGGTACCCACCTTCTGCGTGGGAATGTCCAGGTCGTACTGCAAATACGCGCGCCCGGACAGATCCACCGCCGCCAGCACCAGCGCCTCATCCATGGGCAGCAGGCTGTCGCCATAGCGGGTGATGCCCCGCTTGTCGCCCAACGCCTGGCGCAGCGCCATACCCAGCACAATGCCCACATCCTCCACCGTGTGGTGGTCGTCCACCCGCGTATCGCCCTTGCAGGTCACGCGCAGGTCCACCAGCGCGTGGCGGCCCAGTGCCTCCAGCATGTGGTCCAGAAACCCGCATCCCGTATCCACCTCGCACGCCCCGGTGCCGTCCAGCGCCAGCATCAGGGCGATATCTGTTTCCTTGGTCTGGCGTGTGATGTGCGCCTGTCTCATGCCTTGATGCCTCCCATGATTTCCCGCACCGCGTCCAAAAACGCGGTCATCTGCTCCTGACTGCCCACCGAGATGCGGATATAGTCCTTGATGCGCTCCGCGCCGAAGTGGCGCACCAGCACGCCGCGCTTTTTAAGCGCCATATACAGCGCCGCGCCACCGATGCCCGCGTGCCTGGCGAACAGGAAGTTGGCCCGGGAGGGCAGCACCTCAAACCCCATGGCCTGCAGGGCACGCGCTGTATTGTCCCGCGCCTGCATGATGGCCCGGGCGTTGAGCAGATAATAATCCTCGTCCTCCATCGCGGCGATGCCCGCACGCTGTGTCAGGCGGCTTACGTTGTAGGGGTTGATGGCGTTCTTGATTTTCTTCAGGTCGCGGATCAACTCCGCCTGCCCTGCTGCAAAGCCCAGCCGCGCCCCCGCCAGCGAGCGGGATTTGGAGTATGTCTGCACCACGCACAGGTTGTCATAGCGGCCAATCAGCGGCAGGCAGCTCTCCGCGCCAAAGTCCACATACGCCTCATCCACCAGCACCACACCATCCGGGTTTTGCTCGGCGATGTAGGCCAGCTGCCTGGGCTTGAGCGCCATGCCCGTCGGCGCGTTGGGGTTGGCGATGACGATGAGGCGGTTGAGCCCCAGGTAATCCCTGTCGTCCAGCGCAAAGCCATCGCGCAGCGGCACGTTGGTCACCTTCACCTGGTGCAGGTCGGCCAGCACCCGGTACAAGCCGTAGGTCACATCGGCAAAGGCCGCGCCCCGGCTGCCCCACGCCATGAAGGCGAAGCTGAGCAGCTCGTCCGAGCCATTGCCGCACAGCAACTGGTTTTCATCCAGGCCCAGCTGGGCCGCCATGCTGGCCCGCAGGGCCCCGCACTCCGGGTCCGGGTACAGGCGCAGAGCCTCCACCTCATCGGCGTTCAGCGCTTGGCGCACCTTGGGCGACGGCGGGTAGGGCGATTCGTTGGTGTTGAGCTTGATGTATCGCCTGTCCTGTGGCTGCTCGCCCGGCGTATAGGCGTCAAACATGCTGTAGCGCGCGCCCATGAAACGGCTCATGGCTGTTCCTCCCCCTCAAAGCGGCTCAGCGCGCTGCGGGCATGGGCCTCCAGCCCCTCCATGCGGGCAAACAGGGCCACCCCGTCCTTCTCCCGGCGCAGTGCCTCCTTGGTATAGTAGCTGAACTGTATTTTCTTGACAAAATCATCCACCGACAGCGCGCTTGAAAACCGCGCCGTGCCGCTGGTGGGCAGCGTGTGGTTGGGCCCGGCGAAATAATCGCCCATGGCCTCCGGGCACCAGCGGCCCAGGAACACGCTGCCCGCGTTGACGATGCGGGGCAGCAGGTCAAAGGGCGCGTCCACGCACAGCTCCAGGTGCTCGGGCGCGATGCGGTTGGCCATGTCCACCGCCTCCATCATGTCACGGGTGACGATGATTTTGCCGTTGCGCTCGATGGACGCCCGCGCGATATCCTGCCGGGGCAGGGTAACCAGCTGGCGCTCCACCTCCTGCTGCACGGCCTGCGCCAGCGCTTCGCTTTCGGTCACCAGCACGGCGGCGGCCTGCCGGTCGTGCTCGGCCTGGCTCAACAGGTCGGCGGCCACGTGGCGCGGGTCGCTCGCCCCGTCGGCGATGATCAGGATTTCGCTGGGCCCGGCAATCATATCGATGCCCACCTGCCCATATACCTGCCGCTTGGCCTCGGCCACCCACGCGTTGCCGGGGCCCACGATTTTGTCCACCCGCGGCACGCTGTTTGTGCCATAGGCCATCGCCGCCACTGCCTGCGCGCCGCCCATCTTGTATACCTCGGTGATGCCGGCCACCTGCGCCGCGGCCAGGATGCCCGCGTTGATGCGCCCATCGGGGCCGGGCGGCGTGGCCATGATGATGCGGGGACAGCCCGCAATCATCGCCGGGATGGCGTTCATCAGCACCGAGGAGGGATAGGCCGCCGTGCCGCCGGGCACATACAGCCCCACGCGCTCAATAGGCACCATGCGCTGCCCGGTGGTCAACCCCTCCCGGTCGTCCAGCAGAAAGCCGTGGCGCACCTGGCGCTCGTGGTAGGCGCGGATGTTGCGGGCGGCGGCACGCATGATGTCCACAAATTCGGGGGGCACCGCAGCCATGGCCTCGTCCATCTCCTGGGGGCTGACAAGCAGCGTCTCCAGCCTGCAGCCGTCGTAGCGCTCGGTCAGGTCCAGCACCGCCGCGTCGCCCTCATCGCGCACGCGCTTGATGATGCCGGCCACGGCCTCACTTGGCGCCGCGGCTTCCTCCCCTTGGCCGAATATGCTCTGACGGGTCTCCCCGTCCGCGTACAGTATCCGAATCACAGTGCCTCCCGCATTCTGCCCATCAGGGCCTCGATTTCCGCCTGCTTAAACTGGTAGG
>CALNAU010000164.1 GCA_937874275.1 uncultured Clostridia bacterium | reverse complement strand
TGCACTGGGTGGGGCAGGAGTTTCCCACCCTGGACCGGCGCATCGGCTGGAACCAGCCCATGTTCACCGACCATGGCACCTTCATCATCGCCTTCAGCGTAGCCCGCCAGCACCTGGCCGTGGCTCCTGAGACCGTGGCGCTGGATCACTTTGATGAACGCATCAAGCAGGCCGGCCTGAAGCGCACCAAGATGCTGCTGCAGATGCCCTGGAACAAACCCATCGACTACGCCCTGTTGAAAGACATCATCTCCTACAACATCCAGGATAAAAAGGACTGCGCCTCCTTCTGGCGCAAGCCGCAGTAGCAGCTGCCCCGCCCCCATCGCTTGACCAGCCCCGCCTGTCGGGGCTATATTGTGTAGCAGTATCTACGGAAGGAAGCAGGGCATGAACAAATACCTGGATATTTTTCTCACCTTCGCACGCGTCGGGGCGTTCACCTTTGGCGGCGGATACTCCATGCTACCCATTTTGCAGCGCGAGGTGGTGGAGGGCCGCGGCTGGGTGGAGGAGCGGGAGGTGCTGGACTTCTACTCCATCAGCCAGGTATTGCCGGGCATGATTGGCATCAACACCGCCATCTTCATCGGCAACAAGGTGAAGGGGCGCTGGGGCGGCGTGCTGGCAGCGCTGGGGGTGGCCTTTCCCTCGCTGGTTATCATCATGGTCATCGCCGCCTTCATCAGCAACTTTGTGCACCTGCCGCTGGTGCAGAATGCCTTTGCCGGCATCCGCGCCTGCGTGTTTGTGCTGATTCTGCGCTCCATCATGAAGCTGTTCCGCGGTTCCGTAATCGACTGGTTCAGCTTTGTGCTGTTCATCGCCATCTTCCTGCTGAGCGTGCTGACGGACATCAACCCCATCCTCTATGTGGTGGCGGCCGGCCTGATGGGCCTGCTGTACCGCCGGTCAAGGAGGGTTGAGAAGGCATGATTTATCTTCGCTTGTTCTGGGAATTTTTCCAAATCGGCATCTTCGCCATTGGCGGCGGGCTGGCCACGCTGCCCTTCCTGCAGCGGCTGAGCGAGAAAACCGGCTGGTACACGCTGGCCGACCTGGCCAACATGATTGCCATCTCGGAATCCACCCCCGGCCCCATCGGCATCAACATGGCCACCTACACGGGCTTCCACGTGGCGGGCGTGCCGGGCTCCATCATCGCCACGCTGGGCATCATCTTCCCGGCGACGGTGATGGTGGTGATTGTGGCGGGCTTTCTGGAGAAATTCAGCCACAGCCGCACGGTGCAGCAGGTGTTTTACGGCCTGCGCCCGGCCTCGGTGGGCCTCATCTGTGCCGCGGCCTACAGCGTGCTGACCATTTCCTTGCTCAACATCAACGCCTACCGCGCCGTGGGGCAAATCGCGGCGCTGTTTGAGTGGAAGAGCATCGCCCTGGCCGCTGTGCTGTTTTTCGCGATGAGCAAGTGGAAGCTGCACCCGGCGCTGTACATCGCCATCTCCGCCGTGGTGGGCATCGTGTTCAGGTTCGCGGGGGTGTGATTTGAGTCGGGAAATCCGCGGGGCTGAACGCCGCGGGCTTTGTCAGCCGGGCGGCCAGATGCTGATGGCAGACGTTGCCACAAAAATCGATAATCAAATAGCCCCCGCCCAAACCAGGGACGAGGACCATTCGGGCGGGATGCGCATTACCCTCTAGCCCAGCGGCTGCGGGTATGGTTTTCCCGGCAGCGCGCAGACTATGCGCCCTTCATCTGCTGCTCGGGCAGCTTGGCCTTACAACAGGGATGATTATTTCGGCACCGCCGCGTAGCTTTCATCCACCGTAATCACACAATAATACTCCGGATGCTCGGCGCACACGCGCTCGCTGATGGCGCGTTTGAGCTGGGCATCTGTCATATCCAGGTCGTGTGGCTTGATGCAGTCGAATATCATGTTGGTGTGGCTGCGGCCCTTGACCACGCGCAGGTCGTGGATGGTGAGCTCCGGATGGATCTCCTTCACCTGTTCTGCCAGCCTGCCGCGCAGGTCGTTGACCAGCGGGTCGCGGGTGATGATAGGGTCCAGGTGCACAATCATGTGCAGCTTGTCGCGGTGCAAAAAATCGCGCTCGATGTTGTCAATCACGTCATGGCTTTGCATGACGTCCTCCTCGGCCGCCATCTCCACATGCACGCTGGCAAAGCGGCGGCCGGGGCCATAGTCGTGAATCATCAAATCGTGGGTGCCCAGCACGCCGGGGTAGCCCATGATGGTCTCGCGGATGCTCTGCACCAGTTCCGGGTCCGGCGCCTTGCCCAGCAAGGGGTCCATGGTGTCGCGGATCAGCCCCCAGCCCGACCACAGGATGAACAGCGCCACCGCCAGGCCCATCCAGCCATCCAGATTGATGCCAAAGAAGCGGGCGACCAGTGCCGCCACCAGCACAGCGGAGGTGGCGATGACGTCGTTGCGGCTGTCCTGTGATGTGGCAATCAATGTCTGGGAGGAAATTTCCCGCCCCACCGTGCGGTTGAAGCCCGCCATCCATAACTTGACCAGAATGGACACCGCCAGCACCGCCAGGCTGACCCAGCCAAAGCTGACCGGCGAGGGGTTGAGCACCTTGTCCAGGCTGGATCGAAACAGCTCCACCCCGATAATCAAGATCAGCACGGAGACGGCCAGACCGGCCAGATACTCGTACCGGGCGTGGCCGTAGGGATGCTCCTGATCAGCGGGCTTGCCCGCCATCTTGAAGCCCAGCAGGCTTACGATGCTGCTGGACGCGTCCGACAGGTTGTTGGCGGCATCTGCCATGATGGAGACCGAGCCCGACAGCAAGGCGGCCAGCAGCTTGCCGCCCGCCAGCAGCAGATTGGTGAGGATGCCCACCACGCCCGCCATCTGCCCGTAGCGCACGCGCACAGCGGGGTCATGGGTGTTGGCGTGGTCGCGTACAAAGGTGCGTATCAGCCACCGGGTCATCGGGTTGCTCCTTTCGGGCGTTGCAGGAAAAAGTGAGGCATGAGTGCCGTCCGGTACAGCGGCACCAGCGGATAGACCATATCGGTGGACACGTCGGCAAAGAAACTGACCAGCCCCAGGAAGATGACATTGCGCACCGCAAATCACCAGATTTCGTACGGATTAAAGGCAGACTATATCAGGTCATTATCCTGCAGCACATGGTCCAGCCGCAGCGCCAGGCCGATGGACAGCGCCGCCAGCGCCATATTCAGCAGCATGGGCAGCCCCCGGTCCACCTTGGACAGCCAGCCGGCCACCGTGCCAAAGGGCGAGGTGACCAGCAGCGCCAGCATCAGCGAGAAGGCGAACATGCGCGCGCGCTCCTCCTTGTCCAGCACCTGCATGTTGAGGCTGGCCAGCATCGGCGTGAGGATGGACAGCGCCGCCGCCTCGGCCAGCACGTTGGCCACAATCAGCGCCATGGCCCCCTCCCGCAGGAAGAAGAACACGCCGTCCACCACCATCAGCAGCGCCATGGCGCCCACCAGCGGTTTTTTGAACAGCCGCACATCCAGCCTCGGCACCAGCACAAAGTAAAACACCAGCATCACCAGCGTGCGCAGCGTGTTAAACAGCGACAGGTTTTCCTCCGGTATGCCCAGCTTTTCGGTGAACAGCAGCGGCAGGAAGTTGTCGTTGACCGATTTGATGAGCATGAAGGCAGCCACCATGCCGATGGTGAGCATGACGTGCCGCTCGCGGAACATACGCCCCAGCACAAAGCGGCTCTCCACCAGGCGGGAGAAAATGCTGACGCCGCGGTTCTCCTCCCGGCGGCGCAGGCCCACCTGGGTCTCGGTGGACAGGAAGTAAATGAGCACCGTCTTGATGGTCATGCACAGCGCCATCAGCGCGTACAGCCAGCGCATGGTGGTGACCAGCGAGTAGTGGCGCACAAACAGATACGTCAGCGGCGACACAAAGCCCGCGATGAGCCCCGCGATGTTGGTGATGGCGTACAGGTGGATAATCTTGCCGGGCTCGGCGTCCTCGGTCATCAGCAGGCTCCAGGAGGTTTCGGTCAGCCGCCAGAAGCCATTGGAAAAGGCCGCCAGAATAAACGCCCATGGCCCCTGCGCCACCGCCCACAGGATAGCAGGCAAAATCCACGCGAAGAAATCAAAGATGGTGGTGGTCAGTCTGCGGCCCAGTTTATCGGTCACCACCCCGCCCAGCCCCGCGCAAATGGTCTGCGATGCCAGGAGCACCGTGGTCACCACGCCAATCATGAAAGGGTCCAGCCCCAATGCGGCCATGTACACGGCGGCCAACGGGGTGAACAGGTTGAAGGGCACGCCAAACAGCGGCTCCGTCCACAGGCAGGCGCGCGGGTTGCCCTTGAGGGTGACCAGCGTGTGCACAATGGGGTTGCGCATCAGAAAGCCGGGCTTTTTATCTGTTGGCATGCCAGCCGTGCCCTCCTTTGGATGGATGTTGATGAGCCTGCGGGGTAAGACCACCGGCCACAATCACCGTCTATACAGGCGCTTTATCCTGTCGCCCGGACGCTTATTATAGCACGGTTTGACTTCCACGCCAGCCCTTGCTACAATGAATCCACCAAACCAAGGAGGCCCGCTGATGAAAATCGCCCGCTGAATCATTTTCCAGCAGAATCGCAGCATTCTGCCGCCTGATCGCGGGAGGTTTTTATGGCATCCATACAAGTGCAGGGCCTGCACTTCACCTATCCGGGCAGCTATGCGCCGGTTTTTTCTGATGTAAGCTTTACCATGGATACAGACTGGCGGCTGGGGCTGGTGGGCCGCAACGGCCGCGGCAAGACCACGCTGATTCGCCTGCTGGCGGGCGAGCTGCAGGGCCGGGGAAACATCCTATCCGGCAACATACAGTTTGACCGCTTTCCCTTTGAGGCAGGGGAGGGCGGCACCGCACTGGCCGTGCTGCGCGATGCCGTAGCCCCTTTTGCACGGTGGGAGCGGGAGATGACCCGGCTGCTGGCACTGGGCGACACGGACAGCCTGCGCCAGTGGGGCGAGATTGAGCACCGCTACAGCGCGCAGGACGGCTATATCATCGACAGCCTCATCGAGCGCGAGGCCGGGCTGATGGGTATTGAAGCGGCGCAGCTGGCTCGGCCATTTGACAGCTTCAGCCCGGGGGAGCGCACCCGGCTGCTGCTCAGCGCGCTGTTTTTGCGCAAGAATCGCTTTTTGCTGATTGATGAGCCCACCAATCACCTGGACATGCAGGGGCGCGATATCGTGGCCCAATACTTGGCCGGCAAGCGGGGCTTTCTGCTGGTGAGCCACGACCGCGCGTTTCTGGACCGGTCGGTGGACCATATCCTGGCGCTGCAAAAGAACAGCGTGCGCGTGGAGCAGGGCAATTACTCCACCTACCGCCGCAACAAGCAGCAGCAGGACGACCATGAGCGCAACCAGAACGAGCGCCTGCAAAAGGACATCCGCCGCCTGACCGAATCGGGCCGTGAGAAAGCCCAGTGGAGCGACCGGGTGGAGGCCACCAAGATTGGGCAGGGCGTGAGCGACAGGGGTTTTGTTGGGGCGGCATCCGCCCGCATGATGAAGCGCAGCCTGTCCATTCAGCAGCGCATCGACCGCCGGATTGAGGAGAAGGAAAGCCTGCTCAAAGAGCTGGAACGCGCAGACCCCATCCACCTGCAGTCGCTGCTGCACCCGGCGCGGGTGCTGCTAACGGTGCGGGGCATGCACTTTGCCTACCCGGACGGCCCCGCGCTGATACAAAGCCTCACCCTGACCGTGGCCCAGGGGCAGCGCCTGGCCTTGACGGGCGGCAATGGTGCCGGCAAGAGCACGTTGCTCAAGCTGCTGGCAGGGCAGCTGACGCCGCTGGCGGGCAGCATCTCCCGCCCGCAGGACCTGGTCATCTCCACCCTGCCGCAGGAGACGGGCAGCCTGGCCGGTACGCCGCGTGCCCTGGCCGGGCAATGGGGCCTGCCAACCGACCACTTCTTCACCCTGCTGCGCAAGTTTGATTTCCCCCGCGAGGCCTTTGAGCGGGATGCGCGGGGCTTCTCCATGGGGCAGCAAAAGAAGCTGCTGCTGGCAGCCTCCATGGCGCTGCCCGCCCACCTGTACCTGTGGGACGAGCCGCTTAACTACATCGACCTGGAGAGCCGCGAGCAGATTGAGGACATGCTGACCGACACCCAGGCCACCATGGTGTTTGTGGAGCATGACCGCCACTTCGTGGAACAGGTAGCGACAGATGTACTCGCGCTGTAGGCAGTCAGCATAGAGGATTTTACATACGAAGGGCGCCGCATCTCGCGGCGCCCTGGAGTATCAAAGGAGTATCATCAGGGAGGTATCGGAGGGCGGAGCCCTCTGATCGAAATCCGCCCCAGCGACATGCGCGGTGGGGCGGAAGGCCTTGCGGAGCAAGGGTTTCCTTGCCATCCGCCGCCCGGGAACGAAGTGAGAGGCGGATGGCCCATCATTCCTTCCCGTCAAGAAACCAAAGGTTTCTTGACGGCCTAGGGCGCCGCATCTCGCGGCGCCTTGTTGTTATCCTATTGAATTATTCCGCTATAGCTTTGGGCTTCTCGTCGTCTGCGCTGGGCAGCACGCACATGGCCTCCTGCTCCTCCAGAATCTTCATAAACTCTTCACCCGTGATGGTCTCCTGCTCGTAGAGGTGGTTGGCCAGGGCATGCAGCACGGGCTCCTTCTCCTTGAGGATATCGCGGGCCTTCTGGTGCTGGCGCTTGACGATGTCCACCGTCATCTGGTCGATGCGGGAACTGGTCTCATTGGAGCATGTGGTCATGCCCCCGCCGCCCAGGTAGCGGCTGCCCTCCTGCTCAAAGGCTACCATGCCAAACTCGTCCGCCATGCCAAAGCGGGTAATCATGGCGCGGGCCAGCTGGGTGGATTTTTCGATGTCGTTGGCAGCGCCCGTGGTGATGGAGCCAAACACCAGCTCCTCCGCGGAGCGGCCGCCGGTGAGGGTGGCAATCTTGTTCTCAATCTCCTCCCGGCTCATCAGGTAGTGCTCGTCCTCTTCCACCTGCATGGTATAGCCCAGGGCGCCGGATGTGCGGGGAATGATGGTAATCTTGTGCACCGGCGCGGAATAGGTCTGGCTGGCGGCCACCAAAGCATGACCCACCTCGTGATAGGCCACAATTTTCTTCTCGCGGTCGGACAGCACGCGGCTCTTTTGCTGGGCGCCGGCGATGACGGTCTCCACGCTCTCCTCCAGGTCCTCCTGGGTGACCAACTGGCGCCCCTCGCGCACGGCGCGCAGCGCGGCCTCGTTGATGATGTTGGCCAGGTCCGCGCCCGAGGCACCTGCAGCGGTGCGGGCCACGCTGTCCAGCCGGATGTCCGGGGCGGTTTTCACCTTTTTAATATGCACCTGCAAAATGGCGATGCGGCCCTGCAAATCGGGCAGCTCCACCGGAATGCGGCGGTCAAAGCGGCCGGGGCGCAGCAGCGCCGGGTCCAGCACCTCGGGCCGGTTGGTGGCTGCCAGAATGACCACGCCCTTGCGGCCGTCAAACCCGTCCATCTCGCTGAGCAGCTGGTTCAACGTCTGCTCACGCTCATCATTGCTGCCGGGCAGGCCGCCCTGGTCGCGGCGCTTGCCGATGGTATCAATCTCGTCAATGAATACGATGCAGGGCGCCTTCTCGGCGGCCTGTTTGAACAAATCACGCACCTTGGCCGCGCCCATGCCGACAAACATCTCCACAAACTCGCTGCCCGAGATGGAAAAGAAGGGCACGTTGGCCTCTCCCGCCACAGCCTTGGCCAGCAGCGTCTTGCCGGTGCCGGGCGGGCCCACGAGCAAAGCGCCCTTGGGCATCACGGCGCCGATGGCGGTGTATTTCTCCGGGTTGTGCAGGAAGTCCACGATTTCGTTCAGCGCTTCCTTGGCCTCATCCTGCCCGGCCACATCCTCAAACTTGATGCCGGTCTTGGACTCGATATAAATCTTGGCGTTGGCCTTGCCCAACTGCATGGCGTTGGTGCCGCCCATGCGCTGCATCATATTTTTGGACAGGTACTGCCCCAGCACCACGAAAATGCCGATGGGCAAAATCCAGCTGAGCAAAAAGCTCATCAGCGGGGACGCCTGCTGGATGATGGGTGAGCCAAAGGCCACCTTGGCCTCCTGCAGGCGGGCCA
>CALNAU010000163.1 GCA_937874275.1 uncultured Clostridia bacterium | reverse complement strand
TGCTGATGCTGGCCGCCCAGGCCGAGCGCGCGGCGCAGCTGTGGGGCCTGTCGCCCGAGGGGGAGGACCGCAGCGTGGACATCACGAATCGCCTGCAGCGGCATACGCAGAACATTGCCCTCATCGGCATGCCCGGCTGCGGAAAATCCGCGGTGGGCCGTGCCCTGAGCGAATTGACGGGGCGGCATCTTAAGGATATTGACGAGATGATTGTACAGCAGGTGGGCATGCCCATTCCGGATTACTTTGAGCGGCATGGCGAGGAAGCCTTCCGTGCGGTGGAGACCACGGTGCTGGCCCGCGCGGCGGCGCAGTCGGGCGTCATCATTGCCACGGGCGGCGGCATCGTCACCCGGCCGGAGAATTTGCCCCTTTTGCGGCAAAACAGCCGCATCCTGTGGATACAGCGGGATTTGGCGCAGCTGTCCCAGGCGGACCGGCCGGTCACCCGCGGGCGAGGAATCCAGGCGCTGTGGCGCGAGCGCCAGCCGCTCTATCAGGCGTGGAGCGAGCGGGCTTACGACAATCACAGCCCGCGCGCGGTGGCGCGGGCCATACAGGAGGAGTATCTATGAGGTTGCTCATCATCAACGGCCCCAACCTCAACATGCTGGGCATCCGGGAGCCCGAACTATACGGCCATCAAACGCTGGCCGACATCGAGGCCATGGTGCGCCAGCGCTGTGAACAGCACGGCGTCACGCCCACATTCTTTCAATCCAACAACGAAGGCGCGCTGGTGGACGCCATCCAGCAGGCCTATGGGCAGCAGGACGGCATCATCATCAACCCGGCGGCCTACACGCACACCAGCGTGGCCATCCTGGACGCGCTCAAGGCGGTCGCCCTTCCTGCCGTGGAGGTGCACCTGTCCGACCCCCTAATGCGCGAGCCCTTTCGCCACCATAGCTATATCACCCCGGTTTGCATCGCCGCCATCCGCGGCAAGGGTGGTGCGGGGTATGTGGAGGCGGTGGATGTGCTGGTCCGGCACCTCGCCGCCAAATCCTGAAAATCATTTACGCAAAGCCCGCAACCATGCATGAAACAGCGCTCAAACCTCGTTTTATGGGTAGAATCTAAATGATTCAACTTGGATCGAAAAGAGGTTTTGATGATGAAGAAATTGCTTTCCCTGCTGTTTGCGGCCGTGTTGCTGGTGGGCCTGCTGCCCGCCATGCCGGCGATGGCCGCGGATGAAATCAGCGCTGCCCAGACCGAGGAGGAAGTCACCTATACGACCGAAGCCCCCGAGCAGCCGGTGCTCACCCTCACCAACCTGAGCGCCTATGACGTGGCGGTCACGGTGGAGGTGTACGACGAGCTGGCCCGCGGCAATGTGCAGACCTTGCACTTCACGTTGCTGCAAGGCGACGCTCCCCTGGTGGTCAACGGCTATGTGTACAAGAACCTGGCGCAGAACGGCCAGATCAACACCTACCGATACCGCATCACCACGCCCGGCGGCTTCAAGAAAACGCTGTACTTTGCCCAGACCATGCATGTTCACCCGGAGACCAAGGCCATCTATTACACCCAGGTGCACAACGGCTACTACCCGCGCAACACCGTCAGCTCCTTTGGTCCCCAGTTCCGCGTGATCAACCCGCAGCTGACCAAGCAATGGTATATGTTCACCCCCATTGACCTCAGCCAGCAGGGCCGCCAGACCTTCACGCTGGTTGCCAGCAACATGTACGAGGTGGGCGAGGTATATGTGGACGTCTACGGCGACATGGTGAGCGTCACCTACCGCTACTTCTACGACGGCGAGACCGAAAAGGTGAAGCGCGTGGACGACTTCCTGCACTTCTTCCCGGATTTCAACGCCGTCACCGATGTGGACCCGGCCAACATCAAGAGCCCCTTCGCCTTCGGGCAGCCCTTCAGCATCTCCGGCCAGCTGGGCGGCGATACCAATGTGCTGATGTTTGTGCGCAACCGCCTGAGCTACTACCGCTTCCCCATGCCCACGGTGCAGTTCGCCCGCAACTACCCCAAGAGCGAGCCCCGCATGGCTGAGCGCGGCTATATGCTGGGCATGATGGACCCGGTGCCCGGCCTCGACCTGGTGAACGAGCATAATTACGCGAACTGATTTGACAACTTGATTCAGTCGGGGTGGGCACGCAAGGCCCACCCCGGCTGTTTTTTGACGAATTGCGCCCCGGCGCTTTACAGCCGGATGCCGGGGTGCTATCTTAACGATATCATCATCACTTGAACGGAGGATATATCATGAAACCTATCATTGCCCCCAAGGCGCCTGCCGCGCTGGGCCCCTATTCCGCCGCTGTGCGTGCCCATAAGCTCATCTTCTGCTCGGGCCAGACCCCCATCGACCCCGCCACCGGCAACGTGGTGGAGGGCGGCGTGCAGGCGCAGACCGAGCGCTGCATCCTCAACCTGCAGGCTGTGCTGGAGGCCGCCGACTCGTCGCTCGACCAGGTGGTCAAGACCACATGCTTTTTGACAGATATGGCCGACTTCGCCGCCTTCAACGAGGTGTACGGCAAGTACTTCACCAACAAGCCCGCCCGCTCCACCGTGGCTGTCAAGGCCCTGCCCAAGGCCGCCCTAGTGGAGATTGAGTGCATCGCCGACGGGGAGTAATTGCAGATTACGTAATTCCCAGGGTTGAATATTAATGACAAAACCGCGCCGAATTTTCATCGGCGCGGTATCTTTGTATTCTCCGTCAGGCGTCCAGCGGTACGGGCGGCTCTTTCGCCCCCCTGGGCGCCTGCGCCCATTGGGACAGCAAAATCGCCGCGAACATCAGCGCGCAGCCCAGGGCCTCACGTCCTGTCAGGCGCTCACCCAGCAGCAGCATGCCGGCCAGCAGGGCGAACACGGCCTCCAGGCTCATGATAAGCGCAGCTACGGTGGGCAGCGTGCGGCGCTGGCCCAAAATTTGCAGTGTGTAGCCCACGCCGCTGGACATCACGCCCGCGTAGGCGATGGGCGCCCAGGCGCCCAGAATGTCACTCATCTGCGGGCGCTCCATGATGATGGCCGGCACGGCGCTAATAAAACCCACCACCAGAAATTGCAGACAGCTGAGCTGCACGCCCGGCACCTTGGGGGAGAAATGGTCTACCAGCATGATGTGCACGGTGAATACCACCGCGCATGCGATGAGCATCAGGTCGGCCGAGGCGATGACAAAGCCCTCCTGCACGCTGAGCAGGTAGAGCCCGATGCCCGCGATGACAATGCACACCCAAAGCAGCAGCGGCGGGCGCTTGCCCAGCAGCATGCCGGCCATCGGCACAAACAAGATATATAGCGTGGTGAGAAAGCCTGCTTTGCCGGCGCCGGTCTCCTGCAGGGCAACCTGCTGCAGATTGGCCGCTACTGTGAGAACCAGGCCGCAGAGGATGCCGCCAATCAGCAGCGCCTTTTTGGTGTGCGGCGCCAGCTTGCCGCTTTCGCGGCAGCGACGGGCGTGGCCGTTTTGCAGCAAAATGATGGGCATCAGCGACGCGGCGCCCAGCAGCGAGCGCGTGGCCTGAAAGGTGAAGGGGCCCACATGGTCCATCCCCATGCTCTGCGCAACAAAGGAGCAGCCCCAGACCAGGGCTGCCAAGAGAAGCAGGAGGTTGCCCGTCAGATGCCCCTGTTTCATGGCAGCACCTGCTCCAGCGCCTGGTAGAGGGACTCCAGCTCCTGCGCACTGCGGTAGGTGAAGGTCACCTTGCCGCGCTTGAGGTCGCCCGTTATCTGGGCGCGCACGCCGGTGGCGCGTTGCAGGCGCTCGGCAAAATCACGCAGCTCTGGCGCCGGTAGGGGCGGCAGGCTGCGGGCGGAGGACTCCGGCTTGCGGGTCAATAGTTCCAGGGCGCGCACGCTCAGCCCCTGGGCTACTGCCTGGCGGGCCAGCATCTCCTTCCGGGCGGCGCCCTTGACACCGGCCAGCACGCGGGCATGCCCTTCGCTGAGATCGCCCGCGCGCACCAACTCCTGCACCGAGGCAGGCAGGGTGAGCAGGCGCAGCAGGTTGGCCACCGCCGGGCGGGATTTGCCCAGCTGCCGCGCGGCCTCCTCCTGGGTCAGGCCGCCCAGGTCCATCAAGCGGCGGATGGCAGCCGCGGATTCCATGGGGTTGAGGTCTTCGCGCTGCAGGTTCTCCACCAGGGCGGCCAGCATGATTTCTTCCGCGCTGAACTGCTTTTCAATGGCCGGCAGAGCGCGCAGCCCGGCCAGGCGCGCGGCGCGATAGCGGCGCTCACCCGCCACAATGCGGTAGCGCCCCCGCTCCTCGGTGACCAAAATGGGCTGCAACAGCCCCACCTCGCGGATGCTGTCGGCCAGCTGCTGCAGGCTTTCCTGGTCAAACTCCTTGCGCGGCTGGTCGGGGTTGAGCTCGATGCGGTCGACGTCAATCTCCTGCACGGTGCCTTGCCAGTCCGCCTGGGGGAGCAGCGCGTCCAGGCCGCGGCCCAGGGCGTTCTTCTTCATGCGATGTCCTCTTGTAATCGTTGCTTAGTTGCGGCGCTGCAGTTCCTGCGCCAGGGCGCGGTAGGCCTCCGCCCCGGCACTGCGCGGGTCGTAGGCGCTGATGGGCAGCCCGTGGCTGGGCGCCTCGCCCAGGCGCACGTTTCGGGGGATGAGGGTGGAAAACACCTTGCCCTTGAAGTGCTTTTTTACCTGGGCCGCCACCTGCAGCGACAGGTTGGTGCGCCCGTCGTACATGGTGAGCACCACGCCTTCCAGCCGCAAATCGCGGTTGACCGAGCGCTGCAAGCGGGCGATGGTGTTCATCAGCGCGGTGACGCCCTCCAGGGCATAGTATTCGGTCTGGATGGGCACCAGCGCGCTGTCCGCCGCCGTGAGGGCGTTGAGGGTCAGCAGCCCCAGGGAGGGCGGGCAGTCAATCAGCACATAGTCATAGCCCGACAGCTTGCCCGCCAGGGCGTTTTTCAGCTGATACTCGCGGTTTTCCACCTGCACCAGCTCCACCTCGGCAGCTGCCAGGCGAATGTCGCTGGGCAGCATGCTCAGCCCCTGGGTGCGGGTGGCGGTCAGCACCTGCTCAAAGGGTACGGTGCCGGACAACAGCTCGTACACGGTGGCTTGGCCGGGCTTGAGCCCGGCGCCGCTGGTGGCGTTGCCCTGGGGGTCCAGGTCAATCAGCAGCACGCGGCGGCCGCCCTCGGCCAGGCAGGCGGCCAGGTTGACGGCGGTGGTGGTTTTGCCCACACCGCCCTTTTGGTTGGCAATCGCGATGATTTTGGCCATGCTGTCTCCTATGGTGTAAGCCATCCGCGCCAGCGGAAGGGCGGGTGGCAGGTCTTGATGACCCGTTCCACCGTGCGCCATTCCTCGTCGGTCTGGAAGGCCTGATAATCCAGGTAAAGCGCCCGCAGCGCCGCCAGGGAGCCGTGGCGCACCGAGTATTCCCGCACGGCCAGAAAGCTCTTTTCGTCCCGTGGCAGGCCCTGCATCAGCAGGTAGAGCAGCTCATCGGCCATGATGGCGAAGTCGTCCACCTTGACGCGCATGTGGCGGTTGTCATCCAGCCGCAAAATCATGCGGCCGCCCGTCGCGTCCCGCACCGCCATGAACAGCGCGGTATCGATGTCCTGCGCTGCCTTGGGCAAATTGTCGCGCCCCACGGTGAAGTGCGTCAGCCGAAAGGCCAGGCGCGCCATCAGCTCTGCATTGGCGGCAACAAAGTCGCTCCCCAGCCAGGGGCGCAGGGTGGCAGCGGTTTGCTCGATGGGTGTCATGCCTACCTCACGAAAGCTCTGCGGGGCGTGTGCGCATAGCACAGGATAGCATAAAGCAAGGCGGGGTGTCCATATCGCGCGGGCGCGCGGCGGGTTGCGCGTGGCCCCCTGTGTCCTGAGTTGCCGAGGGTGAAATCTATAATCTGTTTCGGCGCGACTGAAAGACAAACGCATCATGCCTTGAAAGCAGAAAATGCAAGAAACACAACGCGTTCCGTCATTTTATCGTGGCATTAGGAAAATTTTGAACCAAATGACACCAAAACGCTTGACAGAAATGAAAGGGGTGGGGTATAATTCAATCGAACCAGAACAATACGACCACAATACACGGTTCGAAGGAGGGCGATTCACTGAATACAGAAATCTTATTGGAACCTGTTGCTTGCCTCGCCCTATCCAGGTTCGATACCTAACGGGAATTGCGATCACCTGAAATGGCCGACCCCGGGGCAACCCACAGCGGCGGCTAAACAGGGACTTCCCCAAACTTCATCCCTTTGCGGATGGTGAACTTGGGGGGCAACAGAGCACACAGGCAAACCACGAGGGACCATTGATTCACGCCGGATAGAACGAAGAGACGTAGGAAAAAAGAAACCCCTAACACCCGGAAATTGGACCAAATGGGAAACAGGATCACGTAATCAACAAGGAACATCTTCTCCGGAACGACTTATACCGGGCCAGGCGAAACACTTGCCTCGACAATGGTATCACGGATGTTACGGAAAATATGAACCGCGTGGCCCGGTCATCAGGACCAACCCAGGTGAACGACCCTTCGGGCGCCGGCCGACTTAGGGCCCCAGGGAACCGGAAAAGCCGGACCGGGAGCTAAGGACCGAGAGATACCCGATATCAACGGAGTACCGCGACGTGAGAATCAAGGCATCCCGATAATTGAATAGGACTTAATGAGCTGCCGCAGCAATGCGGCAGTTTTCGTGCGTTCAAAACGTTGGATGCTTCGTTTGTGGAAGAAGGTGAAGCGGGCAGCATGTGAGTTGATGCTCCATATTATAGGTGGTCATGCAGGGGAACACCGGGCTTCTCTGCGTTCGGTTTGAGGGCGCATAGGGGAGGCGAATTGCGCCGGGCAAAGTTGTCAAACCCTAACGATGCCGCTTCGGGTACGCTTCCTGCTGCGGGAGGCCATTCACGGGTCACTACAATCAGTTTCTATGGTTCATCGTCATGCAGTTGATATCCGTGTTCACGTGCGCCGTCATGTGGCGTCGGGCGAGGATTCTGCAAACAATCGACATCATTTGATATCCGATTCGGTTCTGAATATGCACCATCTGTTTATTCATCATCAGCGATGATTGGCGCTTGACTTGCCCGAATCTATTTGTATTAATCCTGTACTATCAGACAAGGTTTCACAAAAACGGTGTTGTAAAATTATCGATTTCGATGTATTAATATAATACAGGTCGCGAATCAAATCGTGACAAAATTGCTCACAAGGAGGCAAGGAGACGAATGAAAAGGTTAATGGCATTGTTGCTGGCACTGGGCCTGATGCTCGGGCTCACCCCTGCGCTGGCGGAGGGCAAGGTGTTTTCCTTTGGCGGCGCCATGGACGACATGGACCTCATCGACGTGCACAAAGCGACATCCAGCGGCGTGCTGCAGGGCGGCATCATGGTGTGCGAGCCCCTGCTGGCGCTTCAGCCGGATGGCTCCCTGGCGCCCCAGTTGCTGGCGGAAATGCCCGCTGTCAGCGAGGACGGCAAGGTGTTTACCTGCAAGTTGCGCGAGGATGTGTATTTCCACGATGGCACCCAGCTGACCAGCAAGGACGTGTATTTTACCTTGCACCGCATTTTTGATCCTGCCACCGCCAACGTCAACGCCTGGCTGTGCGACATGATTCTGGGCGGCAAGGACATGCTGGACGGCAAGGCCACCGAGCTGGCCGGCGTCACCATTCAGGATGACTTCAATTTCACCATCGAGCTGGAGTATCCCTACGCCCCCTTCAACTACATCCTGTCCTGCCCGCAGATGCTGATTTATCCGCAGGATGCCTGCACGGCCGCCGGCGAGACCTGGGGCATTGACAGTTTCGTGGGCACCGGCCCCTTCGTGTTCGAGAGCTTCACCGCCAAGGACACCCTGCACCTGGTGGCCAACGAGAAGTATTACGAAGGCCGCCCCCAGATTGACGAAGTGTACCTGTACAACCTGGACCGCGGCACCGCACTGATGGAGTTTGAAGCCGGTTCGCTGGACCTCGTCAACATGGATCCCACCTACGTCAAGGGCTATCAGGAGGGTGAGTTCGCCAAGAACCTGGTGATGTCCGACCTGCGCGGCATCATCGCCCTCAACCTCAACGTGGCCATGCCGCCGCTGGACAATGTGAAGGTGCGCGAAGCCGTGGCTCACGCCATCGACCAGAAGGCGATTGTTGAAAGCTATCTGCAGGGCAACGGCACGGTGGCCAACTCGCTGATTACCCCCAGCGTGGCTGGCTACACCGCCCGCCCGTCCTTCTACGACCCCGAGAAGGCCAAGGCCCTGCTGGCCGAAGCCGGATTCCCCGATGGCATCAAGCTGGTCAACTATGTGTCGGAGACCTCCTCCATCGCGGGTATCCCCGTCGTGCTGCAGGAGCAGCTCAAGGCTTCCAATATCGAACTGGAGGTCAACCGCGTTGACTCGGCTACCTATGTGTCCCTGCGCAAGGAAGGCTCGGTGCAGTGCCCGCTGCTGACCTGGTACGCGGACATGCCTGACCCCGACAACTTCACCTACACGTTCTTCCAGTCGGGCAACTCCAAGTTCTTCTCCTCCAACTGGAACGACCCGCTTACCGACGAGCTGATGGCCAAGGGCCGCGCCATGCCTGCCGGCGAGGAGCGCATCGAGATCTACAAGCAGATCGATCAGCGCCTGGTGGCGGAAGAGTTTGTCACGGTGCCGCTGTACAACCCCGTGACCTATTACCTCAAGAGCGACAAGGTGGAGGGCGTCTTCTTTGACGGCAGCATGTTCCACCTGGATGACGCTTCCATCGTTGAGTAAATCGTAATTCCCGCACGGCGTGGGTGTGGGGGCTGCCCCATACCCGCGCCCTTTCCTACGTATCGGAGGGCCGCGCATGCTGAAATTCACACTCAGGCGCCTGTACCAGACCGTCATCGTGCTGCTGGGCGTCACGCTGGTCACCTTCATCATGGTCAATGTGGTGCCGGGAGACCCGGTGGCCGTCATGCTGCAAAAGAAGGCGGACGATGCCACCATCAACCGCATCCGTGAGCAGATGGGGCTCAATGACCCGCTGCCTGCTCAGTATTTCCGCTTCCTCACCAATGCGGTGACGGGGGACTTCGGCAACAGCTACTTCCAGAAAAAGCCGGTGATGGAGCTGATTTTGCGCGCGTTTTCCGTCACGGGCACGCTGGCGGTGCTGGTGCTGGCGTTCGCCATCATACTGGGGGTGCTGATGGGCACGCTGGCGGCGGTGTTCCGCGGCAAGTGGGTGGACCGCGTCATCATGATGATTTCTACATTGGGCATGGCGGCACCCAGCTTCTGGCTGGCCATCATATTGCAGCTGGTTTTCGGCCTCACCCTCAAGTGGCTGCCCATCTCGGGCCTGCGGCAGCCCAGCGCCTACATCATGCCCTCGGTGGCGCTGGGGATGATTTACGCGGCGTCGCTGGCGCGCCTTACGCGCACCAACATATTGGACGCCATGAATCAGGATTATATCCGCACCGCCCGCTCCAAGGGCGTGGGGGAGTTCTTTGTGGTGGCCAAGCACGCGTTCAAGAACGCCGGCATCCCCATCCTCACCTACCTGGGCACGCTGATCAAGTCCATCTTGGGCGGCTCGGTGCTGGTGGAGACCATCTTTTCCATCAACGGATTGGGCAGGCTGCTGGTGGAGGCCATCATGAAGCGCGACATCCCCATCATTCAGGGCTGCACGGTGTACATCGCCTCGGTCTTTGTCATCGCCAACCTGCTGATTGACCTGACCTACGGCCTGTTTGACCCGCGCATCCGCGTGGCCGGCCCCGCGAAGAGGTAGCAGATGAGTATCAAAGCAAACGCAAACGTACAGGATGCCGCCTACACCAGCTTTTACCATGACGCCTTTGTCCGCCTGAAGAAGGACAAGGTGGCCATCGCGTGCCTGGTGTTCATTGTGCTGCTGATTCTGGTGGCCATCTTCGCCCCGCTGATTGCCCCCTATGAGGAGGGCTATCAGGATACATCGGCCATTTTGGAAGGACCATCCAGCAAGCACTGGCTGGGCACGGATGAGTTCGGCCGCGATATCCTCACCCGCATCATCTACGGCTCGCGCATCTCGCTGTCGGTCGGCCTGATTGCCGAGGCTATCGCGGTCACCATCGGCGTGTTTCTGGGCGCCCTGGCCGGTTATTACGGCGGCAAGATTGACGCCGTCATCAGCCGCATCATCGAGGTTTTCGCCTCCTTTCCGCACATCCTGTTCGCTATCGTCATCATGTTTGTGCTGGGCACGGGGGTCATCAACGTGTTCCTGGCCATCGGGTTTGTCGGCTGGACGGGCATTGCCCGCATCATCCGCGCCCAGGTGATGCAGCTGAAGGAAAAGGAATTTGTGGAGGCGGCCCGCGCTTCCGGCGGCAGCGACCTGAAAATCATCCTGCGCCACCTCATCCCCAACTGCCTGTCCACCATCATCGTGGTGGTCACCATGGCCATTCCGTCGGACATCATGTACGAGGCCAGCCTGTCCTTCCTGGGGCTGGGCGTGCAGCCGCCGGTGTCCTCCTGGGGAGAGATGATTTCCATGGCGCGCAAATACCTGCGCACCAACCCCACCTACAGCGTGTTTCCCGGCATCGCGCTGGTGCTGACGGTGCTGGCCTTCAACCTGCTGGGTGACGCGCTGCGCGACGCCCTGGACCCCAAGCTGAAAAACCTGTAACTTTTTCCAACCCGGCATAAGGAGAGCATGGCATGACGGACAAGCAGCCCCTGCTGAAGGTGCGCAACCTGTGCACCTACTTCTACACCGATGAGGGCATCGTCTACGCGCTGGATGATGTGTCCTTTGATGTGGCGCGCGGACAGACCCTGGGCATCGTGGGCGAATCGGGCTCGGGCAAGTCGGTAACGGCGCTGTCCATCATGCGCCTGGTGCAGACGCCGCCGGGGCGCATTGTGTCCGGCACCGTGGAGCTGCTGGGCGACGACATCCTCAAAAAGTCCAAGAAGGAAATGAAGCAGATACGCGGCGGCAAAATCGGCATGATTTTTCAGGAGCCCATGACCAGCCTCAACCCCGTGTACACCGTGGGCAACCAGATTATGGAGTCCATTTTGCTGCACGGCGACTGCGACCGCAAGCAGGCGCGCGAGCGCGCCATCGAGATGCTCCGCCTGGTGGGCATCCCGCTGCCCGAGAAGCGCTTTGGGGAATATCCTCATCAGCTGTCGGGCGGCATGCGCCAGCGGGTGATGATTGCCATCGCGCTGAGCTGCAACCCGCAGCTGCTGATATGTGACGAGCCCACCACGGCGCTGGACGTCACCATCCAGGCGCAGATATTGGAGCTGATCAACGAACTCAAGCAGAAGACCGGCGCCTCGGTCATCATGATTACCCACGACCTGGGCGTCATCTCCCGTGTGGCCGACGAGGTGCTGGTGATGTACGCGGGCAAGGCCATGGAATACGGCTCCGCGCGCGATGTGTTTACCCAGCCCCGCCACCCCTATACCGCGGCGCTGCTCAAATCCATCCCCAACCTGGAGGACGATGTGGAGCGCCTGCACGTCATCGAGGGCATGGTGCCCAGCCTGTCCAAGCGGCCCGCGGGCTGCCTGTTCAACCCGCGCTGCAAGCACGTCATGCCCGTCTGCCGCGAAAAGCGCCCGGCGCTCACCGCAGGACCGGACGGCCGCTTGGTGCGCTGTTTCCTGCAATCCGACGCCATTGAGAAGGAGGAAGCCCATGCCTGAACAGGAAGTCCTCATGGCGGTGGAGCGCCTGGATAAATGGTTCCCCGTGCGCAAGATGGGCAGGGCCCGTGGATATGTGAAGGCTGTCAACGACGTCAGCCTGCAAATTCGCCGCGGCGAGACGCTGGGCATCGTGGGCGAATCCGGCTGCGGCAAAACCACATTGGGCCGCGCCATGATTCGCCTGACGGATGTCACCGATGGCCGCGTCGTGTTTGACGGGCAGGATATTACGCACCTGAGTGAAAAGGAGCTGCGCCCGCTGCGCCGGGACATGCAGATCATTTTTCAGGACCCCTACAGCAGCCTCAACCCCCGCATGACGGTGGGTGATATCATCAGCGAGCCCTTGGTGTTTCAAAATATGTACACGCCCGCCGAGCGCATCGAGCGGGTGCGCGAGTTGATGGATTTGTGCGGGCTGGACCCCATCTACATCCGCCGCTATCCGCACGAGTTTTCGGGCGGGCAGCGCCAGCGCATCGGCATCGCCCGTGCCATCGCGGTCAACCCCAAGTTTGTGCTGTGTGATGAGCCGGTTTCCGCGCTGGACGTATCCATCCAGTCCCAGGTCATCAACCTGCTGATGGATTTGCAAAGCCGCACCGGCATCGCCTACGCCTTTATCTCCCACAACCTCAATGTGGTCTACCACGTGTCCCGCCGCATCGCGGTGCTGTATTTGGGCCGCGTGGTGGAGCTGGCCGACCGGGAGGATTTCAAGACCAACCGGGCGCATCCCTACACCAAGGCGCTGTTTGAGGCCATCCCGCAAGTGGGCTTTGACGAACAGCAGAAGCGGGCGCCGCTGACCGGCGACCTGCCCAGCCCCGTGGATTTGCCCGACGGCTGCGTGTTCCACACCCGTTGCCCCTATACCCAGCCGCGCTGCCGCACCGAGGTGCCCGAGCTGCGCGAGATTGACCGGGGTCATTTCGTGGCATGTCATCTGGTGTGAGATATAAAATACATGAATATATAAAAAAGGAAGGCCATCCGACATGACAAACCTCGATTACTTCTCCTACCCACTGCCGGAGGACATTGCCCGCCTGGTGGCCTATGGTGACCTAGGGCGCGCAAACCGGGTCATCGACCTGCGCCTCAAAAGCGACAAGGTGCCGGACATCCTCAAGCAGCGCCTGAAGCTGGAGCAGCAGATATTGAAGGAGCTGCCCGCCTGCTACCCCTACAGCGAGGCGCAGATGCTGAAGCTGTTGCAGGAGAAGGTGCAGGGCGTCACGCAGGCCGAGATGGATGCCCTGCGCGACGACGGCACGCTGGACTGGATTTATGTGGATGGGCAGGTGCGCTACAAGGCCAATGCCTATGACAGCATGCTCAAGACGCGGGTGGACTGGAACGAGCGGTTTTTGGACAAGCAGGCGCTGGACGCCAAGTATGAAAACTTCCGCATGCTGGATGACGCCATCGCCCACATGAAGCGCGCGGGCAGCGGGCATTGGCGGTTCCGCCTGCGCTCCACCCTCACGGTTGCCCCGCACGCGCAGCGCCCCGGCGAAACCATCCGCGTGCACATGGCCCTGCCGCTCAAGGACGGACAGAGCATCCCCGGCAGCTACCTGGTTACCACGCCCACGGCCAAGCACATTGCGGCGTTGGATCACCCCCAGCGCACCGCTTACTTTGAGGAAACCTACCAGCCCGGCATGGCCTTCACGGTGGAATTTGATTATGACATCAACGCCCCCTACGTAGACCCCAAGCCGGAGGATGTGGCGGCACAGCAGCCGGACTTTGACACCCAGCAGATGCTGCCGCAGATTCACTTCACTCCATTCATCCGCGACCTGGCCCGTGAGCTGGTGGGGGAGGAGACCAACCCGCTGCTGAAGGCGCGCCGGTTCTACGATTACATCACCACCCAGACGGTGTACCGCTTTGTGCCGCCGTATTTCACCAAGACCAACATCCTCGAGTACTTTGGCGCGGGTCAGCGGGGCGACTGCGGCATGCACGCGCTGCTGTTCATCGCGTTGTGCCGCTGCGTGGGCATCCCGGCCCAGTGGCAGGCAGGCTGGTATACCCGCCCCGGCATGGTGGGCAACCACGACTGGGCGCGCTACTACATCGCCCCCTACGGCTGGCTGTACGCAGACGCCTCCTTTGGCGGCGCGGCCTACCGCGAGGGGCACCTGGACCGGTGGAACTTCTACTTTGCCAACCTGGAGCCCTTCCGCATGGTATCCAACCGCGATGTGCAGCAGCAGTTCGACCCGCCCTATCCCTTCCTGCGCTCCGACCCCTATGACAACCAGGATGGCGAGGTGTCCTACCCCGACCAGGGCCTGCGGCGGGGGGATTTCCAGACCGAGCGGGTCATGGTATCCTATGAGCAACTGAACTGAGGAGGATATGGCCATGCAGGAGAAAATCAAGCAGCTGCGCCAATTGACCGGCGCCAAGCCGCGGGCGAACCTCGGGTTTTATCCCACGCCGTTTTATAAGTTGGAGCGGCTGTCGGAGCAATTGGGCATCAACCTGTATATCAAGCGGGATGACTTCTCCGGCATGAGCCTGTTTGGCGGCAACAAGGTGCGAAAATTGGAGTACCTGCTGGGGGACGCGCTGGACCAGGGCTGCGAGACGGTGTTCACCTACGGGGCCACCCAGTCCAACCACGCCATGCAGACGGCCACCGCCTGCCGCAGGCTGGGGCTGCATCCCATCCTGTATCTCAACGCCTATGTCAACCCCGATGAGAACGACATCCGCGCCAACATGCTGCTGGACCGCATTCTGGGCGC
>CALNAU010000162.1 GCA_937874275.1 uncultured Clostridia bacterium | reverse complement strand
GTCCATCACCTTGAGCTGTTTTTCCAGCGCCTCGTCGTAGGTCAGGTCCTTCATCAGGGTGGCGGAGGCATCCTCCCTCGGGTCCCCCGTATACACGCCATCCACATTCTTGGCCAGCAGGATAGCATCGGCCTTCAGCTCGCAGGCGCGCAGCGCCACCGCAGAATCCGTGGTGAAGAAGGGGTTGCCCAGCCCGCCGCCTAGCAGCACGATGGTGCCCTGGCGCATGAGCTCGTCCGCCAGATCCGCCCGATAGGCATCGGCGACACGCGGCATATCCAGCGCCGTCATCACCCGGGCCCTGGCGCCCTGGCGCACCAGCGCGTCCTTCATGCACAGGCAGTTCATGATGGTGCCCAGCATGCCCATCTGGTCGGCCGTCACGGCCTCCATGCCGGCTGCGCCGCCCAGGCGACCGCGCCACAGGTTGCCGCCGCCAATCACCACGCCCAGCTCAACGCCGCTTTGCTGCGCGCGCACCAGGACATTCGCCACCTGCTCAATCTTCGTGTGATCAAACAGCCAGCCGTCCTTGCCCAGCGCTTCGCCGGATAGCTTGAGCAGTATCCGCTTATATGGAATGGTCATACCCAACCTCCTTCAAAAGGAAAGGGGCGCACGCAGGCGCGGCGCCCCTCTGGATTAGCTATGCAGCTGATTGCCGCCGCTCATGCCTTCTTGGTCATCTCGCTGATCTCGCTGGCGAGATCGGACACTTTCTTCTCGATGCCTTCGCCCAGCTCATAGCGGGTGAAGCGGCGCACGGCGATTTTTTCGCCGCTGGCCAAAGTGGCCTCGTTGACCAGATCCTGCACGGTGATGTCAGGATTCTTGACGAAAGGCTGCTCCAGCAGGCAAACTTCCTTGTAGTACTTCTCGATGCGGCCTTCGACCATGCGCTCGACAATCTTCTCGGGCTTGCCCTCGTTGAGCGCCTGGGCGCGCAGAATCTCGCGCTCCTTGTCCAGGTTGTCCTGGGGCACATCTTCCTTGGTGATGAAAAGCGGATTGCTGGCCGCAATCTGCAGGGCAACATCGTGCACCAGGGCCTTGAATGTATCGGTCTTGGCGACGAAGTCGGTCTCGCAGTTCACTTCCACCAGCACACCAATCTTGCCGCCCATGTGGATGTAGCTATCCACCATGCCTTCGCTGGCCACGCGGCCGGCCTTCTTCACGGCCTGGGACAAGCCCTTCTCGCGAAGATATTCAATGGCCTTGTCCATATCGCCGTTGACGGCGATCAGGGCCTTTTTACAATCCATCATACCGGCCTGGGTGCGCTCGCGCAGCTCCTTGACCATTGCGGTAGTAATATCCATGGTTTTCCTCCTAAAGTCTGTGTTTTGCTTACTGCTGGGCGGCCTCTGCGGCCTCTTCCTCATCCTGCTCTACTTCACCCTGCTCGCCCTGCTTGCCTTCCAGCACCGCATCGGCCAGCTTGCCGGCAATCAGCTTGACAGCGCGGATGGCGTCGTCGTTGCCGGGGATGACATAGTCTACCTCGTCAGGATCGCAGTTGGTATCGACAATGGCCACAATCGGGATGCCCAGCGCACGGGCTTCGGCCACAGCGATGTACTCCTTCTTGGGGTCAACGATGAACACAGCGCCAGGCAGGTTCTTCATGGTGCGGATGCCGCCCAGGTTGGCTTCCAGCTTTTCACGCTCGTGCTGCAGCTTGATGACTTCCTTCTTGGGCAGGACATCAAACTGGCCGATCTCCTCCATCTTGTCAATCTCGTTGAGGCGGTCAACGCGGGCGCGGATGGTGCGGAAGTTGGTGAGCATGCCGCCCAGCCAGCGGTGGTTGACGTAGTACATGTTGCAGCGCTTGGCTTCCTGCTCGATGGATTCCTGCGCCTGCTTCTTGGTGCCCACGAACAGCAAGGATTTGCCTTCCATGGCCAGGTTGCGGACGAACATGTACGCCTCGTCCATCTTGCGCACGGTCTTCTGCAGGTCTATGATGTAGATGCCGTTGCGCTCAGTGAAGATAAAGGGGGCCATTTTGGGGTTCCAGCGGCGCGTCTGATGGCCAAAGTGCACGCCCGCTTCCAAGAGATGTTTCATGGAGATAACAGCCACGATTAATTCCTCCTTGTTTTTTCCTCCGCAGGCATCAACCCTGGCTGGCCGCCTTTCGGCACAAGCAGCCGGTCCGCCCGCGTGCGTTATCCGTCAAATTATAGCATGCGGGTGCAAGTGGCGCAAGCCCCCTGTTCGGCCAAATAAGCCCTTTGCGCGAATAAAGCTTGAGGTATGCTGTTCATGAAAAAAGACCAAGACGCCCTTCACCTGCTGTGGCAGCAGGAAGAACAAGCCGCCTTTCAAGGGTGGGACTTTTCCCGCCTCAGTGGCCGCTGGCAGGAGGGTGAATTGCCCTGGGATTATCGCGCCATGGTATTGCAGGCGCTCACCCCACATGCCAGGCTGCTTGACATGGGCACCGGTGGCGGCGAGTTTTTGCTGTCGCTGGGGCACCCGCCCGCGTTGACCTGCGCGACCGAAGGCTATCCGCCCAACCTGTTGCTGTGCGAGCAAAAGCTCTCCCCGCTTGGCGTGACGGTCAAAGAGGTAGCGGAGGATGATATCCTGCCCTTCCCCGACAATTCATTTGACTTAATTATCAACCGCCACGAGAGCTTTGACGCGGCGGAGGTGTTCCGCTGTCTACGCCAAGAGGGACGGTTCATCACCCAGCAGGTGGGGGCACGCAACAATGAAAGCCTGTCCCACCGGCTGATTGCTGACTACACGCCAGCATACCCCAACCATACGCTGGCGCACAACGAAAGCATGCTGCAACAGGCGGGGTTTGATATCCAGACGGCGCAGGAGGCCTATCCCCCATTGCGGTTCTTTGACGTAGGCGCGATTGTGTACTTTGCCAAAATCATCGAATGGGAGTTTCCCGGCTTTTCGGTGGATAAATGCTTCGACCGACTGCTGGCCTTGCAGGCGGAGATGGCGCGCGACGGCTTTGTGGAAAGCAGGGAGCATCGGTTTGTCGTGGTGTGTCGCAAGCCCGTTTTGGTTCGATAGGCAATAGATATGTACTTGCCCCGTATGGTTATTCCCCCGCGCGCTGTGGTATGATACCTGCGAAACACAAGGAGGTACGCATGACAACAACCAGGAAAAGAAACCGCTGGGTGCTGGTGGTGGCGATTCTGGCCATCATTGCCCTCATCGTAGCGGCCGGCCTGTACCGGGTGGGCCAGGGCGAGGAGGCATTGGTAATTACCTTCGGCAAGGTAACCGCCACCCACGGCCCCGGCCTGTACTGGCACCTGCCCGGCGTGCAGCGAATCATCTCAAAGAGCGTGACCACCATCCACGATGTGGAGTATGGGTACCGCACAAGCAAAAGCGCCAGCCGCCTGAGCAACGCGGAGTATACTGACGTGACGGACGAATCGGTGATGCTGACCAATGACAACAGCATCGTGCAGTTGGAGGCCATTTACCAATACACCATCCGCGATGTGAAGCAGTATGTGTTTGACGTGGTGGACCCCGAGCGCACCATGCACCTTGCCTTTGAAGCCATTCTGCGGCGCAACATACAAAACCGCTCGCTCGATGAGGCGCTGCTGAGCAAGGACATCATTGAGCAGGAGGTGCTGCCGGACTTCCAGGCGCTGATTGACAGCTATGAGATGGGCGTCAAGATCAACGGCGTGCACATCCAGAACATCACCGTGCCCCAGGCGGTCATCGCCAACTATGAGGATGTGAACAACGCCAAGAACGAGAAGACCAGGCGGCTGGACGAGGCGCAAACCTATGAAAACAAGGTGCTGCCGCTGGCACG
>CALNAU010000161.1 GCA_937874275.1 uncultured Clostridia bacterium | reverse complement strand
CCGTCTATCGACTTCACCGGCAAGCAGGACGGTCAAAAGCCGTCCGAGCAGCAGAAGGAGCAGGCCGCCCCCGCGCAGGAGAAAGCCCCCGAGAAGGAGGACATCAACAAGCTGCGCGAGGAACTGAACAGCCTGATCGGCCTGGACCTCATCAAGAAAGAGGTCGAGGGCCTGATTAACCTGGTAAAGGTGAACCAGATGCGGCGCGAGCATGGCCTCAAGGTGGAGGACCTCAGCCTGCACATGGTATTCAGCGGCAATCCCGGCACCGGCAAGACCATGATTGCCCGCCTGATGAGCCGCATCTACCACAGCCTGGGCATCCTCAGCCGTGGACACCTGGTGGAGGTGGACCGCAGCGGCCTGGTGGCGGGCTATGTGGGCCAAACGGCCATCAAGACCCAGGAAGTGGTGCAAAAGGCGCTGGGCGGCGTGCTGTTTATCGACGAAGCCTACGCGCTGACTACCCGCGGCCCGCAGGATTATGGTCAGGAGGCGGTGGAGACGCTGCTCAAGGCCATGGAGGACCACCGGGACGACCTGGTGGTGATTGTGGCCGGCTATGTGGAGCTGATGAACGACTTTGTGCATGCCAACCCCGGGCTGGAGAGCCGCTTCAACCGCTTTATGTATTTCCCGGATTACACGCTGGATGAAATGATGGGCATCTTTGACCTGCGCTGCCGAAATGCCGGCTACACGCTGGCGCCCGAAGCGCGGGAGCGCCTGCGGGAGATCATTCGGGAGGAGTCGGAGGACAACATCGGCTTTGGCAACGCCCGCGGCGTGCGCAACCTGTTTGAGCAGGCCATCGCCCGGCAAGCCAATCGCCTGGCCGCGATGGAGACCGTCACCCGCGAGCAGCTGATGGAGATCCGCGCTGAGGATTTGGAGGACGCGGAAGAGACTGATGAGCCCAAGGACGAGCCCGAGAACGAGGAAGAAATCTCCGTGCCGGACCAGTTGAGTGTGCAGGGCGAGCCGCAGACGTAATGCCCGCTGCAGCTACCGGATGCGGCCCGTGAAGTTGCAGCACTCACAGCCCTCGCCCATGCAACAGCCGCAGGTGCCCGGGTTGTCGCGCATGTATTGCGCCCAGTCAAAGCCGGCGTCGCTGGCGTTCACCGCGCGGGTGAACATCCGTTTCACAGCCGGCAGCTCTTCCTGGTTTTTCTTGGCGTCGCCTGAAAACAGAAGCAGCTGCATGCCGGGTGAAGCGACGCCCGTCTCCTCCAGGGCGTGCGTGCGCTGGAAGATTTTTACCCGCTGGGCAATGTCATTGGTATAATGGGGCGTGAGGGCGGCACCCGGGCGCAGGTAGCCCAGGGCCTGCAATCGCTCCTTGAGGGCGAGGACGGCTTCGCCCCGGTCCCCCACTTTCAGCGGTTGGTAGGCCAGGGATTCCGGCGGGTCGTCCGTCACTGTCAGAAACTCGGTGCGCACATAGCCCTCCTGCTCCTGAACGGAGATATGGCTATACTCGCCCTCCTTGCCCAACACCAGCACCAGTGTATCTGGCCGTAGCTTGGTGATTACCTTGGCATTTGCCTTGGGTGTCGCGCGCAGGTTGAGGGTGCCGCTGGCGGTGGTGACGCGGGCCACCACGGGTGATAATGACTGGGCGGCCAGGCCGGGCAGCGCCAGCAGCAGGCAGAGCAGAAGCGATACGAGGGGCTTTATGATACGCATGGGGCCTCCTGGGTCGATGGCTTTCGCCGGGATTTCAGTCCTTCGAAGCATAGCGGGCCATATCCCGCTTGTCAAACATTTGGCGCATGATGGGGGTTATATCATGATTGATTTTCGCAACGACTATGCCCAAGGCGCACACGAGCAGGTGCTGGGCGCGCTGGCGGGTCTTGCCGGGCAAGGGTTTTCCGGCTATGGGGAGGATGACCTGTGCCGCGCCGCGCAGGAGCGCGTGCGCCGCTTGACCGGCCAGCCGGGGGCAGCACTATACTTCCTGTCCGGCGGCACCCAGGCCAACCTGACGGTCATCGCCTCCATCCTGCGGCCGCATCAGGGCGCGGTGGCGGCGGACACCGCCCACATCGCCGCCCATGAGACCGGGGCCATCGAGGCCACTGGCCACAAGGTGCTCACGCTGCCGCACCGGGATGGCAAGGTGAACCCGGATGATATCGAGCGGATGGTGGCCGCCCACTACGCGGACGACAGCTTTGAGCATATGGTGCAGCCCGGCATGGTGTATATCTCCAACACCACGGAGCTGGGCAGCATCTACACCGCGCGGGAGCTGGAGGGCATCAGCCGGGTGTGCCGGTCGCGCGGGCTGCCGCTGTACCTGGATGGCGCGCGGCTGGGCTACGCCCTGGCCAGCGAGGGCAACGACCTGACGCTGGCAAAGGTGGCCGCCCTGTGCGATGCCTTCACCATCGGGCTTACCAAGCAGGGCGCGCTGTTTGGCGAGGCAGTGGTCATCGTCAACCCGGCGCTGCAAAAGGATTTCCGCTA
>CALNAU010000160.1 GCA_937874275.1 uncultured Clostridia bacterium | reverse complement strand
CATCTTTTAGACTCTTTCTAATATTACCCTCTCTCTATTTATCTTAAACACCATGGGTCGTTCAACTTCATCCATTTGAATGAAAAAGACCCCGGTTGCCCGGGGTCACTAGGATTCTGCTGGCATCAGGCTTTTTTGCTCGGCCTGTTGCCCCGCAAGGCGCGGTGCAGCAGCCACAGGCAGAGCACCAGCGGCAGCCCCTGCGCCAGGATAACGCCCCGCTGCCATATAGCCAGCGAGGTTCGCGCGTCCAGCCCCATCATGGCCATCAACATCAGGGCACATAGGAAGGCGGAGATGGCAAACAGGCGGCTGGTGCGCAGGCGATAGCCCTCGCCCTGGCGCCAGAACAGGGCGTGCAGGGCGGCCCCCAGGGCGGGAATGCTGGCCATCCACAACAGAAGCACCTGCGGCAGATCGGTAAACACAATCATCCAGATGAGGCTGGCGGACTGCACCGCCAGAATGTTCTGCGCGCTGAACCATAGGAAGCGCGCGCTCTCCACCAGCATGACCATCGACAGCAGCAGCAGCGCGGCCGACGCCCACTTCAGCGCGCGATATGGCCGGCCACGGCGGCGTATCAAGTAGGCGCACGCGGGCCTTCGGGCACCTGCTTGAGGCGGATTTGCCTGCGCCGCAGGTACAGGTGACGGCCAGCCCGGGTGGTGAGCGTGATGACGAAGATGGCCTGCAGCAACGCCAGCACCAGCACCGCCACCAACCGCGCCAGGTTTTGATTGAACACCCCCTTGATGGAGCTGTTGACCTCCTGCTCGCTAAAGACGGACGCGTCCGCCACCGCGGTCATTGGCAGGCCGCCCGCAGGCCCAGTCAGCGTATAGCCTGTGCCCTGCAGTCCCTGGGGCAGGGTCAGCGTCCAGGTCTCCCCGGCCTGTTGCGGGGTGATCTTCCTTTCGTAGGACTTCATCTGCACGCGGCCAATCACCCCTTCGCGCACGGAAATGACCAGCGGGCTGTTGTCCTCCGCCTGGATGCGCAGCGTGTAGGCCTTGTCCGCGGGTACCGTCATCACCAGGCTGTCACCCACCTGGGAGGGGCTGAACGGTGATACCGTCCCCTCCGCCGGATTAAGTTCGCCCGGCTGGCGGGTGAATACTTCCTTGCCCTGCGCGTCCAGCGCGCTCACCCTGGGCTGCCAGCTGAAGCTGACCTGCCGGTATCTCAGGCTGGTGGTGACCATTTTCTCAGGGGCGTCATAGGCCATCAGCCAGGCCAGGTAGCCGATGGGCACATGCTCCTGCGCGTAGTTGAGCAGCACGCCGCTGTCGCTGCGCCACTCGTTGGCCAATACCCCCTCCTGCTGCAGCATGTTTTCCTCAAAGGTGTTGGATAACAGCGTCCACAGGCTGCCGGCCAGCTTGCTGCTGCGCTTCCAGAGCGCGTTGTTGTTGAAAAAGCTGCGCACCGCGCTGCCCAGCATGTTCAGCGGCTTATCCTTATCGCCCCACAGCTGAATCAGCAGCGGCTGAAAGTCCGCGGTGTACTCGCCCACGTCGCCCGCCGAGTCCTTCAGCGCGCCCAGCAGCTTCTGGATGGTGCGGTTGCGGCTGATGCTTGTCCAGTATTCCTGCCCGGTCATGCGCCGGTACATCTGGCTGACCGGGGCGACCCGCTTTGCATAGTCGCTGTCGCATTCGGGGGTGGGCAGGTACATATCCCGCCCATAGCGGCGGAAGCCCCAATCATCAAAGGGAATCAGGGGCACCGGGTCAAAGGAGCCGACGATGTTGAAGATAGAGGAATACCTGGCCGCGTCCGTCTGCCGGGTGACGTTGGGCGTGGCAAAGGTATAGGCGTATAAATCATTGGGCTTCACCAGTTGATGGTCCAGGATGATGGCCGCCGTGCGGTTGCCGGTGGCCGCAGCCCGGCTGTAGCCGGCTATCCACACCTTCACGCGACCGGTGATGCGCTGCTCGCGGATGTAGGCGGTCAGCCGCGCGTACACCTTTTGCGCGGCCTGGTCAAAGCCCTGGTGGTGCATGCCGTTGCCGATGAGAAAGTTGCTCTTCCACTCATCCACATACCCGCCGCCGCTGACGGCCACGGCCACCACCGTCGCCTGCGCGTCGCCCG
>CALNAU010000159.1 GCA_937874275.1 uncultured Clostridia bacterium | reverse complement strand
TGATTATATCTCAACTAACTCTGAAACTGGCACAAGGATCGGGGGGCAGGTCAACTCCACTCCTGCAAAACGCCTGTCCTCCGCCCTGCGTGGCGGAGGACTTTTTGTTTGTGCGTATCGGTGATTTTCTTGACTTATCCGCATCTGATAGGTATCATGCTATTTGTAAAGAAATGGCTGTGCCAGGGAAGGAAGGCTGTACGATGGGCATTTTATCGCAGGCCATTCGCATTCAGCAGGACGGCGTTCGCTTCTACAGCGATCAGGCCGAAAAGAACGCCAACACCGCCTTGCGGGATGTGTTCACCCTGCTGGCTGAGGATGAAAAACGCCACGCCATGATATTGCAGGCCACCCGCGAGGGCTCGCCCTACGAGCTGCGCGATGACGGCATCGGCGAAAAAGTGGCCAACCTGTTTGAATCCATGGAAAGCATCAAGCAGGCCATTCCCGCCCCCACCGAGCAGGCGGACGTATATTACGCGGCCTGGGAGATGGAGAAGAAGGCGGCCTCGCTATACGAACAGCTGCTGACGCAGACCGATAACCCGGATGATAAAGCGCTGTACGCCTTCCTGATTGATCAGGAACAGATTCACGCCCAGGTTATGGAGCAACTATACCGGCATGTCAACCGCCCCAACGAATGGGTGGAAGCGGCCGAGTTTGGATTAAGAGAGGAATACTGAGATGAACGATTACACCAGCATCACTTCCGTCAAAGCGCGCGAAATCATGGACTCCCGCGGCAACCCCACCATCGAGGTGGAAGTCGGCCTGGCCTCGGGCGATGTGGGCGTAGCCGCCGTGCCCTCGGGCGCGTCCACCGGCGCGCGTGAAGCCGTCGAGCTGCGCGACAAGGACCCCCAGCGCTACCACGGCAAGGGCGTGCTGAAGGCCGTCAATAACGTCAACGAAGTCATCGCCCCCGCCATCATCGGCATGGACGCGATGGACCAGCGCGCGCTGGATGACACCATCATCGACCTGGATGGCACCGACAACAAGGGCAAGCTAGGCGCCAACGCGCTGCTGGGCGTGAGCCTGGCCGCCGCCAAGGCCGCCAGCCAGGCGATTGGCCTGCCGCTGTACCGCTACCTGGGCGGCATCGCCGCGCAGCTGAGCCCCATCCCCATGATGAACGTGCTCAACGGCGGCAAGCATGCCGACAACAACGTGGATGTGCAGGAATTCATGATCATGCCCAACGGCGCCGAGGATTTCCATCAGGCGCTGCGCATGGGCGCTGAGGTCTATCAGACCCTCAAGAACATCCTCAACAAGCGCAAGCTGTCCACCGCCGTGGGCGACGAGGGTGGCTTTGCCCCGGACCTCAAGAGCAACGAGGAAGCCCTGCAGCTGTTGGTCGAGGCCATTGAGGCCGCCGGCTACAAGCCGGGCGAGGATATCTCCATCGCGCTGGACCCCGCCAGTAGCGAGTTCTCCGAGAATGGCCGCTACTTCATCGAGGGTGACAAGGAAGGCCGCACCAGCGAGCAGATGATTGACCTGTACGCTGCCTGGTGCGACAAGTACCCCATCATCTCCATCGAGGACGGCCTGGCCGAGGATGACTGGGATGGCTGGAAGAAGCTGACCGACCGCCTGGGCGACAAGGTGCAGCTGGTGGGCGACGACCTGTTCGTCACCAACGCCGAAGTGCTGGCCGAGGGCATTGAAAAGGAAACCGCCAACGCCATCCTCATCAAGCTCAACCAGATTGGCACCCTGTCCGAGACCCTGGACACCATCCGCCTGGCCCAGGAGAACGGCTACGCGACGGTGATTTCGCACCGCTCCGGCGAGACCGAGGACACCTTCATCGCGGACCTGGCCGTGGCTGTCAACGCCGGCCAGATCAAGACCGGCGCCCCCGCCCGCAGCGAGCGCGTGGCCAAGTTTAACCGCCTGCTGCGCATTGAGGACGAACTAGCCGGGGAGTAATACCCGCACATCGACCACCACATTCCGGGGAGGGCCTGCATGGCCTTTCCCGGATTTTTATCCATCTCAGAGAGTGTGGTAGGTTGACTGAGTCTGTCTATTGCCAGTGCACCTCGCGAATGGTATCCTGAGATGGTACACGACCGAGCGAAAGAGGAGATGCCCATGATACTGGACGGCCACATTCACATTGGCAGCATAGACACCCGCCCCGAGCCCTTTCTGGAAAGGATGGCTGAGGCAGGCATCGATGGCGGCGTGCTTTTTTCCGCCTTTCCCAAGAATTTTACCCCCACGGCCGCGCCGGACGCGGAGCGGTTGGAGCAGGTGCTGCGCTTCTGTGAAGGCTCTCCACTGCTATTCCCCTTCTACTTCATCGACCCGACAGCCGAGGACGCCCCGGCGCAGGTGGATACGGCGATTGCGGCCGGCATCCGGGGGTTCAAAATCATCTGCACGGATTTTTATCCTTCAGACCCACGATGCATGGAGACGCTGCATCATATCGCGGCGACCGGCAAGCCGGTGGTGTTTCACTCCGGCATCCTGTGGAACGGCATCGGCGC
>CALNAU010000158.1 GCA_937874275.1 uncultured Clostridia bacterium | reverse complement strand
TCGAAATCAGTTTGGGCGCAAGCCCACGTGGGTTCGAATCCCACCCCCTGCGCCACATCATCAACATCAGTTGATACAATTTGGCCCGTCTCAAGTAGAGGCGGGTCACTGTATTTGGGGGGTGAAAAGCGTTGATATTACTTGGTTTTTGAACTTCCCAAGATTCACAGAGATCGGTTTTACTGGCAACAGAAGCGCTTGATTTTGAGTTTCGGAACGCTCACCACAAACCGTCAAGCAAAATTGCAACCCCCTCTCCTCCCGCGTGAGAAAGTATCGGGTCGCCGTGCGAAAGTATAAAAGGGCGTGTGAAAGTATAGTGTTCACCTTGAAAGGTATTCAGAAAAAATAGACACTTAAAGAATCACAAAAAGCAGTAAAAACCCTAACCACTCACATTATGGTAGGATTATCCAATCGCGGCAAAGTTTGTATCGTTTTACCTGAGTTGACGTCACATATATAAGTCTGTTACCACCGAGATATATGATCATAAGGGTCTGGCGGTTTAATAGAGCATTTACACGAAAAACCTGCAACACACCTACAAAATGGTATCCGTTTTTGACATGAAAACCACATCGTGGTAGAATCGGGCTGTTGAGTTCCGGAAACCTAAGGTGCGCTCCTGGAACTGCCGGTCACACACGGCGTCAGTGTGGTTGAATTGACTGAGTGCCATTCCTGCTGGCTTTGCCATTGCTCAAAGTCAACACAACAGTCCAGAAGGAGGAAGCAAAAACATGAAACAGAAACGTTTCAAGACACTTTTGATTGCCATTTTTGCCGTCATGGCTTTTGGTTTTATCATGCCCGCCAATGCCGCCACGTCCACCATCATCTTTGGTGACGCAGGCTGGGACAGCATGAAATTCCATAACGCGGTTGCCATGCTGATTGCAGAGAAGGCATACGGATATGAAACCGAAGAGATTTCGGGTTCAACGGCGATAACCTACAATGCACTATTGAAAGGCGACATACAGGTATACATGGAAACCTGGACGGACAGCATCGCGCCCTATCAGGATGACGTCAAGGAAGGCCGCCTCATTGAGTTGGGTGTTAACTACGACGATAATATCCAGGGCCTGTACGTTCCCCGCTATGTGATTGAAGGGGACGAAGAGCGGGCCATTGAACCCATGGCGCCGGACCTAAAAACCGTTGAAGACCTGAAGAAGTACAGCGACCTGTTCAAGGACCCGGATGACCCCGGCAAAGGCCGCATTTTTGGCGCAATTTCCGGCTGGCAGATTGACGAGGTTATGCGCAAAAAAGTGGAATTCTATGGCCTGGATGAGATGTACAACTATATTGACCCGGGTTCTGACCCTGCCCTGGCTGCGGCAATTGCCGGCGCCTACGAAAAGGGTGATCCCATCGTGGCGTATTATTGGGAGCCGGCATGGATTACCGGTAAATATGACCTGGTGCTGCTTGAAGACGCGCCTTATGACCCGGAGCTCTACCTGCTGGGCCAGTGCGAGTGCCCGTCCATCCGCTTGACCGTGGCTGTGAACCCGGAGTTCAATGAACAGAACCCTGAGTATTCGGAGTTCCTTGCCAAATATAAGACATCCAGCCAGATGACTTCAGATGCTCTCGCCTATATCAGTGACAATGACGCATCCTACCGTGACGCCGCGGTATGGTTTTTGAAGTCACATGACGACCTGATTGACCAGTGGCTTCCTGAAGACAAGGCAGCCTTGGTGCGAGAGGGGCTATAATAACAGGCAATCCATAAACGCGGGGCAAGTGGTGCGGCAGCTACTGGACGGCTGGCTGCCGCGTCTTGTTCCGTGTAATTTTTTATGTGAGGTGAAATATTTTGAGTGAATGGTTGACAGGATTTCCGGAAGGCATCTTCCTGGACATCAAAAAGCCGATTGATCAGGCGATTGAATACATGATGAACAACTGGGGCGCCTTCTTTGACGGCATCTCCAACTTCCTTCGGCAGATTCTGCTTGGGGTTCAGGCCGCAATTAACATCATTCCCTGGTGGGTTATGGTCGCTGCGGTATTCATCGGCGCCTGGAAGGTGACCAAAAAGCCCCTGCGCGCGCTTCTATACGCGGCAATGCTGTTCTTTATCGGGTTGATTGGGCTATGGGACTTGATGTACACCACCCTGGCAATCATCATCACTTCTGTGTTCATTTCCCTGGTTCTGGGATTTCCGCTTGGCATTCTGATTTCGTTTAGCAACCGGGCCGGAAAATTTGTCCGACCGGTGCTGGATACCATGCAGACCATGCCAAGTTTTGTGTACCTGATTCCGGCGGTGATGCTGCTGGGTTTGGGCAATGTGCCGGCGGTCATCGCGACGGTCATCTATTCCATGCCGCCGATTGTCAGGATGACCAACCTGGGCATCCGCAGCGTTGATCAGGAGGTAGTAGAAGCCGCCAAGGCCTTTGGCTCCACCCGCTGGCAACTGCTGACAAAGGCGCTCATACCCCAGGCCATGCCGACCATCATGGCGGGCATCAACCAGACCATCATGATGGCGATTGCCATGGTCGTGACCAGCTCCATGATTGGCGCCAGGGGCTTGGGCTCCGAGGTGCTTACAGGCATCAACCGGCTGGAGAGCGGGCGCGGTTTTGCCGCCGGTATCGCCATTGTCATCATGGCTGTGCTGATTGACCGCCTCACCCAGGGCATGGCCAGGAAGAAGGTGTAACAATGACACAAGGTAATATTGAAATGATTCACGAAACAAAGGACATCATCCTAAGTGTCCGTGACCTGACGATGATGTTTGGCCGCAGAAAACAGCTGGCTGAACAAATGCTGGCTGAGAAGAAGAGCAAAGATGAGATCCTGAAGGAAACAGGCGTCACAGTCGCTGTGGATAATATCTCTTTTGATGTTGAGCGCGGTAAAATCCATACCTTGATTGGTTTGTCCGGCTCAGGAAAATCCACTGTGGTGCGCTGCCTCAACCTGTTGCTGACACCGACCAAAGGACAAATCTTCTTTGAAGGCAATGATATACAAACCTTTAGCGCACAGCAGCTGCGAGCGTATCGGCGAAAGAATGTGTCCATGGTCTTCCAGAGTTTTGGGTTGCTCTCCCACCGCAATGTCCTGGATAACGTAGCATACGGCTTGGAAGTGAGAGGCATCAAGAAAGAGGAAAGGGTTGACAAGGCCATGGAAATGATTGAAATGGTCAACCTGAAGGGCTGGGAAAGTAAAAGCATCAATGACCTCAGCGGTGGCATGCGCCAGCGTGTGGGCATTGCCAGGGCATTGGCAAATGACCCTGATATTCTGCTCATGGACGAACCCTTTTCCGCCCTTGACCCGCTGGTTCGGCAGGATATGCAGTTTGAACTGCTCTCCATCCAGGACAAGCTGAACAAGACAGTTATCTTCATCACACATGACATCAATGAGGCGTTTAAGCTGGGTAACATGGTTTCCATCATGCGCGATGGGCGGATTATCCAAACCGACACGCCAGAAGAGATGACCATCAATCCGGCGGACGATTATGTCAGCGAGTTCATCAACAGCGCCGACAAGGCACAGGTCTACCAGGTCAAAAGCTTTATGCAGGTACCTTCCTGCCTGGTTCGGCTGCAGGAAGGCGCGAACACGGCTTTGACCTTGATGCGCAAGAACAATGTGTCCAGCGCTTATGTGGTAGACAACAAAATGAACTTCGTAGGTGTGCTTCCCCTGGATGCCGCCTTTCAGGTGCGCAACGGCAAGATTTCATTCCAGGACGCGTTGATCAAAGATGTCGCCACAACGACAGAGGACACCCAGATTTCTGACCTGATACCGATTGCCTCGGAATCAAGGTTTCCCATTGCCGTGCTTCATGAGGATGGAAAGTTCGCCGGCATCATCAGCAAGGCGGCGATTCTGACTTCCTTGAAATAATATGTCGCAGTTTGTCTAATCATGAATCGTAATGGACGCGCTTGAGATGGTTACCCCTTGTTGAGACAGTTTCTAGTAATTGTAATATTGCGGTAATGGGCGGTAGGTTGCTCGCGCGAAAGTGTATTCTGGGCTGCGCATCCAAGCTTCCCATAATAAGCACATTGTTGTTATCGCTTGGCAAGCCGCAGCAGCATTAATCGCTTGATATCCTCCACAACATTCTGAACAGTCACCTCAAACGCCAGCGACTTGCCGCTGTGGCCGCATGCCGTCCGATGAAACAGGCGCTGCGTATACGGCGAACAGGTATCCACCAATACCTCGGCCTCGCTCATCTCGAGCAACGAGAGGGGGAGCAGCGCCAGGAAATGGCCTTGCTTGGGGTAGAGCGTGCAGAGGGATTTGCCGCCCTTCTGGTATTTGATGTTCCAGCCTTTCCAGCGATTCTGCTCCATGGAGCAGCCGCTGTACGCAATTCGGGGCGTGATGCCATAGGTGTTGTGCAGATGGCCGGTTAACGCATCCCACAAGGGGGACGCGACATAGGCGCCAATTTGCGCCATCGTGGGCTGGTGCTCCTTGTCATATTGCTCATGCCAGTGCATCGGCTGCTCCCGTCCAAATGGATTCACATAAGGTTTGCGTACAGTGTATCATCAACCGTGGCGCCCATCAACGCGCGCCGGATGGAATGTCAAGCCCAAAGCCACCAATGCATCAACGCCCGGGTCCAGATGATCCGGGCGCTGCGATATCTATGATATGTTTCTGCCTACTCCTTGGCGATTGTCCCGCGCATGGTTTCGCCGTCGCGCACCCATACATACTCAATGGTTTCCCCTTGGGCCATCTTGGTTTTGCCCAGTTCAAAGGCGCGCATGTCCTCCGCCAGGCGGACACCGTCCACCGAGACCACCAGGTCGCCGGCTTTGAGGCCCAGCTTTTCGGCCAGCGAGCCTTCGCCAACCTCCATCACCCACATGCCGCCCTCAGTCAGCCCGTATGCCGGCGCCAGGTAGTCATACAGCATGCGGGATTCGGATGTGAAGCCCATCGGGAAGCTGTATGCCAAGTCGTGCTGCTCCTGGGTGAGGCCGGGGTAATACAGACCACCGGCCGCCGGTGTCAGGCGAGTGCCGTCCGTATGGTTCCACAGCATTACGGTGGGGGAGATATAGAACTCCTCACCACTGGCACGCCTGTAATAGATGACCGCAGCACGGGCGATGGTCGCCTGCTCGTACTCCGGACCTATGGTCTGGGTATGGATGCCCTTTGTGCCGGGCTGCAGCGGGTCGGAGAAGGTCAGGGGCGCCGAGATGCTGCCGGCGCGCAGCTCCTTATTAAAGCCTTCGGCATTGGCTGGGTAGGCCAAAACAGGCTGCTTGTTGTCATCCAGCATCGCGATTTCGATGATGAGGGCTTCAATGGGCTCCTGCCCCAAATTTGGCAGCGTGAGCTGCACCTGGCGCTCGCCCTCGGGGGAGGTGACAAATTCCATGGAATCTACGTACACGGCGTATGCTTCATTGGTATACTCATTGGCGGATACCTGCACGGAAAAGGCCATCATCAGGGCCAACAGGGTGGAAAGCTTGCGAATCATGTCTTGCTCCTTTGTGCTGCGTTGTTGGGGAAATCGAAAGGAATCCTATATTTTTCTACCCAAAGCGGGGCCGCGCAAAACACGGCCCCGCAGATATCGACAATCGTATGTGGTGCGGAGGGTTTAACTCCCGTGAGGGCGCTGTGGCTCCCCACCCATCACATGATCCATAAAGTACTTCAGCTGCTCGCGCCACCAGGGCCAATCGTGGTTGACATCCTTGCCCCAATAGTCCACCCAGGCGCCGATGCCCTTGGTTTTCAGGATGCCCTCCAGCGTGCGGGTGGAGCGCAGCATCTCATCCTCCCAGGCACCCTGGCCTACGCACAGGATGATGCGGCAGGTGTTGAGCCGCTCAATGTAGGGGTGATTGGGGCCCATGCCGCCGATGCTGCTGATGGGGGAGTTCTGATACACCACATCGTCGGTGTAGCCGCCCAGAAATTGCTCCGGGTCGTAGGCGCCGCTGAGGGCAATCACGGTGTCAAACAAATCGGGCCGGCGAAACAGCGTGTTGACAGCGTGCATGGCGCCCATGCTGCACCCGGTGGTCATCACGCGGCCATGCCAGCCGGCGTCCTCGCGCATGAAAGGCCACACCTCGTCAATCAGGTAGCGGAACCAGGCCTCGTGCCGCCGCGCGCGGTCAAAGGGCGGCAGGTGGGTGGCCGACCAGGTTTCTTCGTCAATGCTGTCCACGCAGTATAGCTTTAACTTGCCCTGGTCGATCCAGGGCTGACAGCTTTCGTGCATGCCGAATGCCTCAAAATCACCGCACCGGCCATTCTGGCTGGGGAAGACCAGGCAGGGCTTGCCCGCGTGGCCGATGATGCGCATGTGCATATCGCGCTGCAGCGCGGGGGAGTAACTAATCCTGTCGCGGGTTTGCATGGTCATCCTCCTTGTGTCCGGGGTTGTTCGGTGGTTTTCAGGGCATAGTCGAGGAACGCGTCCATCTCTTCTCGGCTGCCGCAGCGCAGCAGGTAGGCCTGCTCGCCCATGGTATCAGCCAGGGCGCGTGGCGTGCGTTCCTGCATCACGATGCGGCTTGCCCAATCGTGCAGCAGTTGGTGATGGGGGTGCAGGTAGTGCTTCCAGTCGCGCCTGCCCACAAATACGCAGTAGTAGCGCTGCCGCTGGTCGTTGAGAAACACGCGGTCGTGGCATATCATGTCCGCCCACATGCGGTATACATCCACGCTGCCCGCGTAGTTGATCATATCGGCGCTCAGCCCGCCGGAGGGGCGCAGGTTGACCTCCAGCCCCACCAGGTCTCCGGCATTGCCCAGGCCCTTCTGGTCGCGCGACAGGCGAAAGAACTCAAAATGGATGGAGCGGCTGCGCACATCCCAGGCCTTCAGGCATCGGCGCCCGGCCTCCACCAGGTCGTCCGCAGGCCGGGGCGGGATATAGAACACGCAGTCCTGCCGCTCGTTGACAAAATCCATGATGCTGCCGCGGGTGATATTGCCGCTTTCAAACAGCGGCTCGCCCCGGCTGTCCACAATGGCGTCGTAGGAGCAGATTTCGCCGAACACATACGGCTCCATGATATAGGGAAGCGGCGGCAGGTTGGCAAAGAAGTGGCGCAGCTGCTCCTCATCGTTCAGCCGGTAGGTGCCCTGCGCGCCCACGCCGCTGTCCGGCTTGACCACCAGGGGATAGCCCACCCGCGCGGCGAAGGCCAGCGCCTGGTCCACATTTTCGGGCAGCGCATAGGGGGCAGTGGCAATGCCTGCCCTGGCGTAGGCGTCCTTCATGCTGGATTTGCGGCGGTCGCGGCGCATGCGCTCGGGCTGGGGGCCGCTGGTGATATAGAAGGCGCGGCGCAGCCAGGCATCCTGCTCCAGCCAGTATTCGTTGTTGCTCTCCAGCCAGTCTATCTTGCCGTATTTGTAGGTAAACCAGCCAAGCGCGCGCACCATCTCGTCCCGGTTCTCCAGCGAGCCCACGCGGTAGTAGTCGCTCAGGCTGGCCTGCAATTCGGGGGACAGCTCTTCCCATGGCGCATCGGCAACGCCCAGCACATTGACGCCGTTTTCCTTCAGCGCGCGGCAATACTGCCACACGTTGGCCGGGAAGTGGGGAGAGATAAAGACAAAGTTCATGTGTCCTCCAACAGGCAGGAGACCGGATTCCGTGCGAGCCATCTGCCTAACGAAGGATAGCATAGTCGGTTGCGAAGCGTCAATGAAACGGCGATAGCGGAGGTGGTGGGCGGTCAGCGCGCGCAGGCGTTGTCACCCAACGCCTGTCATGCTATGATGCCTTCATCATATTTCGCATGCGTGGTGTAAGCTTACTACTTGCCGGGAAGGAGATTGCATGACCATCCTGTTGACCGCTTTTGAACCCTTTGGCGGCGAGGCGCAGAATGCGTCGCTGGAGGCGATGCGGCTGGTGCCGGACATGGTTGGGGAGATGCGGGTGGTGAAGCGCATGCTGCCCGTCGCCTTTGGCACATCGGCAGCGCTGCTGCGCCAAGCCATCGAGCAGGTGCGGCCGGATGCCGTGCTGTGTCTGGGTCAGGCGGCCGGCCGGGCGGAATTCACGCCCGAGCGCGTGGCCATCAATATCGATGACGCGCGCATCCCGGATAACGCCGGCGACCAACCCATGGACCGCCCCGTGGTGGCGAGTGGACCGCCCGCCTACTTCAGCACGCTGCCCGTCAAGGCCATGGCCGCCGCCATGGACGCGGTGGGCGTGCCCGCCTCTGTCAGCAACACAGCCGGCACTTATGTGTGCAACCATGTGATGTACAGCCTGCTGCACGAATTGGCCACCGCATATCCCGGCGTGCGTGGCGGCTTTATGCATGTGCCCATGCTGGCCGAGCAGGCCGAGGCCTATCACCCGCCGCTGCCCGGCATGAGCGCCGAGGAAATTGCCAGAGGAATCCGCGCGGCCATTGTCGCCATCGCGGAAAATCGGCGTGATATCGCGGCATCCGCGGGGCGGGAGCACTGAGTCTACGGGCTTGCGACACAAATCAAAAAGCGTGGAGGGACAACTTGCTCCTCCACGCCATTTTTGAGATGCGGCTATTTATGCCCCGAATATCTCCGCCGCGTCCCCCATGTTGTGGATGACGGGTACGCCAAAGGGGCAGCGCTCCTCACAGTGCCCGCAGGCGATACAATCAGCGCCCTTGGCGCCCAGCGATTCATAGTGCTGATGCACGCTGGGCGGCACGTTCTGCGTATCCAGCCGGGCGATATCCAGGTAGCGGTGCACCGAGGCGATATCAATCCCCACCGGGCAGGGCTGGCAGTGGTTACAATATACGCAAGCCCCCTTCATTAGGCTGCCCTGGCCGCGCACCACGGAGGCGTAGTCCCGCTCCTCATCAGACAGGGTGAGGTAGCGGCAGGCGTCCGCTACGTGCTCGGCGCTGCTGTAGCCCAGCATCACGCTGGCCACCGCCGGGCGGGACAGGGCGTAGTGGATGCACTGGGCCGAGGTCAGCGGCTGGTCAAACGGCGTGTGTTCGGCGCTGAGCAGCTTGCCGGCACCCAGGGTCTTCATGGAGGTGATGCCGATGCCCCGCTGCTCACACAGCAGGTACAGCGCCGCGCGGGCAGGGTCCACCCCCTCCAGGTCATGGTCGCCCATCTCCACCAGCATGTTGTCCAGGGTGGCGACGGCCGGATTCATGTCAAAGGCGGGGTTGATGCTGAACATCAGCGTTTCCAGTAAGCCCATCTCCACCATCTTGCGGGCAATCAGCGGGTTGTGGGAGGTAGCGCCGACGTGGCGGATGACGCCATCCTGCTTGAGGCGGTGCGCGTAATCGGCGATGCCGTTGTTCAGCACCTGCTGGAGGGCCTCCTCGGTATCCATGAAAAAGAACATGCCAAAGTCGATATAGTCGGTATCCAGCGCCCGCAGCAACGCCTCAAAGTAGCGTTTGCAGGTATCCAGGTCGCGGCTGATGTCGTACTGCTCGCGCAGGTCGACCGAGCCGATGGCGCCCTGTATGTGGAACCGCTGCCTGCGCCCTTTCAGCGCCCGGCCAATGTGGCGGCGCACCTCCTCGCCTGGCATGAATAGGTCCATCATGTTGATGCCCGCGGCATCGGCCGCGCTGATGACTTCCTCAATGCGCTCATACGGCTGGCCATCCAGGTGCTCGGTGCCGATGCCGATGACGCCTGCCTGTATGCCGGTATTACCCAGGTTTCTGTATATCATGCTGTCCTCCCACGCGCTTTGCTGATCGTTCTTATGCTCAAGTATAGCAACAATGCCGTGGAAAGACAATCAATCGGGGCGTATGGACTGGGCAGGCTGCCTTGGCGCGGTGTATAATGTGGGTATTCTGAACATAACACATCGCCCGCATGACGCCGCGGGCAGGCAGGAGGCAGCATGGTAGGCATTGGCATCATCGGCTGCGGCAAGATTACGCAGCTGCGGCACGCACCGGAGTATCTGGAGAACCCCGGTGCGCATATCGTAGGCTTTTTCGACATGGATGCGAAGCGCGCGGAGGCCACCGCGGCCAAATTCGGCGGCCGGGTGTACGACAGTGTGGTCCAAATGCTGGCGGATCAGGACATCGACGCCGTCAGCGTCAACGTGGCCAATGTGGCCCACGCCGAGGTATCCATCGCGGCGCTGGAGGCGGGCAAGCACGTGCTTTGCGAGAAGCCCATGGCTGTCACGCGCGACGAATGCGAGGCCATGGTCGCCGCCGCCCGCAAGGCCGGAAAACGCCTGCTCATTGGGCACAACCAGCGCCTGGCCAACGCCCATGTGCACGCCAGGCAGATGATTGCGCAGGGGCTGATTGGCAAGCCGCTCAGCTTTCGCACCGTATTTGGCCACCCGGGGCCGGAGTGCTGGACGGGCAAGCCGGACAGCTGGTTCCTCTCCAAGGCCGCGGCGCACTTCGGCGTGCTGGGCGACCTGGGCATCCATAAGACGGATTTGATCCACTACCTGCTGGACGAACCCATCGTACAGGTGTCCGCCGTGCTGCGCACCATGGACAAGCGCTACACCACCGGTGAGCTGGTGGATGTGGAGGATAACGCCCTGTGCCTGTATGAGACGCGCAGCGGCGTGCCCGGCAGCATGCAGGTCAGCTGGACTTTCTACGCCGGGGAGGACAACTCCACCCGCATCTGGGGCACCAAGGGTCTGCTGCGCCTGTACGATGACCCGAAATATTCCCTCATCTGGGAGCCCAACCAGGGCGACGCCGAGCATCACCGCCTGGATGAACTGACCACCAATGAAGACCAGAACGCGGGCAACCGTACCAACACAGGGGTGATTGACGAGTTTATCGCCGCCGTCAGCGAGGGCAGACCCTCGGTGCTGGATGGCGAGCAAGCCCTGCGAGCCATGCGCGTGGTGTTCGCCGCGGAGGAGTCCGCCCGCACCGGCCAACGAGTGAACGTGGCGCAGGATGTATGATCGTTCATTCAACGATACGCGAAAGCCCCGGCTTCAATCGGCCGGAGCTTGTGCAATGCCTTGGTTTGATGATTGGTTATCCGTGAAAGGGCTCCACATTGTCCTGCACGGGTTGGGCGGCGGGCTGCTTTTCATTGATGTCGCGCCCGGTGAAGCGGTAGCGGCAGCCGGCGAACCAACCGATGGCCAGCGCGGGCACCACCAGCCAGAAGGCGATGAGGCTCAGCAGCACCAGCACCGTCAGGGGGATGCTGAACAGCCTATCGCCGCCCCGATGCACCTCGATGAAGTTGCGGTTGCCCTTTTCAATCAGGCTGCCCACAAAGGTGCTGATGGTTTCAAACACATTGCCCACGGCCTGGACTTTTTTGGCGGTATCCCGCTTTGTGGTGGGTTCCTCCTGCGCGTTGTCGCGATTCATCTTACCGCTGGTCTCCAGGTAGACGATGGCCTCCAGCAGGTCCCAGTCGCTGCGTTCCAGCGCTGCCTTGGCCTCCTCGTAGCTGACGTTGGCCTTTTCGCGCAGTTTCTCTGTCATGTCAAAATGATCCATGGTGTCCTCCTTCTTCCTGCGGCTTGGGCCGCGTCCCTTGTATGGCTTGAGTATAGCGGCCCAGGATGAACCGGACAGGAGAACAAGATGAGGATTGGATGAGAATCCGGCGGCGTTTTTTTCACTTGGTGATACTTCTCAATGGGTGCATAGAGCAGGCAGGCGCGACACCCAAGGATGTCGCGCCTGCTTGTGTGGGTAGGCCGGTGAGAATGCACTACGTGCGAAACAAAAGTGGCAAATGATGTGATTAGCTGTTTTCCCGTCTGCGCCTGATGGTCAGCGCGGCGCCCAGCAGCAACAGGGCGCCTACCGCGGTGAGGACAGCCCATTGCATCGCGCTGTCACCGGTCGCGGGCAGTTTGCCTGTGTTCACAAAGAGGATTTCGCCCGCATAAGGCAGGCCGTTCTTGAGCAGGTCCACTTTGGCTTGCAGGCGGCCGCCAACAGGGGTAGTGGTGATGCGCACCGTATAGACGGTGGGGTCATACGCGATGTGACGGTCATCACCCGCTTCCTCGGTGATGGTGTAGGTGTAGTCGCTGACCGCGCGGCTGAAGCTGCGGTCAGGGAAGGCAACGCTGCCATCCGCATTGTTGACAGCGCGCGCCAGCTCTTTCCCGGCGCTGTCACGCAGTATGAAGGTAAACTGCCCATCCGCCAATGTGGCGTTATGCAGTACCTTTTTCGCGTGCAGCGGAACATGTAGCGTTGGATAGGAAGGCGGAGGGGGCGTGTATGTGTTGGCAAAGGTCAGGCCGCTGTCGACTTCAATGGGTTTGTCGTCTTTCTCTACCGAAGTCAGGACGGCAGCCAAACTGTTGTCATCCTGCAGCAGGACATCATAGGCAAGGGTGTATACCGCGCCATCATACGCGATGGCGCCGTCCGTGCCGGACACCTCCCGCACCTTCAGGACGAAGCCTTCGCCCGGGGCGGTAAACCGCACAGGATTGAACACGATGCTGCCATCGGCCGCGTTGCGCACATCGGCCTGCAGCACGGTTCCCTCGCTGTCCAGCAGCTGGAAGGCAAACTCGCCCGCGCGCAGCGCGCGGCCGGCTAGGGATTTGGTGGCTGTGATAATTACCTCTGCCGGTTTGGGCGGCACGAAGTAGTTGGTGATGGTTTGTCCATCCGTGCTGTAATAGGTGTCGTAGCCCACCAGGGCAATCTCGCGCACGGCGTACACGTACTCCTTGCGCGCGTTGATGTTCTCCGCGTCCCAATTGCTGTAGCGGGGCAGGTTATACCAGGTGTGGCTGGTCTGGCCGGAGGCAAGGGTGACGGCGTCCAGCCAGTCTTCGCCATCGCGGGTGAGCTGCAGCGTGATTTCAGGCCGCGGCTCGCTGCCTCCCTTCCACACCTTGTTCACCGTGAAGTCCACCTGCTGCGCCACATTGACCACCAGGCGGCTGGCTGTGGAAACGGTATCCAGTTCATAGCCTTCGGGAACCAGCTCCTCCTCCACCTCGTACTCAAAGGAGTGGAAGGGCCCGGTATACCCAGGCAGTTCATTGGTGTTGGCGGGCAGATTGACCCAGGTATAGTGCCAGGGCTCCGTTTCCCCCGAGCCATCTTCATTGGCCGGGTCATCTATCTGCCCATCCAGCGTGACGGTATCCTCCAGCACCCATTCAATGGAAGGGTCGTTCAGCGCCGTGCGGTACAGAAGTAACTTCACCTCAGGCCCTTCCTTGCCATTCCAGCTTTTGCTGGCCGTAAAGGTACCGGGGCGGTAGGTGTTGACCAGCGTGCCGTCCTCATCCACGCTATGCTGGAAATGGTCGGGCACCCGAATTTCCCGGGCGGAATACACATGGGTAGTAGGCTTGCCCTCAGCATCATAACGATATTTGGGCAGCGTGGTCCATGTATAGGCCCAGGCGGCCAGTTCGCCCGAGCCGTCAGCCTTGAGCGGCGGTTCGCCAGGCGTGTTGCCGGTGTTGCTGCCGTCAATCACGCCGTTGATGAGCACGTAGTCATCGCTCATGGGCTGTTCATCCTGCAGCAGCCGAAGGCCAAGGAGGTTGCCCTCACCGGTGGTGTTGACCCAGCGCTTGCGCGCGGTGTAGCTAACCGTCTCGATGCTGTTGCGGAAGATGCGGTCGTTACCGTCTATCTGGTCACTGTCGGTGTATTGGCCGGTGATGTTCAGCTGCCCGCCGCCGGCGTCCTCCACAGTCAAGGTGAGGGTGATGGTCTTGTTGTCGTCCGTCACGCCGGGGATGCCGCTGGGGAGTTCGCGGAGGGTATAGGTATAGACCTTGCCGATATCCTGCTGGGTGAAATGCAGCGCCGGGAAGACAACGGCCCCTGTTCCGTCCGCCTGCAGCGTATTGCGCACCGGCAGGTCCCACGGCTGCTGCAGCGGTCCGTTTTCGCCGTTGAGCGGCGCACCGTTCACGGCCTCGATGGTAAAGGCGAACTCGCCCGCCTCCAGCGGCCTGCCGTGCATGACCTTGGTTAGTTCGGGTACAAAGTGTCCCTTAACCGTATAGGTATTCACGAAGTTGAAGGTGTTCTGCCAGGCGCCGCCAAATAAAAACCAGGAGGAGGTAACCGCCAGGCGTGTGGGGTTATACAATGTGCCGACGACAATCCGCCAGGTGGCGGTGCGACCATCATACTGCATGCTGCCTTCGGTGCCCTTCACCTCAGTGATGGTATAGTTGTACGTACCGTTTTGTCCGAACCACAGTTGGGGCAGGGCAAACTTTCCTTCGGCGTCATTGAAGATGGGGCCTCCCACCTGATTGCCGCTCGCGTCTTTTACAATCACGGAGAACTCATTGGGTTTCAGCGCGCGGCCGCCTGCGTTGAACGTTTTTCCGATAACCGCCGATGTCCCCACCTTCAACGTGTAGTGGTGGGTGGGAGGGCTGGCGACCTCAAGCTCCGACCCCATGGCGCCGGTGATGTAGGCGATGTTATCAAATGTGATGGGGCTTTCGCCTGATACGGGCGGGACCGTGGTTGGGATTAGCATAGACAGGGTCTCGTTGGCATTCAGCTGATCAACCAGAAAAACCAGGTGCTGACCATTTTTCTTATATTTTACCCTGGCGCTGCCGGCTACCGGGCTATAAGCGCCGGAGGTGCCGAATCGGTAGGAGATGCCTGTGGTGTCGATGATGAGTCCCTCGGGCATTGTATCCTCCACCTGTACCGCGGTGATGGTTTCCACCTTGTTGATGTTTTTAACGGTGAGGGTATAGGTGAGTTTGCTGTTTTGTACCACCAGCCTGGGCATCTCGGCCGTACCGGTGGCCGGGTTTGATGTTTTATCTATCGTCAGGTCAATCGGGCGCAGCGACACGGTGGTGGGCGATACATCCTCGGTGCCAATCTCAATGCCCGTGGGCTTCGTAAACTTCGACTGAACATAGGCATTGTTGTATGCCAGCGCCTTGTAATCAAGCGTGGGCGGCAGGTAGGGGCGGGTATCTGCCGGTGCGCGCATGTGCAGCACCACAGTCAGCGTATCCTCCTCCGCCAGCACGTATGATGTTCCGTCCAGCCCATAGCGCAAGTCAATGGCGACGGATTTGACGTCCGTTGGGATGTCGGTGCCCAACGGCTGCCAGAGGGCTGTGTTGATGTTGCCATCCGTGTCAATCAAGGAATCCGCCGCGTTCACCTTTGGGTTGACGGTGCGGGTGGCGTAGTACACCTTGGCGTCCACCTGCTTGATGTTGCGGGGCTGGCTGACATCCACCCCCGTCAACATGCCCTGCCAGTAGACTGTGCCGTCCGTGGGAAACTGATCCTCCAAAGAGTCATAGAAAACAATGTTTTCGGCCGTGGAATCCCTGTTGGTGGTCAGCTCCAGGCGGTAGGTATACCCGCCGCCGCCCGGCACTTCGGTGCTCTTGCGGTATGTGGTTTCGTCGGCAGCCTTCACATGCTTGGAATAACCGGCCTGCAGGGGCGGCAGGTACGTAAAACCTGTTTGCGTATACGCGTGCATGAAGCGCTTTTCCCCGGCATTGGCGCTCTGATCCAGGTTGATATCGTTGTAAGCATCCGGGTAGGCGACGGGGGAGGTGGGGGCAGTATCATCATGCCCCGACCAGAGGCTGCCGCTCTGGGATTCGTAGGCAACATAGTTTCGCACCGTGGTGCCGTAGCTGCGAATGCTGTCCCAGGGATAATTTAGCCAGAACGCGATGCCAAAGCCCGTCTCGATTGGGCTCGAAGTAAAGCGGCGGTAGAGATTGGACTCGAAGGTTGGAGGCAACTGGATTTCAACCTTCATCAAGGTGCGGCCGCTGCCCTTATAATTTTCCGTAAAGCTTACGGTGTAGGGCGCGCGTGTACCATAGTTTCTGTCCCGATAGCAGTACACAGCCAGGTCGCTGGGGTTGACGTTGGTGCCCGGGGGCAGCAGGTCATAATAAACACCCCGGCGTTGTTCGTTGATAAGTCCCAGCGCGACTGCATCCGCCGTAGCCATGTCGGAGCCCACATTCACGCTGTCAATCAAAGTTACGCGGTAATATGCCCGTTCCCTGGCGTTGGCGGGATCGCTGGTGACGCTTGAGGCGCCCTTGCTGATGGAGGTGGATCCCGCGTAGCGGGTCAGGTTGATGCTTTCGGCCACATATTCGGAAACCGGGCCCCTGGCACCGCCCTCCACCAGCAGATTGGCGGTATTGCCAGCGGCAGATACTGGGTGCCGTCCGAGTTGGTCAGCAAACGCTCCATGGCCTGCAGTGTCCGCGCTGTCGGATACAGACGGGTCTTCAGGTTCATTCGAAGGTTGATGCTGCCCATCTTGCCCTCATGGGTTTGACGGACGCCCAACGTGCCGCTGGGCAGGGTGACGGCATAGCTTGTTATGGCAGCAATGGGGGCGGACGGTGTGCCGCCTGGGGCGTATAGGTCCACGTGCCATCGGATAATACATCCAGGGTGCCCAGGGGCAGCCAATCAGCGGGAGTGGGGTTGTCCACCAAGGTGTAGTGGATGGTGCTGGTGCCATAGTTTTCAAAAGGTTGAGGGAGTTGGGAAACCTGCCCCAGGGCATTGGCCGGGGAGTAAATATGCTCAATAGGCCGCATGATCGTGGCGACGGTGAATTCATAGTCGCCCTTCTGCAGGGAAGGGGTATCGGTTGTGCTGTGTACCCATTCCAGCGTATTGTCCTGCTGGGTAAAGGACCAGGGAAGTTGGCCGTACTCGCTGCCGTTATACGTGCAGCCACAATCTATGTATGTGTTGTCAAGGCGCCACTCGTACGCCGAGCCGACCACAAGGTCCATCGGGGTCAGTGGACCGGTCTGGGCGGCAGTGTCCAGCCTGTTCAGGCCGCCATATACCCATTTGGGGCTGACCAGTTTGCTCCAGTTGCCGCCAAGATACGGTATGTATTCCTTCTCCTCATATAACAGGGAACCAATCGCCCGCTTGGTAACGGGCGCGGCATCGTAGGTGGGATCTAAGGTGATAAGGGCATCGTTGTACACCATGGCCTGGCGCAGGGGAGAACCGGGGGCAATCGGCTGCAACAGACTGACTGGGTAGCGCATGTATATGCTGACAGTATGAAAGTACTCTCCTGGTTTTTGATCCGCCACCTGCATATCCTCGTGGAACTCGGCCCACGGGTCGTTGGTGACAGGCAGGGTGAGGGATAGCCAGGGCGTTGTCTGGCTGGTCTCCCAGGCCAGCAACTCACCACCTTGGTTGATGCCGCCGGGGTTTGGGATGTCCTCAATGCTGATGACACCGGGTTGGGAATTGCTGTTGGCAATCGCGAACTGGATGTTCCATCGCACATAGAAAAAATCGCCCGCATCATCAGGTGTTGGTCCCCAGAGGGGATCCCACCCGGGCAAGGCGGCGCCGATTTTCCGGGGATCTTTCAGGTCGGCGAAGGTTTGAAAATCCATGGATAAGGTATTGCTGTCGTATTCGTCCACCGTATCCCCGCGCTTTACGGTGATATGGGCCGTGATATCAAGATTTTCCCATGTGGAGGGGACGGAAAGCGGGTTGACCCTGTACTCGATGGGGATATTCAGGAACGTCGCCCGGCTCTGACAGCGTTGATGTTGGTAATCACAAACTCATTGGTGACCGGGTCTATGGTATAACGGAAATCTGTCGCGGCGCCATCGGCGGAAGCATCGCCCAGGCGGGCAATGCCGTGCTTGTACAGGTCGATGATGCTGCCGTCGCTCCCCCGGAAGATGGAAGAAGGCAGCCGGATTTCGATGTCGCCGGGATTGAGCGTTTCCTCCATGCTGCTGCCAAAGGAGAAATCTGTCAGCATCTTGATGACCGTCAACTTCGGCCACTTCGCATCGACAGTTAGATGCCCCGCGTCATCCTTGCTCCATTCAAGGTATGGCGGGACACTCATCGTTGTATCTTCCGTATATATTGGAGGGATTGCTCTCGTTTGGAACATTGGCGTAATACACTTTGTCCCATTCCAGCCTGCGGGACGTGCCCTGCGGCGGCTCGCTGGCCAGACCGGCAGCGATGGGCAGCGACACCAAAAGAAGGATGAACAGGATCATGATTCTTCTCATCTGCATCCTCCTTTTCCGGGTTCGGCACAGCAGTCATATCACGCTGACATTACTTTAATGCAGGGATATTGCGCTGTCAAGCATTCTTTGTTACAAACGGAGAATAATAAAGGAAATGAATGCCATGCTTACGGCAAATAAAGCCAGATGGCTCGTGCCCTCGGGTCGGCCATTCTGTTCATCCATGCTTTTCTTGCCCTATGCGCTTCCCCTGTGTACAATAAGGGGGGCAGGATAGACCTGCGCCTATGGGACCAATGACCTGGTGAAGGAGAACCGATGAAACGAACCCTGTGCCTGTGGATGGCCCTGCTGTGCCTCTTGACAGCGCTGCCCGCGCTGGGCGAGGAAGAGGTATCCCTCTTCGCGCCGGGCGTTGCCACCGCGGCGCCCGCGACCGCCGCACCGCAGGCGGAGCCGGTGGCCACCGCCGCTATAGCCCCGGCACCGGCGGCGGATCCGGATGCCAGAGCGGCATTCATAGATGAGATGATTGCGTTGGCGCAGAGCATCTACAAGCAGACGGGCGGACGGGCCCAGCCGGCCAACAGTTCGGGCGATATCTATGTGTGCAAGAATTTCACCGTGCACCTGTTCCGCAAGAATCGGGACGAATACCGCATGGCGGCCCACCCGGATGTGCCGCTGGTGATTCCCAACAACCTGCCCGCCAAGGAGAGCAAGCCCTACAGCTATGGCATCGCCTGGCAGGATGTGCCGGCGGAAAAGGGCAACCCTTTTTACGCGGCGCACAGCTTCTACTATGATACCGAGCTGTCTAAGGAAGAAAACCGCGAGAAAGCCCTGGCTTTCATGCGCCAGGTGCAGCGGGGTGATTTCTTCCAGATGTCGGCGGATTACTACTATGGTGTGGGTGCCCACAGCCTGGTGTTTACGCAGGATTATGATGCCGACAGCGACGCTGTCACCTGGACGGACAGCAACATGAAGGGCGAGAGCCGCGGCGGCAAGCGCTATGGCTATGTGCAGTTTGACGCCGTCAAGCCCATCGACTGGTTTGTGGACGCATTTTGCAAAAAGGGCCGAGGAGCTACGCTCTACCGGCTGCGCGATGACATCATCAGAAAATAGGAGGGCCATATGGACTGGCTGGAAGCGAGCGTAACCACCAACACCCCGGGGGCAGATATCGTCTCCGAGGCGCTGATGCGCTATGGCGCCAAGGGCACCCAGATCATTGACCGGGCAGATGTGCCCGACCCTGCCAAGCCCACCGGTCATTGGGAACTGGTGGACCCCAAGCTGATGGAGGACATGCCCGAGCATGTGGTGGTGAAGGCCTGGTTCCCCGAGGGGACACGCCTGGCCGCCCTGCAGGAGAAGTTGGCCACGCTGCCCGCGCTGAGCGGGCTGGAGATGGGGGAACTGAAGCTCAGCTTCAGCCAAGTGAAGGAAGAGGATTGGGCGGAATATTGGAAAAACTTCTACAAGCCCTTCCGCCTGGGCACGCGCCTGGTGGTGCGCCCCACGTGGGAGAGCTATACCGCCCAGCCGGGCGACCTGGTCATCGACCTGGACCCGGGCATGGCCTTTGGCACCGGCACGCACGAGACCACGGCGCTGTGCGCCGTGCTGATTGAGGCCTATTGCCGCCAGGGGCAGGTGCTGGATATCGGCACCGGCAGCGGCATACTGGCCATCGCCGCCGCCAAGCTGGGCGCGCAGCGGGTGCTGGCGCTGGATATTGACCCGGTGGCCGTGAAGGTGGCGCGGGAGAATGTGGCGCAAAACGGCCTGACTGACCGGGTGCGGGTGGAGCAGGGGGACCTGCTGAGCGGCGTGGCAGGGCAGTATGATATGGCGGTGGCCAATATCCTGGCCGACGTCATCATATCGCTGGCCGGGCCGGTGAAACAGCATGTGAAGCCGGAGGGCGTGTTCATCTGCTCGGGCATCATCCGCGAGCGGGCCGAGGATGTGCGCGCCGCGCTGGAGGGCGCGGGTCACACCATTGTGGACGAGCGGTATGAAGGGGCCTGGGCCGCGTTTGCCTCGCGTCCGGTTCAAGCGGATGCATAGTTTCTTTACCGAGCCGCCCAGGGGCGGCCTGGTGCGCCTCAACCAGGAGGACGCGCACCACATCCTCAAGTCCCTGCGCATGCAGCCGGGTGACCATGTGTCCGTAGCTTTTGACGGCAGCCGCCACGAGGCAGCGCTGGAGATGAGCGAGAAGGGCGTCTATGCCCGCCTGCTGCAGGAGCTGCCCTCGGGCGAACCCCGGGTGAGGGTCACCTTGTATCAGGGGCTGCCCAAGGGCGACCGCATGGATTTCATTGTGCAAAAGTGCACCGAGCTGGGCGTGCACCGCATCGTGCCCTGCCTGTTCAGCCGCGGGGTGGCGCGCTGGGAGGGTGGGCAAAACAAGCTGACCCGCTGGCGGCGCATCGCCCGGGAGGCCGCCGTGCAGTGCGGCCGCAGCCTGGTGCCCGAGGTGTCGGATTGCATCTCCTTCGAGGCGCTATGCTGGGCGTTGCCCGAACACGAGCAAGCACTGGTGCCCTGGGAGGAAGGCGGCCTGCCGCTGCGCCAGGCGAATCCGCAGGGGCAGGATGTGGCGCTGGTGATTGGCCCAGAGGGCGGCATATCGCCCGAGGAGGTGCAGGCACTGCAAGCCCAGCCCGTTACGCTGGGACCGCGCATTTTGCGCACCGAGACCGCCGGCATGGCGGCCCTGACGATGTTACTGGCCCTTTCGGGCGATATGGAATAGGAGCATATGCCGACAGTCGCGTTTTATACACTGGGGTGCAAGGTCAACCAATACGACAGCCAGGCCATGCTGGAGCAGTTTTTGTCCGCAGGCTATGAGGGCCGCGATTTTCACGAGCAGGCGGATGTCTATGTGGTCAACAGCTGCGTGGTGACCGGCACCGGTGAAAAGAAGAGCCTGCAGGCCGTGCGCCGCGCCATCAAGCAAAACCCGTCCGCGCAGGTGGTGCTGGCCGGCTGTCTGGCGCAGAAGGAGGCCGAAGCCCTGCTGCCCATGGGGCTGCGGCTGGTCATCGGCAACCAGCGCCGGGGCGAGGTGGTGCAGCTGCTGGAGGAAGCCGTGTCGCAGGATACCCGCATCGCCGCGGTGGACAGCGTGCTGCGTGTGCCCTTTGAGCTGCTCGATATTTCCTGGTCGGAGGGGCATACCCGCGCGGTGATGAAGATACAGGAGGGCTGCGACCGCTACTGCGCCTACTGCATCATCCCGTATGTGCGCGGGGGCATCCGCTCCCGCCCGGTGGAGGAAATCGCGCAGGAAGCTGCGCGCCTGGCCCAGGCCGGATACCCCGAGGTGGTGCTGACCGGCATACACCTGAGCAGCTATGGCCGCGACCTGGGCGGCGACACGTTGATGGACGCCATCCGCGCGGTGGCTGCGGTGCCTGGCGTGCGCCGCATCCGCCTGGGGTCGTTGGAGCCGGTGGTGGCGACCGAGGCGTTTGTCAATGAACTGGCGCGCATTCCCCAGCTGTGCCCGCAGTTTCACCTGTCCATGCAGTCGGGCAGCGACAGCGTGCTGCGCCGCATGCGCCGCCGTTATACCGCTGCCGAGTACCTGGCCGCGGCGCGTCGCCTGCAGGCGGCTTTCCCCGGCTGCGCGCTGACCACCGATGTGCTGTGCGGCTTCCCCGGCGAGACGGAGGAGGAGGCCGCGCAGACTTTGGCCTTCTGCAGCCGGGTGGGCTTTGCCAGGATGCATGTGTTCCCCTTCAGCGCCCGGGAGGGCACCGAGGCCGCCCGCATGCCCGACCAGCTGCCCCGCGGCGTCAAGAACGCCCGCGCGCAGGCGCTCATCGCCCTGGGGGAGGAGCTGGCCCACAGCTATCGCCAGACCCTGGTGGGCACGGTGCAGGAGGTGCTGTTTGAGACCGAGGAGCAACATGGCGCCGTCGGCCTCACCCCCCAATATGTGGAGACCTATGCCCCCGGTGCCCATGGCGGGCAGATTGCCCGCGTGCAGTTGGACCATGTACACGGCCAGCGGTTGATTGGCCGGCTGTTGCCCGAATGAAAGGAGCCCTATGACGCGATCCTTTGCCATTGTTACCGAGGCCAGCTGCGACCTGCCGCCCGAGCGCGTGCAGGTGCCGGGCGTGGCGGTGGTGCCCCTGCCCATCATCGTAGGCGGGCAGAGCTACGATTGCTACCCCGATGAGCGCGAGCTGAAGCTGGCCGATTTCTACGCCATGCTGCGCGACAAGCAGCGCGTCAGCACCGCCGCGCCCTCGCCCCAGGCCTTTGCCGCCTGTGCCGAGCCGTTTTTGCGCCAGGGCATGGATGTGCTGTACATTGGCCTGGCCAGCACGCTGTCGGGCACCTATGGGGCGGGGGAACTGGCCATGCGGGATTTGGCCGTGGCGTACCCCGAGCGGCGCATTCGCTGTGTGGACAGCCACAGCGGCTCCCAGGGTGAAGGGCTGCTGGTGGAAATGGCCATCGAGGCCCGCGCGCAGGGCATGAGCATGGACGATACCGCGCGCCTGATTGAGGAAAAACGTTCGCAGGTGCTGCACTGCTTCACGGTGCAGGATTTGCATTACATCGCCCGCAGCGGCCGCCTGAGCGGGTATGCCGCGCTGCTGGGTTCGCTGCTCAGTTTCAAGCCCATTTTGTGGCTCAACCGCGAGGGCGTCATCAAGGTCATCGGCCGGGCGCGCGGCATGCGCAAGGCCATGAACACCATGGTGGACATGGTGAAGGACAAGGCGCTGGACCTGGCCCAGCAGTGCATCTACATCAGCCATGCCGATGTGGGCGACCTGGCTTTGGAATTGGTGGAGCGCCTGCGCGAGGTTGGCGCGGTGCGCTTTGTGGTGCACCGCCTGGGGCCGGCCATCGGTGCCCATGGGGGACCGGGCTCCCTGGCTGTGTTCTGGTTAGGCGCGGGCCGATGAGCGATTGCATTTGATTGAAGGAGTAGACTATGAGCGACCACTGCCTGTTTTGCAAAATCATCAAGGGCGACATCCCCTCCGACAAGGTGTATGAGGATGCCCAATGCTATGCCTTCCGGGATATCAGCCCCCAGACGCCCAAGCACGTGCTGATCGTGCCCAAGCGGCATGTGGAAGGGCTAAACGACCTGCAAGGCCTGTCCGATACCGAGCTGGCCGCGTGCCTGCGCGCGGCGGCGGCCATTGCCGAACAGGAGGGCGTTGGCGAGAGCGGCTACCGCTTGCTCACCAACTGCGGCCCCCACGCCTGCCAGAGCGTGCAGCACCTGCACTTCCACCTGATGGGCGGGCGGCAGATGACGGACAAGATGGGCTGACCGCCTGAAGTTTTACATTTTATAGCGGCAAGCAGGCCGGCTCCTTGGGCGTTCTATGGTAGAATACGGCAAGGAGGAATTTCACATGCATCGACGCTGGTTGACGCTGCTGCTGTTGCTGTGCCTGATGATGGCACCGGCGCAGGCCGAGGAGGAAGCACCTGGCCCTGACTGGATGCCGCCGGAGGCTGCTGCCGCGATGGAGGCGCAATGGCCCGGCATGCGCGTGCTGAGCGCGTCGGGCACATGGCCTGAGGTGACCAGCCTGCTTGCCCTGGTGGATACGGGGACGAGCAAGCTGGCCTGCATCCTTGCCCTGGAGGACGGGCGCTGGCAAATCCAGGCGGTTAACGATGCGATCATTGATGACGGCGCTTGGGTGCCGGAGGCGTTCTGGATAGGCTTTGGCAGCGAAGATAAGAGCAACTTCATCTGGTACACGCCCAAAGACCGGCCGCAGGACGAGCGGTATATCTCCTTTGACAAGGGCCCGGAGCCGTCGGCGGACTGGGCCGTCATGGCCGGTCACTTTGGACCGGCCGGGCACTATCCCGAGCTGGGCTTTCACAACCGGGACGGGGTGATGTGGGTGCGGGGTGAATGCGCTGCGGCCAGCATTCTGCCCCATCAGCTTGACATGCGCTTTGATGCGTACGACCCTCAGGCGGTGCGTCTGTTCACCGAGTGGGCGTACGACATGATGGATTCGTTCCTGCAGATGATCCCCTCCACTGGCGAAAGCGATGCTTTGCCCCAGGGACAGTATATAGACCGCTTTGCCAAGGGGCAGACCTGGCCCGTATACAGCGGGCCGGGCAAGGAATATGCCCGCCTGGGCGAGGGCAAGGCAGCGGTGTCCACCAACGACTGGATACAGGTGTTTGGCCGCGAAAAGGGCTGGCTGTTCATCCAGTACAACATCAGCCCGGGACGCAACCGCTTTGGCTGGATTGAGGGCAAGGTGCTGCCCGCGGGCGTCAGCGTGCCCGAGCTGCGCTTCACCAGGGAGGAGGCCGTGCTGCCGGGCCCTGGCTGGATGACCGACGACCCGCTGCGCACTTCGGCGGAAAGCCACCTGCCCGATAACAGGGAGGCTGTTATCCTGGCAACCATGGGTGAGGATTGGCGGTATGTGGAGCTGACGTACCAGGGCCAGTTGACGCGGGCTTTTGTGCCCACCCTGGCGGTCAATCCGCGCAGCCAGTACCATGGCAGCGCCACCGTGCGCGTGGCCCAGACCCCCCTGCTGGACGACCGGGGAAAGCCCATTGGCCGATACTTTGGCGGCGCACGCCTTGCGGTGCTGGCGCAGCGGGAGGGTCAGGTGCAGGTGCGCATCGGCGATGAGCGCCATGGCCGCAGCGGCTGGCTTGCCCTGGGTGATGTGATGCTGGATGCCGCGCCCATGGATGTGCCCGTGCGTCCGGCCACCGCGCAGCTGTGCCTGCCGGATGGCCAGGTTGCCCGCGCCTACACGGCGCCCGACCTCGCCGCGGTCCACGCCGCAACCCGCACAGCCGGACTTGCCTGGCTGGGGGAGGTGCAGGGGTTTGTGCATGTGTAGACCCAATCGCAGGCGGGCGAGCCACAGCAGTTTTTCCCGCGTGACTGGCTGTTGACGCTGCCCATGGACAGCCTACCCTACAACCAGACGCAATCCATGACCCTGACGCGGGATTGTCCTGTGCTGCTGCGGCCCGAGCCGGGCGCACCCAGCCGCATGACCCTCTATGAAGGCGTTGCCATCAAGGGCATTGACCTGGGCAACGGCTGGTTTTTCACGCTGGATAATCAGGTGGTGCGCGACAGTGGATGGGGGGAGGATACCTTCGGCTACTTGCCCATGAACTGTCTGGCGCAGCCCGCGGCTCAGCCGGCGGGCATCCGCATCGGCTTGGTACAGCCCCTGGGAGAGGCCGATGTGACCTGGCTATACGCGGACCGGCGGGACGCGCAGGATGGCCTGTGTGCCTGGGGTGAGTGTGTGCTGCTGGTGGGGGAGAGCGAGCGGTATCACCTCATCCGCACAGCCCAGGGCCGCTATGGCTACCTGCCCCGTGGCGCGGTGTCAATCACGCGGGACACCTGCCCGCAGGATGACCCGGCACGGTTGTTCTGGGGCCAGGCGCAGCTGGACTTTCCCGGCGGGGATGGCGAGCGGCCAATCTACACGTATCCCTACCCCCACAGGCAGGGGAGCGTGGGACACGCGGTGCAAAACGGCACGCAGCTGTGGCTGATGGCCAACCTGGGTGATTGGTGGCACGTGGCGGTGAATGACCAGCTGGCCTTCTTCGTGCCCGAGCGTTGGCTGAGCAACACAGCCGAAGCGCCGCACTACACAGGCCCTTATGATCAGCTGCGCGGGCTTGAGTAGCAGATGAGCTACCAAGCGGCGCCGCCGCTGGTGATCGAGCGTGATGAGGCCTATGCCCTGCTGAAAGTGGGGGAAGACACCGCGCTGGCCCACTATGTGCGGGAGGCGGATGACTGGGTGAAGAAGGGGCAGATAGCGCCCATCCTGGGCCCCGGCGCCCAGTGGCCGGATGAGCTGCGCTGGGCGGATAGCCTGCTGTCCATGTCAGCCTTTGTGGCGGAAAGCGGCGTGCGGCTGCGTCCCTACTTCGCGCGGGTAGACGGGCAGTGGAAATTATCCCACCTGACCATGCTCGCAGATGCGCCGGATGATGCCCTGAGCACATCGCACGAGCGGATATTGCGGCCGGAGGTGGATGGGTTTTCCGTGACGCACAACGATGCGACGCGATATTATAAGGCCCAGCTGCCGCCGGATGATTTGACCCACTTTGTGCTGGCCGACTGGGTGAAGCTGGTGCAGCAGGCCATGGGCGGGGAGGAATCGTTGTGATGAGGCGGGGCTGCAGCTTTTTGCTGCTCATGTTGCTTTTGCTGCCTGTATTGGCACAGGATGAGTTGCTGCTTGGCGGTGGCCAAGTAGTGAGGTTTTCCCAACCCGAACCTGGCTGGCGCGCTGCACGGACAGCCGTCTGCGCCTGATGGAAGCGGAATCCAGATAGAATCCTTGTTCGACTGAAAGGAACCGCATGA
>CALNAU010000157.1 GCA_937874275.1 uncultured Clostridia bacterium | reverse complement strand
CCGATGATGTCGTCCAGGTCCTCCTCATATACGGGGAAGCGGGACAGCCCGGTGGTCTCGATCATGCGGGTGATTTCTTCCCAGGTGTCATCCACCCAGATGGCCCACATGTCGGTGCGGTGAGTCATGGAGTCGGCCGCCGTCAGGTTGTTGAACTCGAAGACATTTTCAATCATGTCGCGTTCGGTTTCCTCGATGGCGCCCTTTTCCTCGCCTACATCCACCAGCAGACGAATCTCGTCCTCGGTGAGGCGTTCAATCTCCTCATCCGGGTCGATGCCCATCAGACGAAGGATGGCGTTGCAGGTCAGCACAGACAGCTTGGCCAGTGGCAAAAACAGCGTGTTGGCCGAATTGGCCAGCCAATGCAGCCTGCGGGCCGTGGCCTCCGCCTGACGGTTGGCCAGGTTGCGCGGCAGCAAGGTAGCCAGCGCCATCAGCATAAAGGTATGCAACACCAGCACCAGCAGCATCGCCGCCCAGGTGAGTACAACCGGTGACAGCCAAGGCAAGGTGTTCCAGCTGATGAACACCTGAGCCAACGGCAGCGCAATCGCCCATACGGCCAGGCCGGCAGACAAAAAGCCAACAAAGGCCAGGCATGCGCGCAGGCCGGAGGGCGTATCGGTCAGCTTTTGCGCAAAGCGGACAAGATGATCCGACTTTGCATCCTCCTGGTCGGACTGCCTGCGCAGCTTGTTTTTATTGAGGGTTCTCGCCGCGGTCTCCGCGGCGGTTAACAAGGCGTAAAGCAGGTATAGGAATAAAAGAATTACCAAAGTCCAACCGAGAGGGTCTGCGTCCATTCGTTTGTACTCCCCTTTCCTTCAGCCAGTATACCATAAACGGCAGGCCTTTTCCTATGCCCCATGCAGAGAATCAGGGATTTTGCGATGCAATCCTGCTGTATTTGTTGTATAATGACAAATAGGCTCATTACCCATGCCATCGACTCCCTTCTTTAGAAAGGATGCCCATGTTTGGATATGTCGTAGCCAACCTGGATAAACTGACCCCCCAGCAGCGTGAGCTGTACCAGGCTTCTTACTGCGGCCTGTGCGTACAGCTGGGCAATCAGCACGGCCTGACCTGCCGCCTGACGCTGACCTATGACATGGCGTTTCTCATCCTGTTGCTGTCATCCCTGGCCGATGAAACGCCAAGCTACAGCCAGATGCGCTGCGCGGTGCATCCGCTCAAAAAGCGCAGCGTGTTCCTCAGCGAGTACACACCCTACGCCGCCGATATGAACCTGATTCTGGCGCATGCCAAATCCCTGGATGATTGGGCGGACGACCGCAGCCTGCTGTCGCTCTCCCAGGCCAAGCTGTTTGAGCGAACGGCGCAGGAAGCCCGCGCGCGCCACCCTCGACAGAGCGAGACCATTGACCAGTGCCTGCGCGACCTGTCGGCCATGGAGAAGGACGGTGAAATCAACCCGGATCTGCCGGCCAATGCCTTTGGCCGCCTGTTGGGCGAACTGTTTGTGCCGGATGATGCCGATGGGCGGGCGGATGCCCTGCGTGACTTCGGCTTTGCCCTGGGGCGGTTTATCTACCTGATGGATGCGGTGATGGACTTGAAAGAGGACATCCGCAAGGAGCGATACAATCCCCTGATTGCCGTCCCCACAGAGCGTCACGAGGCCCTGCTGCAGCTGCAAATGGCACAATGCGCTGCCTGCTATGACCGATTGCATGTGCCGCGCAACGGAGAATTGCTTGAAAACATACTGTATTCCGGCGTCTGGACCAAGTACAGCGCCCGGCAGCGAAAGGAGGCGCCCACCACATGAGAGATCCCTATGAGGTGCTGGGCGTTTCGCGCAATGCCACACAGCAGGAAGTAACTGCCGCCTACCGCAAGCTGGCCAAGAAGTACCACCCCGACCTCAACCCCGGCGACAAAACGGCGCAGACCAAAATGAGCGAGGTCAACGTGGCCTATGAGGAAATCAAGTCGGGCCGCGCCAGCTATACCGATTATTCGCAGCCCAACGCCGGCAGCCGCCCCGGCGGCAACCCCTACCAGAGCTACGGCGGGTATGGACGCTATGGCGGATATGGCGGGTATAACCCGTTTGAAGAGTTCTTCCGCGGTGCCTACCGCACACAGCAAACGCAGCAGCAGCATCAGCGTCAGGGCGACCAGTTTGACCCGGTGAGGCAGTATATCAACGCCATGCGCTACAGCGAGGCGCTGTATGCCCTCAGCCAAATCAACCAGCGCAATGGCCAATGGTACTACCTCAGCGCCATCGCCAACTATGGCAGCGGCAACACCGTCACCGCCATGCAGCACATCGACCAAGCCATTCAGATGGAGCCCGGCAACGCGACCTATCAGAGCATCCGTCAGCAGATTGTGGCAGGCTCTGCCTCCTACAATACGCGCAGTCAAGGCTTTGGCATCCCCAACTTCGGCGTCAGCCCGCTGTGCCTGGGGTTGTGTTTTGCCCGGATGTGCTGCGGGTGTTAACAAAACATCTATTTTACTTTTACTGTATCCCGATTTTGATTTGTTTTGAAAGGATTTTATTGCATGAACAACTGGCGGTATAAACTAGCTGCCCTGATGCGCGGCCGCTATGGGCCGGACCCGCTGTACAAGGCGCTGATTGTGCTTTATCTGGTGTTGATCGTGCTCAACATGTTCCTTCGTTCCCCCATCGTGATGTATCTGGCGCTGGTGCCGTTGGTGTTCGGGTTTTACCGCGTATTTTCAAAGCAGCTGGCCAAGCGCGCGGCCGAGAACCGCAAGTACCTGGCACTGCGCGACGGCGTGCGAAAAAAAGTGATGCAGACCATCAACCGTTTCAAGGAGCGCAACACCCATCGCTACCGCGCGTGCCCCAACTGCCACACCACGCTGCGGCTGCAAAAGAAAATTGGCACCATGACAGTGAACTGTCCAAAGTGCCATACAACATTTCAGGTGACCGTCAAGCGGTAATTAATTAATTGGTACTGGTTTGATCCACAAGGAGGGCTTTGATGCTCTCCTTGTTTTCATCCGGGCGCATCGCGCGCAGGCCCACCACCAAGCGCTCGCTGTCCTCCTTGCCGTGGCAGGTAATCAGCGTCAGCATGCGGTCGTTGGGGCCCACATCCACCGGCAGATTGAATGCCGAAAAGCGACGCAGGGCATCAACATAGCCTGTTTGCGCCTGGGGATCGCCAAAGCGCGGCACAATCATGGACAGGTAGCGCGGGTCACTGGGCTCAATGGACACCACGGAAATCGCGTAAGGCACATAGACCTGCGTGTCGTACAGGGTGCTGAACTGGAAGAAAGGCGCGTCCAGCAGCACATGCCGCTCCAGTAGGCGGGCCAGCTTGCCGAACATGGTGCCGTTCTTCATGTTGTGTCCGTGCAAAATGAGGTTCTGATCCTGGGGCAGAATGCTGTTGTCGGCATCCATAAACACGGTGCCCGCCATGTTGTCGCGTCCGTAAAAATCCCGGTAAACGTAATAGTTGTTGTCGCGCTTCACAACGGGAAAATCGATATCGCTGAAAGCATCTGCCTTCAGCCACCCGGCCATGTCATTGTTTTTGCGGAAGAAGGATAGGAACTCAGGCCGCATGGCCGCGTTGGCGGCCGGCAGCGGGTAGGGTGTCACCACAGGGGCCACGGGCTGAGGATTGGCATTCTGGGCGACCATCACGGGTTCAGCAGTGGGCGAAACGGTCGCTTCAGCATATGGTTCGGCGGTCGCCTCGCTGTCCAGCTGGGCACGCAGCTCTTCCTGTGTGCGCCGGGTGGCGTTGCCCTGAATGACATAGTTGACAGTTAATGCGACAGCGGCCACCATTAAGACACCAGCGACCACCAGAAGCAGCCGCTGCAACGCGGTACTTCCACGGAATACGGTTCGCC
>CALNAU010000156.1 GCA_937874275.1 uncultured Clostridia bacterium | reverse complement strand
ACCCCGATGAGAACGACATCCGCGCCAACATGCTGCTGGACCGCATTCTGGGCGCCGAAATGCATGTCATCCAGAGCGAGCCGGGCGAGACCGAGCAGCAGACCGAGCAGCGCTGTTTCCAAACGGGCAAGGAGCACGTGGCGCGCATGCGCCAAGCCGGGCACAAGTGCTACGACGTGCCCATGGGCGGCTCCAGCCACGTGGGGGCGGCCGCCTTCGCCGACGGCTATGCGGAGCTCATGGAGCAGTGTCAGCAGGCGGGCGTCAGCCCGCGGTATGTGTTCTGCGCCACGGGCAGCGGCGGCACCCAGGCCGGGCTGGTGGCGGGCCACCACCTGGTGGGCGATCGGGCGCAGGTGGTCGGCATCGCCGTCAGCCGCAAGAACGACGAATACGAGGCCTATTGCGCCGAGCTGTGCAACAAGGCGCTGGCCTGGCTGGGCAGCGACGAGCGCGTCAGCGCGGCCGATTTCACGGTGGATCGCGGCTACTACCTGCCGGGCTATGAGCAACCCAGCGAGGCGGCGTCGGACGCCATCCGCCTGCTGGCCCGTACCGAAGGCCTGATGCTGGACCCGGTATACACCGGCAAGGCATTCGCCGGCCTGCTCGATTGGGTCAAGCAGGGCAAGGTAAAGCCCGGTGACACCGTGGTGTTCTGGCACACGGGCGGGGCCACGGCGCTGTTCTCCGAAAAGGAAATCGTGGGCTCCATCAACCGGGAAGGCTGAGCCTTTCGCATGAAAGACCGAATTGAACAAATGCAAACCAAAGCCCAGGCGCTGCCCCGCGCGCGGCTGGGCTTTTTCCCGACGCCCTTGCACCGGCTGGACAGGCTGTCGGAGCAGCTGGGCGTCAACCTCTACATCAAACGGGACGACCTGACGGGTATGAACCTGTTTGGCGGCAACAAAATCCGCAAGCTGGAATACCTGATGGGCGACATCGTGCGGCAGGGCTACGACACCGTGCTCACCTACGGGGCGGTGCAATCCAACCACGCCATGCAGACGGCCACCGCCTGCCGCAGGCTGGGGCTGCACCCGGTGCTGTGCCTCAACCCCTGCAGCGAGCGGGACGCCCGCAACGTGCGCGCAAACCTGCTGCTCAACCGCATATTGGGCGCGGAGGTGCATGTGCTGGACTATGTGCCGGACGAGCCTGAGGCCCAGATGAAGCGGCGCCGCCAAGCCCTGGGCCGCGCGCGCATGGACGAGCTGGCGCGGGAAGGGCGCCGGTGCTGCGAGCTGCCCTCGGGCGGTGCCAGCGCCATGGGCTCGGTGGGCTATGTGATGGGCTATGCCGAGCTGATGGCCCAGTGCCTGGCGCTGCGCATCGCGCCGGACTATGTGTTCAGCGCCACGGGCACCGGCGGCACGCTGGGCGGCATGGTGGGCGGGCACCTGGCGCTGGGCGACCGGGCGCGGGTCATCGGCATCGCCGACAGCCCACTGGATGACGACTACGAGCAACAAAGCGCCGATCTGTGCAACGGTGCCCTGGCGCTGCTGGGCAGCGACGCGCGGGCGACGGCGGCGGATATCCATGTGGACCGCGGCTACTACGCCCCGGGGTACGAGCAGCCCAGCGACATCGGCACCCGGGCCATCCACCTGATGGCACGGCAGGAAGGCCTGATGCTGGACCCGGTATACACCGGCAAGGCCTTCGCGGGGTTGCTCGACTGGGTGCGGCAGGGCAAGGTCAAGCCGGGCAGCACCGTGGTGTTCTGGCACACGGGCGGTGTCTCCGCCCTGTTTGCCGACCGGGAGATTACGGGGCCAATCGGCGAGGCATAGCGAACTGAATGGCCGAGCACATAGGCGCCCCGTGCGGGTGCCTTTTTTGTTGCGCATTGCGCGGCGGGGGCATTTCCCGTATCATAGGCGGTGATTGAACACAAGGAGGCGCGCATGGCACTGGACGGCCTGACGCTGGGCTTTATCGCCCGGGAACTCAACGACAAGCTGGCGGGCGGCCGCGTGGACCGCGTGCAGCAGCCCGAGAAGGATATGGTGGTGCTGGCCATCCGCGCGGGCGGGCAGAACCACCGCCTGCTCATCAACGCCAACCCCACCGGCACCCGCCTGCACCTGACCGACAAGCCCTATGAAAGCCTGCCCGAGGCACCGGTGTTTTGTATGCTGATGCGCAAGCACTTGGTTTCCGGCCGGGTGCTGGGCGTGAGCCAGCTGCACGGCGACCGTCTGCTGCGCATCGACATCAGCGCCTATGACGACCTGGGCGAGCTGCGTGAAAAGCAGCTGTATTTCGAGGCCATGGGCCGCCACAGCAACCTGAGCCTGGTGCAGGACGGCATCATTGTAGACTGCCTGCGCCACGTCACCGATGACATGAGCCGCGTGCGCCGCATGCTGCCCGGCGCCGCCTTTCAGCTGCCGCCCGCGCAGGACAAAATTGCCCCCGAGGAAGCCGAGGCCGCGGCGCTGTGCGCCCGCCTGGCGGCCGAGGGCGGGCGCGCGGATAAGGCGCTGGCCGCGGTGGTGTCCGGCCTGGGGGCGGCCTCCGCGCGGGAGCTTTGCCTGCGCCTGGCCGGGCAGGAGCAGCCGCAGCTGAAGGAGCTGAACCTGAGCGCCTTTTGCGATGCCCTGGCCGGGCTGTTACGGGGCCTGCCCGAGATGAATGACCCGCAGCTGTATGTGGAGGAGACCGGCGTACCCCGGGACGCGCTGCCCTTCCCGTTTCTCAGCCTGCCCCGGGCCTGGCAGCAGCCGCAGGACAGCCTGTCCGCGGCGCTGGACACCCTGTACTACGAGCGGGACCGCCGCGACCGCCTGACCCAACGTACATCCGCCTTCCGCCGGTCGCTTAAGACGGCGGAGGAGCGCACCCTCAAAAAACTGGCCATCCAGGAGGAAGAGATGGCCCAGGCTGAGCGCATGGAGGAGCACCGCGTGGCCGGCGAACTGCTGACCGCCTATGCTCACCTGGTGGGCCGTGGGGCCACCGAGGTGATGCTGCCCAACTACTATGATGGCGCGGAGCTTAAGGTGACGCTGGACCCGGCCCTCACCCCGGCGCAGAACGCGCAGCGCTACTTCAAGAAATACCGCAAGGCCGCCGTGGCGCGCCGCACCTCGGCCCAGCAGCGGGAGAACACCCTGCGCGAGCTGACGCTGCTGGGCGATGCCCTGTACGCGCTGGAACAGGCGGACACCATGCAGGATATCGGCGAAATCAAGGAGCCCCTGCGCGAGGCCGGGCTCATTCGCCGTGAAACCAGAGCCAAGCAAAAGCGCCCCGACAAGGCGGGGCAGCCGCTGCGCTACCGCAGCGACGACGGCTTTGAAATCCAGGTGGGCAAAAACAGCCTGCAAAATGAGCGGCTGCTGAAGGCCGCCCAGGGCACCGACCTGTGGCTGCACGCCAAGGACATGCCGGGCTCACACGTCATCGTGTCCCTGCAAGGCAGGGAGATATCGGACGCCGCCTTGCTGCAGGCCGCCAAGCTGGCCGCCTGGTACAGCAGGGGGCAGGGGGCTGCCGTGCCGGTCAACTATACACTGCGCAAATATGTCAAAAAGCCATCCGGCGCGCCGGCCGGGTTTGTGACCTTTACAGGGGAAAAGATGCTGCTGGTGACGGCCGCCGAGGCGGACATCCGCGCCATGCAGCAGCAGGAGGGCGAAACAGCATGACCGACCGCTATCAGGATATCAACGCCCGCACCGTTGACCGCTGGGCGCAGGAGGGCTGGGAGTGGGCGGTGCCCATCTCCCGGGACGCGTATGCCCGGGCCAAAGCGGGGGCGTGGCAGATGGTGCTCACGCCCAACAAGCCCGTGCCAAAGGCTTGGTTCCCGCCGCTGGCGGGCTGCCGGGTACTGGGCCTGGCCTCGGGCGGCGCACAGCAGATGCCCATCTTCGCGGCGTTGGGCGCGGTGTGCACGGTGCTGGATTATTCGGAGAAACAGCTGGAGAGCGAGCGCATGGTGGCAGCCCGCGAGGGGTATGACATTTCCATCGTGCGCCACGACATGACAAAGCCCCTGCCCTTTGCGGACGAGGCCTTTGACCTGATTTTTCACCCGGTGAGCAACTGCTATATTGAGGAGGTACGCCCGCTGTGGCAGGAGTGCTGCCGCGTGTTGCGTCCGGGCGGCATTTTGCTGGCCGGCATGGACGTGGGATACAACTACCTGTTTGATGACGCGGAGACCACCCTCACCTACCGCCTGCCTTACAATCCTCTGAAGGACACTGCCCTGATGGCCAAGGCACAGGCCAACGATGAGGGGGTGCAGTTTTCCCACACGCTGGAGGAGCAGCTGGGCGGGCAATTGGAGGCGGGCTTTCAATTGACGCACCTGTATGAGGATACCAACGGCGAAGGCCGCCTGAAGGAATATGGCGTGCCCAGTTTCGTCGCTACGCGGGCAATCAAAGCTTAACCGTGGGCGTCCAGCGGGATGCCGGCCTCGCACAGCGGGCAGGCCTTGTGGCTGTAGTGCTCCACCCGCTGGGTGTACAGCGCGGCGAAGGGGGCATCCAAGCTCAGCGTGCCGCCTGATTTGTCCACAATGCAGCCCACGCCCACCACATGTCCGCCCAGCGCGCGCACAATTTCAGTCATCTCGCGCACGCTGGTGCCGGTCTGCACCTCGTCCTCCACAATCAGCACGGCGGTGCCCGGCTCGATGGAGAACCCGCGCCGCAGCGTCATCGCGCCGTCCTTGCGTTCACAGTAGATGAAGGGCAGGCCCAGCGCCCGGCTGACCTCCCACCCCGGCAATATGGCGCCCACGGCAGCGCTGAACACAGCCTGCGCCCCTGCATCGCGAAAGTGACCGGCCAACTCGCGCCCGATCACCTCGCCCACCGCCGCCTGCCGGAACAGGCCGGCGCACTGCACATAGTGGTCGCTGTGCCGGCCCGATGCGCGTAGAAAATGCCCCGGACGAATCACCGCGTGCGCGTCCAGCAGCGTCTTGATTTCCTGTTCGTTCATGAGGGTTCCTCCGAATGGTTGTTTTGTATAGTATATCATGTTACGGCACAATCTCCTATGCGCGAAAACGGAAAGCTCGCTGCGCGCACGGAGCAGATTTTCGCTTCTTGGGAAAGGTCCAAATATCGCTTGTTCTGTTGCGGATGGCTTGAAACAACAGGCAGGGTATGCTATCATGGGCGCGATTTCAGAAGGGAGTAAAGTGGAATGAAAAAGTTTATCAAGGAATTCAAAGAGTTCGCCCTCAAGGGCAATGTCATGGATATGGCCGTCGGTGTTATCATCGGCGCGGCCTTCGGCAAGATTGTGACCAGCCTGGTCAACGATATCTTTATGCCCATCCTCAGCCTGATTACGGGCGGCACCAACGTATCCGGCCTGTTCCTGCAGCTGGCCAATACCGAAACCCCCTACGCCTCGGTGGAGGCGGCCAAGGAAGCCGGCGTGGCCACGCTCAACTACGGCCTGTTCATCCAGACCGTCATTGATTTCGTCCTGATGGCGCTGTGCATTTTCCTGTTCGTCAAGCTGATTTCCAGCCTGCGTAAGAAGCAGGAAGCGGCCCCCGCCCCCGAAGTGCGCAAGTGCCCCTTCTGTCTGGGGCCCGTGGCCGATACCGCCACCCGCTGCCCACACTGCACCAGCGAGCTGCCCGCCCCCACGCTGAAGTAATTGCTGCGCTACACACACTGGTTCTGGGATTTTGACGGAACCCTGTTTGACACCTATCCCCGGGTGGTGCGGGCCTTTCAAAAGGGCCTGCGCCTCAAGGGGATAGGTGTTTCTGATGATGAGGTGCTGCGCCTGGTCAAAATCACGCTGGGCCATGCCGCTCAAACTTTGGGTCGGGATGAGGCCGAGCGCGAGGAATTGCTGCGGCTCTATTTCGCCAATGCCGAGGGAGAAGGCCCGGAGGGCCTGATTGCCTACCCTGGCGCGGCCGATGTGCTGCACAAGGTTGTTCGCCTTGGCAGCCGCAACTACCTGTACACCCACCGGGACCGCAGCGGCCCCGAAGCGTTGGCGCTGCGCGGGCTGGAGGGCCTGTTTGTGGACATGGTCACCCACGAGCATAGCTTTCCCCACAAGCCCGCGCCCGATGCCCTGCTGCACCTGATTGAAAAACACGCTCTCAGCCCCGCCGACTGTGTCATGGTGGGCGACCGCCCCATTGACGTGGATGCTGCGCACAACGCTGGCATCGACAGCATCCTCTTCGACCCGGACGGCTTCTACCCGGATTATCCAGCCAGCCACCGATTCCGGAGCTTCGCTGAGATGCTGGAGGTCCTGCGAAATAGCAGGCAATAGGCCCAAAATCACCCCGCATATTGAGCGAACCCGAGATTTTTATCTTGCAATTCGGCCCAAACCATGCTAAAATCATTTTTGCTCTGGGATTATAGCTCAGTTGGCTAGAGTACCACGTTGACATCGTGGGGGTCACTGGTTCGAGCCCAGTTAATCCCACCACCGAAACCCCTTGATAAATCAAGGGGTTTCGCCCTTTTCAGATGCTGGACACTGAGTGCGCGGAGGTCTAATTTCCCTTATTGGGCACAAATGGGGACACATGTGGGGGCATCCTATGGTTTTGTATCGAGATAGGTCCCTTGACATTCGCATCTTCAATGAATACCCTTATGCACATCCCATCGGTGAGTTAGCTGTTCGGGTGAACACAGCAAGGGAGCATCCTATTGCACACAGAAAAAATCTTCAACAATGTGTATCGAATCCCGGTACCTCTGCCGGGCAACCCGCTGCGGGAGCTGAACGCGTATGTGATTCGTGGCAAGGGGGAATACTTGCTGATCGATACGGGGTTTCGGCTGGACGCGTGTCGAGAGGCGCTGCGGGCAGGTCTGGCGGAGCTTGGCATCGCGCGGGAGGAAACCACCATCTTGCTCACCCACATGCATGCCGACCACGCCGGGCTGGCGCCGGAGTTTGTGGGCAAGGGCAAGCCCATCCTCATTAGCGCTGCCGACCGGGTGGTGCTGGACCGCTACAGCGGGCACAACCGCGTGGGCGAGGAAGGGCTGACCCGGCTGTTCATCGCGGCGGGTTTCCCGCAGGATGAATTGCGCACCATCGCCAGCTCCAACCCGGCGCTGTCGCTGGCGGCGGTTGATGCAGCTACCTATGAGGAGCTGCAGGACGGTCAGGTGCTGACTTTCGGCGGGCTCAAGCTGCACTGCATCCTGATGCCCGGCCACACGCCCGGGCACATGTGCTATTACCTGGAAGATGAGGCGCTGATGTTCACGGGGGACCATGTGCTGTTTGATATTTCGCCCAACATCACCGCCTGGGAATTTGTGGAGGACTCCCTGGGCAACTACCTGGACAGCCTGCGGCGCATCCG
>CALNAU010000155.1 GCA_937874275.1 uncultured Clostridia bacterium | reverse complement strand
ACATGGTCTCCCCCTTCATTTCGTCCTCCCGGACTATACCATCTCCTTATCTTTTCTGTCCGATTTAGTGTAGCCAATCCAACCATCTCTTCCCCGGTCAACTCCGCCGTCTGCAGCACCGGGTCCATGGGCACAATGCGATAGAGGTCCCGCCGGGTCAGGGGGCCCTTCCGGATGGCGCCGCCGTAGCGCCAACCGTTGGAGAAGGCGATGGGCAAGCCGGTGGCCTCGCGCATGGCATCCAGCAGCAGGTAATCCATCGTGCCGTAGAATGAGCTGGCACGGTGCAGGTCGATGCGGCTGCGGCCAACAGGCACATCCAGATGCGCTTTGTACGCGTTCAGCGCCTCATCCTCTCGCAGCATTCTATGCATAGCCCGGTCCTGCTTGACCGAGCGGTCCAGCAGCACATACTCGTGCTGAATGTCCGCAATCTTGCCCCGCTGCACCGTGAGGCGCAGGAAACCGATGGCGCTGGCCAGCGCGCCCGATTGGATGATGTAGGCCCCGCCCACCTTCTGCGGGCTGCGCACGCGGTTGTGGGTGTGGCCGGAGAGACACAGATCAATGCCCTCCACCTGTTCCAGCAACGCGATATCCTGCGGATAACCCAAGTGGGATAGCACGACCACCAGGTCGACGCCTTCCTTGCGCAGCCGCTTCACGTGCTCCCTGGTTTCCTCAATGCCGTCGGTGAAATCCGCGCCTTCCCAGAACTTGGGCGGCATATTCTTCTGAATGATGTTGGACGCAACCCCCACGATGCCAATCCTGAGCCCATTGCGCTCGAGGATGGCGGTGGGCTCAAAATACAGGTCACGCGTATCTCGGTGATACACATTGACCGCCAGGATGGGATACCCGAGCTTGGCCTCCAGGCCCTTCAGATGCTTGGGGGTATAGGCGGCATCCCAATGGAACGTCATGGCGTCCACGTCCAGCGCCTTCAGGTAGGGTATCATCACCTCGCCCTTGCTCTGCACCGCCTCGTAGGTGCCGTGCAGGGTATCGCCATTATCCAGCAGCAGCACCTCGCCGGGATATTGCGCGCGATACTCCTTCACCTTGGTCATGATGCGCGGATAGCCGCCCAGCGTCTCCACCTTGAAGCCGTCGGGCGTGTAGCGTGTGTCGCCATGCTCAAACAGGCTGGCATGGGTGTCGTTCATCTGGACGATGGTGAGTGTCTTGGCCATGTGCATCGCGCTCCTTTCTGTTT
>CALNAU010000154.1 GCA_937874275.1 uncultured Clostridia bacterium | reverse complement strand
GCTATAAGCTCTCTTGAACCCCACGCCTAGCGCGGGGTTTTCTATATACAAAAAAGCCCGCATCGCTCATGGTCAACCATCAACGACACAGGCTGGCTTTATGAATACCGTTATTTCTCCAATTCCGCGAACTTCGCCGCCATCGTGGGGTTGCCCCGCGTCAGCTTTTTGATGGTCACATCCTGTGCCTTGTCGTTGGCCAGGCGCAGGTTGCGGTCGGCGCCCAGCAGGGCCTCCTTGGTTTTCTGCAGGTGGTCGATGGATTTGTCAATCTCGTCGATCGCCGTTTGGAACCGCCTGGCGGCCAGGTCGTAGTTGCGGCCAAATGCGTCCTTAAACTGGTTCAGCTGATCCTCAAAGTTGGAGATGTCGATATTCTGCGCCCGCATCAGCGCCAGCTCGGTCTTGTATTGCAGGGAGTTCATGGCCGCGTTGCGCAACAGGGTGATAATGGGGATAAAGAACTGCGGCCGCACCACATACATCTTCTCATACCGGTGGGAGACATCGACAATGCCCGCGTTGTACAGCTCGTTGTTGGGCTCAAGCAAAGTGACCAGCACCGCGTACTCACACCCCTTTTCCTTGCGGTCCTTGTCCAGCTCCTTGAAAAAATCCTCGTTCTTCTTCTTGGTCGCGGTTTCATCGTTCTCGTTTTTCATCTCAAACATGATGGAGATGAACTCCGTGCCCGCCTCGTCGGCCTCGCGGAAGATGAAATCGCCCTTGCTGCCGCTCCTCGCGTCATTGTCCTTCTCAAAGTATGCCCTGGGGAAGGCGGCGGAGCGGATTTTGGCAAACTCCACCTCGCAGTGCTGCTCCAGCGTTTCGCCCACCATCTTGGTTGACAGCCTGGCCTTCATATCCTTCAGGCGCTCAATCGCGTCATCCCGGTCCTTGATTTGGGTCTCATACTTTTCCCGCAGGGAGGATTCCATCAGCTTCTGCTCCAGCTGCTTGGCCTCCAGGTCGCGCTGCAGGCCGTCCCGCTCCTTCTCAACCTGGCCGACCGCTTCCTTGAGGGCGAGCTGGCTGACCACCGAAGCGGATTTGATTTCCTCCCGCAGGCGCGCCAACTCCGTGTCCTTTTTGAACATTTCCTCCTGCAGCTTGCCCTGCGCCGTCGCCTGCATCAGCTCCGCGCTGGTCTTCAGCTCGGCCTTCAGGCGCTCAATCTCAATGTTCTTCTGCGCCACGTTTCTATCCATCTCACCGGCCAGCCTGGACTGCACCAGCTCGATGGCCGCCTTCTTGTCCCGTTCGGCCAGCGCCAGCCGCTCCGCCAGCTCATGGTGGAAGGCGTCATTGCGGACTTGATTCAATATATCCGCGTACCCCGCCTCATCCAGTGTGAATACCTTGCCACAATGGGGACACTTGATTTCCTGCATGACCATACCCCTTTATCTGCCGCGTGTTAGTCGGTGGCGGCGCCGATGGATACCCCCCGGCGCAGCTGCACATATTGCTTCACATATGATTATAGCACGGCAGCCCGCTCATGATAAGGTGCGGCCATGCCCCACAAATTTCATATGTACAAACCCTCGCCAATCTTGTATGCTGATGCACAGCATGGATGGTGGGGGGAAATATTCTATGGCAATGAGACATAGCTTGTTTGTAAAGCGAATCAGCCTGGGTCTGTTGGCCATCCTTTTTATCGCTTTATGCGTCGCACCAACCGCGGCATCGGCCGCGCCTGTCACAAGCGTTACTGCCACCAATCATTGGCTCAATGATACGTCGCAGCAGCGCATCCCCACCTATTTCGCGCTGGCGACGCGGGTGCCCGATCAGTTGACACCGCAGGGACACCGCCTGACATTGGTGACCCCGCTTCACACGCAATCCATTCCGGTTGACCAGGATACGTTCACCCATACCTTTTCGCTTGACAACCTGCCATTGGTGGATGTTAATAACGACCCCATCGATTATACGGTGGTGCAAATCCGCGATCCCCAGCTGGCAGGCAACCTGAATAATTTTATTGCTCCGCCGGGCTACTTGCGCAGCATCACCAGGGACGGCCAAAGCCAGGTGACCATCACCAACACCTATCAGGACACCCT
>CALNAU010000153.1 GCA_937874275.1 uncultured Clostridia bacterium | reverse complement strand
CCCCATGGTCACAATGGTCATCATGACGATGCCGAAGTGCACCGGGTCTACACCCATTTTGGTCAGCGTAGGCAAAAACAGCGGGGTCAGCAGCAGGATATTGACGTTGCTGTCGATGAACATGCCCAGCACCACCAGCAGCAGCACAATGAGAATCATCAGCAGGCTGGGGTTCTCCGTGATGCTGAACAGCAGATTGCCAAGCATCACCGGGGTGCGTTCCACCGTCAGCGCGTAGCCGAAGATGCCCGACAGCGCGATGATGAGGATGATGCCACCATTGTCGATGAAGGAATCCTTCAGCGCGCTGAGGAACTTTTTCCACGTCAGCTCTTTGTACACAAAAATGCCGATGACCAGCGCGTACACCACGGCAAAGGCGCCCGCCTCCGTCGGGGTAAACAGGCCGAAGCGAATGCCCACAATCAGAATCAACGGGAAAATCAGCGCCCAGATGGATTGCTTGAGCTCCGCGTAGATTTCCGGCCAGGTGGGCCGCTTGGCGTTGGGGTCCGGCAGGTCAAAGCCGCGCTTCTTGGATGTGATATGCACGGTGACCATCAGGATGGCCATCATCATCAGCCCGGGCACGATGCCCGCCACAAACAGCTTGCCGATGGACACGCCGCCCACAAAGCCGTACAGAATCAGCCCCAGGGATGGGGGGATGGTGGCCGTAATCAGCGAGGCGAGGCAGATGACGCCGGCCGCGTAGCCCTTGGTATACCCGCGCTTGAGCATCTCCGGCCCCAGAATGCGCGCCTCCATGGAGGCGTCCGCTACCGCGGAGCCGGATACGCCTCCCATCAGCGTGGACAGCAGCACGGATACCTGGGCGATGCCGCCCACCATGCGCCGGGTCAGCAGCCGGGAAAAGCTGATGAGGTGCCGGGTGATGCCCGTATGGTTCATCAGGTTGCCGGCAAAGATGAAGAACGGCACCGCCAAAAAGGCGATGGACTGCGTCTGCGCGACCACGCGCTGGGCCGCCACCGCGAATGTGAACCCGGTCGCCTGGGAAAACCAGGCCAGCCCCGCGATGCCAATCACAAAGGCGATGGGCACGTTGATGACCAGCAATACAACAAATACAATGCCGAGTAATAGCATACTTGCCTCCCTCCTATGTATCCGAGACCGGTGTCACGGCATCCATCGCCTCATCCGATTCCACCGGCACACCATAGGCGGGGTTGTCCCGCTTCACATGGTAGCTGTCATCGGAGAAGTGCTGAATTACCTTGACCAGCTTGGTGATGCAGGTGAATATCATCAGCACGCTGCATACCGGCAGGCTGAGCGATACCCAGCCATAGGAGATGGGCAGGGTGTTGTAGGTGCGCATCCAGTTGGTGACCGCCAGCTGATAGCCATACCGGGCAAACAGCGCCAGCGCGGCAATCATGATGACATACACCACCACCTGGATGATTTTCTGTACTTTGGGCGGCAGTTTGGTCACCAAAATGTCCATACCGACCAGGCGGGAGTAGCGCAGCGCCACGTCCGCCCCCAGGAAGGCGACCCAACTGAACAGCAGCAGGGACACGTCATCGGCGATGATGATGGGCTTGTTGAACACCCGCAGCACCGAGTTCATGAACGTCAGCACCACGATGGACATGAACCCAAAGCCCACAATCACCTCTTCGATGCGGCAGTATATTTTAAAGGCGGTTTTCAGAAGAATCCCCTCCCCATGTGACTTGGTTTTTCCACCTATGCAAGGGCATCGGC
>CALNAU010000152.1 GCA_937874275.1 uncultured Clostridia bacterium | reverse complement strand
GGCAGCGTGACATGGTAAACGGAGTCCAAAGTTGCGAACTTGATTTGACAGTACCAAAATTAATTAAATTTTAATAACAAAATCAATTGTAAAGTATGTCGACTTATTGTATACTAAAGTTGTTTCGGGCTGAAACCGGGGCTGAAATATTTTTAGAAGGAGTATTCAATGAAGCGTTTTATTCGTTCCCTTCGGGACGGGTTGCCTCTGTTCAAAGCGATGGCCTCCGATACCAGAATTGCCATTCTTGAGCTGCTGATGAAGGAAGGCCCCATGCGGATGACAGCGATTGCCGAATCGCTGCAGATTACCGGTGGCGCCATCACCAGTCACGTCAAGATGCTCAACGAAGCCGGCCTGCTGAAGATTGAGCAGCGCGGCGGCAAGCATGGCATTCAAAAGGTTTGCAGCGCCACCGTGCCCGCTATCACCATTGATGTCAAGGACGATGGCCAGGCATAACCATACGACATTTTTTGCACGCTGACAGCCCGCCGATTGGCGGGTTTGTTTTTGTATCGCCATTCGTAACGTGCGAGGGAGCCCAATCTGATGACAAACGCAAGCGGCGCTGGCCGATTTGGGCAGGTTGTAGCGATTGGCACCTGCTCGCCAATATGGTATACTTTCCTGACAGGGAGGTGACGGGATGCGCAGCATGACAGGCTATGGCCGCCACGCGGTTCAACAGGACGGGCGGGAGGCCACGGTGGAGCTGAAAAGCGTCAATCACCGCTACCTGGACTTTGGTTTTCGCCTGCCCCGGGACATGCAATACCTGGAGGGCGATATGCGCAGCCAGATTAGCGGCGCGCTGTCGCGCGGGCGGGTGGATGTGGTGCTGACCTATGTCAACCACCGCGGGGACGCCCGCCAGGTATCGGCGGATATGGCGCTGGCGCAGACCTACCACAAGGCGTTTAAGCGCCTGAAGAAGGACCTGTCCCTGTCGGGCGGGCTGCGCTTTGCGGACCTGGCCGCAGCCCCCGGCGTGCTGACGGTGACCCAGGCGGCGGAGGACGAGCAGATGGTAGCCGCGCTGGTGCAGCAGGCTTTGGCCGGGGCGCTGGAGGCCCTGATTGCCTCGCGCGAGCGCGAGGGCGCCGCCATGCAGGCAGATATGCAGGGCATTGCCCGCCAATTGGAGGACATCCATCAGCAGATTGCGGCCCTGGCGCCCCAGCAGCCCGAGCGCTACGCCCAGCGGCTGACCGAGCGCCTCAAGCAGCTGCGGCCCGAGGAGATAGACCCTCAGCGCCTGGCGCAGGAGGTGGCGCTGTTTGCCGATCGGTGCGCCGTGGATGAGGAGCTTGCTCGGTTGCGCGCCCATCTGGACAGCCTCAACGCGCTGCTGGGCGACTCGCAGCCCCTGGGTCGGCGGCTGGATTTCCTGGTGCAGGAGATGAACCGCGAGGTAAACACCATCGGCAGCAAGACCAGCGAGCTGGCCATCACGCAACTGGTGCTGGATGCCAAGAACGCGCTGGAAAAGCTGCGCGAGCAACTGCAGAATGTGGAGTGACATGAGCATGGAAGGGGAGGAGCCGGGCACATGAAGGAGCAGCGCAGGGGGATGTTGTTGGTGATATCCGGCCCCAGCGGTACGGGCAAAGGCACGCTGTGCGAGCGATTGCTGCGCAGCGACCCCAGCATCATGTTCAGCGTTTCAGCCACCACCCGCAAGCCCAGGGAGGGCGAGGTGGATGGCGTGCACTACTACTTCATGGAGGACGAGCAGTTTGACCGGCTGCTGGCGGAGGACGCGTTTCTGGAGCATGCCACCGTGCACGGCCACCGCTATGGCACCCTCAAAAGCCAGGTGGAGGCCGCCATTGAGGCCGGGCGCAACATCCTGCTGGACATTGACCCCCAGGGTGCCCTGAGCGTGATGGAGAAGATGCCCGAGACCGTCAGCGTGTTCATTTTGCCCCCTAGCTACTCCGCCCTGCGCGAGCGCCTGCACACCCGCAACACCGACGACCCGGATGAGATTTTGAAGCGCCTTTCCAATGCCTACGGCGAGGTGCGCCTGCTCAAACACTACAAGTACGCACTGGTCAACGATCAGCTTGACCCGGCCTTTCAGCGCCTGAGCGCCATCATACTAGCCGAGAAACACCGCACCATCCGCTATTTTCCAGAGATTTACGAGGACTAAGGAGGAACCCCCATGCCCATCAACAAACCCGGTATCGAACAGCTCCGTGAAAAGACCGACTCCAGCTACACCCTGGTGGTGATGGCCGCGCGCCGCGCCCGCCAGCTGATGGATGGCGCACAGCCCCTGGTGGAGCAGCACGACGAGGAAAAGCCCCTGGCCAGCGCCATTGAGGAAATCAACCGCGGGCTGGTGGCCTACCACCGCAAGTTGGAGGATGAACAGTAAGGTGAGCACCCTGAAGGGAAAAACCATTGTACTGGGCGTGACGGGCGGCATCGCGGCCTACAAGGCCTGCGAAGTGGTTTCCCGCCTCAAAAAGGCACAGGCGCAGGTGCACGTTATCATGACGCGCAACGCCTGCGAGTTTGTGCAGCCGCTCACCTTCCAGACGATGAGCGGCAACCCGGTGGCTACCGATACCTTTGCCAACCCCCAGTTCTGGGAGGTGGAGCACATCGCCCTGGCCCAGAAGGCCGATTTGTTGGTGGTGGCCCCGGCCACGGCCAACGTGATTGCCAAGCTGGCGCACGGCCTGGCCGATGACATGCTGACCACCACTATCCTGGCCACCAAGGCGCCGGTGTTGATTGCCCCTGCCATGAACACGCAGATGTATCAGGCGGAGGTCACCCAGCGCAACCTGGATACGCTGCGCGGCCGCGGCATGAAGACCGTGGGCCCGGGCGGCGGTCTGTTGGCGTGCGGCGACATCGGTGCCGGCCGCATGAGCGAGCCGGTGGAGATTGTGGAGGCCATCGAGCATTTGCTTGCCCCGCAGGGTGACTACGCGGGTCTGAAGGCGTTGGTTACCGCCGGCCCCACCCGCGAACCGCTGGACCCTGTGCGCTACCTCACCAACCGTTCCTCCGGCCGCATGGGCTATGCCGTGGCCGAGGCGCTGCTGGCCCGTGGGGCCCAGGTTACACTGGTAACCGGCCCGGTTGGCCTGCCCGCGCCAGACGGGGCACAGGTTGTTGATATCACCACCACGCAGGACTTGTACGAGGCCGTCACCAGCCGCGCGCCCCAGATGGACGTGCTGATTCAGGCGGCAGCCCCGGCCGACTTCACGGCCGAGCAGGCAGCCGACGAAAAGATTACCAAGCAGCCCGGCGAGGGGCTGACGCTGTCGCTGCGCCAGACGCCCGACGTGGCCAAGGCCGCGGGCCAGCACAAGCAGCCCGGGCAGGTGTTTGTCGGCTTTGCCGCCGAAACCAGCCGCGACCTGGCCAAGGCCCGGCGCAAGCTGGAGAACAAGAACCTGGACCTCATCTGCCTCAACGATGTCACCGAGCCGGGCGCCGGCTTTGACGTGGATACCAACATCCTCACCTTGGTGAGCCCCAATGCCGTCATGGCGCTGCCCAAGATGAGCAAGCGGCAGGCGGCGGACCGCCTGCTGGACGAGGTGCTCAAAATCCGAAAGGCCAAGGGGTGAGCCAGATTCCACGCTACGCCCAGGTGATTGTGGATATTGCCCATGCCGATGTGGACCGGGTGTTCACCTACGCCATTCCCACGGGGATGGCGCTTCCCATCGGGGCGCGGGTGGAGGTGCCCTTTGGCCGCCAGGTCAAGGAAGGCTATGTGTTGGGCCACGCCGATGAGGCCGACCTGCCGGAGAGCAAAATCCGCCAGATCATCCGCCCGCTGGAGGATTACCCGGCCATATTGCCGCCGCTGGTGGCGCTGGCGCAGGAGCTGAGCCAAAGCGCCCACTGCCCGCTGGCTGAGACCCTGCGGCTGATGATTCCGGCGCAGATGCGCGGCGGCCGTGTACGCGTAAAGACCCAGAAAGCAGCGCAGCTGCTGGTACAAGGCGAGGGCATCCAGGCCGCGCGCGCGGCGCAGACCCGCTCGCCCAAGCGCCGCCTGTTGATTGACCTGATGGCCGATGGCCAGGTGCACTCGGTGAGCGAATTGTCGCTGCTGGTGCGCAGCCCGCTGGCCTCCCTCAAGGTGCTGGAGGAGGCTGGGGTGGCCCGTGTGTTTGACCAGGAGGTGCTGCGCGCGCCGTATCCCGATACCCCGGTGCGCGAGGAGGACCCGACGCTGACCGCCGCCCAGCAGGAGGCGCTGGATGAACTGGTGCCCGCGCTCAAGCGGCGCGAAGGGGCCTTTCTGCTGCACGGGGTGACCGGCTCGGGCAAGACCGAGGTGTACATCCGCGCGGTGCGCGAGTGCCTGCGCCTGGGGCGCGGCGCCATTGTGCTGGTGCCCGAGATTGTGCTCACGCCGCAGATGGTCAGCTGGTTTCGCGGTCGCTTTCAGGATGAGGCCGCGGTGCTGCACTCCCGCCTGTCGGTGGGGGAGCGGTTTGACGAGTGGCGGCGCATCCGCATGGGTGCCGCGCGGGTCGTCATCGGTGCGCGCTCTGCCGTGTTTGCCCCGGTGGAGGATTTGGGCCTCATCATCGTGGATGAGGAGCATGAGGGCAGCTACCTGTCCGAGCGTATCCCCCAGTACGACGCGCGCGAGGTGGCCGCCAGCCGTGCCCGGCGCGAAGGGGCAGTGACGCTGATGGCCAGCGCCACGCCCTCCATCCTCAGCTTTGCCAAGGCCCAGCGCGGCGATTACACGCTGCTGGAGATGCCCGGCCGGGTCAACGGCCTGCCGCTGCCCGAGGTAACGGTGGTTGACATGCGCGAGGAGTTACGCCTGGGCAACAAGGGTATGTTCTCTATGGCGCTGCTGGAGGAGCTGGACCGCTGCATGGCGCAGGGGCAACAGGCGATGCTGTTCATCAACCGGCGGGGCTACGCGCCCAGCGTGGTATGCCGCAAGTGCGGGCACACCATGGGCTGCACCGCCTGCGATGTAAGCCTCACCTGGCACGCCTGGGACAGCAAGCTGCACTGCCACTACTGCGGGCAGACCAGCCCCATGCCCGAGCGCTGCCCGGCGTGCGGCTCCCCCTACCTGCGCACCGTGGGGGTGGGCACCCAACGGGTGGAGGAGGAGGTATCGCGCCGCTACCCCGGCATCGAGGTGGTGCGCGTGGACAACGACACCACCACGCTGAAGGATTCGCACCGCGAGCTCATCAACCGCTTCCGCTCTGGCAAGGCCCGCATCATGGTGGGCACACAGATGATTGCCAAGGGGCTGGATTTTCCCCAGGTGACGCTGGTGGGCGCGGTGCTGGCCGATTTGTCGCTCAACCTGCCGGATTTTCGGTCTGCCGAGCGCAGCTTTCAACTGCTGACGCAGGTGGCGGGCCGCGCGGGCCGCGCGGACAAGCCCGGCCGCGTCATCATCCAGACCTACCAGCCCGAGCACTATGCGGTGCTTGCGGCCGCCCGGCAGGACTACCGCTGCTTCTTCGGCACGGAGTTCGCCCGCAGGCGGCGGGACCTGTACCCACCCTTTACCATGCTGGTGCGCCTGCTGTGCCAGGCCAAGGATGAGCAGATCGCCCGGGGCATCAGCGCCGGCATCTACGCCCGCGTGGAGCAACTGATGGAGGAAAACCCCGGCTGGAAGCGGCGTGTGCTGTTTTACCGTGAGGACGAGGCGCCTATCCGGCGTATCATGGGGCGCGCCCGCGCCCAGGTGTTCCTCAAACTGTTGGTGCACCCCGACAGCGAGCAGGTGCTTGCCGCCCTGCAGGAGATCGCAAAACAAGACTGGCCAGGCGAGGTGGCGCTGGAGATCGACCCCGCCTCGATGGCATAACGGAGGAAATATGTCCCCTAAGAAGATTTTGACCATTGGCGAGCCGCTGCTGCGGACCGTCAGCCACCCGGTAAAAAAGTTTGACGCCAGGCTGGGCATGATTGTGCGCGACATGGCGGAGACCATGTACGACGCCGACGGCGTGGGCCTGGCCGCGCCCCAGATTGGGCTGATGCGCCGCATCATCGTTATCGACGCGGGCGAGGGCATGCGTGCCTACATCAACCCGGAGATTGTGGACGCCCAGGGCGAGGTGAGCATGAACGAGGGCTGCCTGAGCGTGCCCGGCCGCCGCGGCTGTGTCACCCGGCCCGAAACCGTCACCGTGCGCGCGCAGGATACCAAGGGCAAGCATTTTGAGGTAACCGCCGACGGCCTGCTGGCCCGCGCCCTGCAGCACGAGATTGACCACCTCAACGGCGTGCTGTATGTGGATTTGATGGACTATGAGATTTTCCCCGACGACGAGGAAGAGGACGACCTGGACGACGTGGTGGAAGCCTGATGCGCATCGTCTTCATGGGCACGCCCGACTATGCCGTGCAATCGCTGCGGGCGCTGGTGGAGGCCGGCCATCAGGTGGTTGGCGTGTTCACCCAGCCCGACCGCCCCAAGGGGCGCGGCGGTAAGGTGCAGGCCCCGCCGGCAAAATTATATGCCCAGCAGCATGACATCCCCGTGTTTCAGCCGCGCCGCATCCGCGAGGATGGCGTGGAGATGCTGCGCCAGCTGCAGCCGGATTTGTGCGTCACGGCCGCTTTCGGGCAGATTCTGTCGCAGGAAATCCTTGATATCCCCAAACTGGGCACCGTCAACGTACACGCGTCGCTGCTGCCCGCCTACCGGGGCAGCGCGCCCATCAACTGGTGTCTGGTCAACGGGGAGACGGTGACCGGCGTCACCACCATGATGACCGACCGGGGCATCGACACGGGCGATGTGCTGCTGCAGCGGGAACTGGCGATTCTGCCCGATGAGACGGCGGGGGAACTGACCGTCCGCCTGGGCGAGCTGGGTGCCGGGCTGCTGCTGGATACGATAGATGCCCTCCAAAAGGGCACGCTGAAACAAGTGCCCCAGGACGAGGCGCAGATGAGCTATCACCCCATGCTGCGCAAGGAGATGGGGGCTGTGGACTGGCACCGCGACGCGGCTGACATCGTCAACCTGATGCGCGGGCTGAACCCGTGGCCCGCCGCTTACACCGATTCGCCTCATGGGCGGCTGAAGCTGCTGCACGGCAGCGTGGAGCGGGCGACAAACGCCCCCCCAGGCACCGTGCTGGAGGCCGATGGCAAGCGCGGCCTGCTGGTGGCCGCGGGCAAGGACGCTGTGCGGGTGCACACCCTACAAGCCCAGGGCGGCAAAGCCATGGCGGCCGGTGATTACCTGCGCGGGCACCCCATCACCCCGGGAGACACGCTTTTCACCAAGGAAAGCCAGGAAGGACAAGCATGAGCGAGCGCAACGATAAGAAGAAGGGGCCGTACGGCCGGCCCGCACCCCACCGTCAGGACGGCGAGCGCCGCTACGGCAAACCCGCCACGCCCCGCCCCCAACAGGATGGGGAGCGCCGCTATGGCAAGCCCGCTGCGCCCCGCCCGCCGCAGGATGGCGAGCGCCGCTATGGCAAGCCCGCATCGCCCCGCCCGCCGCAGGATGGGGAGCGGCGATATGGCAAACCCGCGTCCCCCCGCCCGCAGCAGGACGGCGAGCGCCGCTATGGCAAGCCCGCCTCGCCCCGCCCCCCGCAGGACGGCGAGTGGCGCTACGGCAAGCCCGCCTCGCCCCGGCCGCCGCAGGATGGTGAACGCCGCTATGGCAAGCCCGCCTCGCCCCGCCCGCCGCAGGACGGCGAGCGCCGCTATGGCAAGCCTGCCTCGCCCCGCCCGCCGCAGGACGGCGAGCGGCGATACGGCAAGCCAGCTACGCCTCGCCCCCCACAGGACGGAGAGCGCCGCTTTGACAAGCCGGCATCCCCCAGGCCGTTCTCCCCGCGCCCGTTTGAGCGCTCGGGCGATAGGCCCTTTGGCGACCGCAGGCCGGGCATCCCCCAGCGGCCTGCCTTCAAGCGGCCGGGCGCTCCGCGTCCCGGTGGGCCCAGGCCCGGCGGCTTCCGCCCGGCGCCCGCGCGGCCCGAGGTTAGCACCAACGCCCGCAAATCGGCGCTGTTTGTGCTCAACCGCGTGCTGATTGAGAGCGGCTACGCCTCCCTGTCGCTGGATGAGCATTTTGAGCAGGTGCACCTGGCCCCGCGCGATAAGCGCCTATGCACCCGTTTGGTGTATCTGACGCTGGAAAACCTCAACCGGCTGGACTTTGCCCTCTCCCGCCTGTTGCAGGACCCCCTGGCGCTGGAGCCCCGCGTGCGCAACCTGCTGCGGCTCAGCGCCGCGCAGATCATGCTGCTGGACCGGGTGCCCGACAGCGCCGCGGTGGATGAGGCCGTCAAGCTGACCCGCGCCATGGGCCTGGAAGACCTGACGGGCCTGGTCAATGGCGTGCTGCGCAACCTGATTCGCACCCAGGCGGATATCCCCTGGCCCACGCCGGAGGATGGGCTACGCTACTACAACATCATGTTTTCCCAGCCCGAATGGTTCGCCCGGATGGTGCTGGATGAATACGGCGAGCAGGAGGGCGGCCGCATCCTCAGCTACGAGCATACTGACCACCGCCTGACGCTGCGGCCTAACCTGGGGCGCATCAGCCCGGAGAAGTTCCGGGAACTGCTCGCGAAAAAAGAGTGGCAGGCCGAGCCCGGCCTGATGCCCGATGCCTGGCTGGTATCAGGCGTTGGCGATATCGCGCGCGACAGCGACTTTCAGGATGGTCTGTTCAGCGTGCAGGGCCAGGGCAGCATGGTGGCGGCTGAGGCCGTTTCGCCCAAGCTGGGCGCGCAGGTGCTGGATACCTGTGCGGCGCCGGGCGGCAAATCCGCCTACATGGCGGAGAAGATGCAGGGCACCGGCCGTGTGCAGGCCTGGGATATCTATGAGCACCGGGTCAGCCTGATCAAGGCGCTGGCCGACCGCCTGCGGCTGTACAACATCCGCCCGGCGGTGCGCGATGCCCTGGTGTACCGCGAGCAGCTGGACGGCATGATGGACGCCGTGCTGATTGACGCCCCCTGCACGGGCACTGGCGTGCTGCACGAAAAGCCCGACTTGCGCATCCGCCTGAGCGAAGACAGCCTGCGCGAGCTGATGGAGACCCAGCGCCGGCTGCTTGATACATGCAGCCGCTACGTCAAGCCGGGCGGCACGCTGGTGTACGCCACCTGCTCCATTTTGCCCGATGAAAACGCCAAGCAGGTGGAGGGGTTCCTGATTACACACCCGGACTTTCAGATGGCGCCGCTGCCCGACACCATCCCCGAAGCCCTGCGCGAGCGCGAGGGCTTGCGCGGCCTGCAGCTGCTGCCCCATCGGGATGGGGTGGAGGGCTTCTACATTGCCCGCATGCAGCGCAGATGAGTAAGCCCGTCTTATTGCAGATGTTCCCGGAGGAGCTGGCCCAGTGGTTTAAGGAACAGGGCCAGCCCGCCTTCCGCGCCAAGCAGGTGTTTGGCTGGCTGCACAAGGGCGCGGGCTTTGACCAGATGAGCAACCTGCCGCTGGCCCTGCGCGAGCAAATGGCCGAGCAGGCGGCGGCCAACCCGATTGACATCATCAGCCGCCACCGCTCGCAGAAAGAGGATACGGTCAAGCTGCTGTTCTCCCTGGCGGACGGCCATTGCGTGGAAGGCGTGCTGATGCGCTACCGCTATGGGGTGACGCTGTGCCTGTCCACGCAGGTGGGCTGCCGCATGGGCTGCTCCTTCTGTGCCAGCACCCTGGAGGGCCTGGCCCGCAACCTCACCGCGGGGGAGATGATGGGCATGGTGCTGCTGGCCAATGGGGAGCTACCGGCGGACGAGCGCGCGCACAACATCGTGCTGATGGGCTCGGGCGAACCCTTTGACAACTATGATGAGGTGGTGCGTTTCCTGCGGCTGGTGAGCCACCCGGAGGGCCTCAACATCGGCCTGCGGCACATTTCGCTGAGCACCTGCGGCCTGACCGAGCAGATTCGCCGCTTCGCGATGGAGGGGCTGCCGGTCACGCTGTCGGTCTCCCTGCACGCGCCCGATGACCAGATCCGCGCGCAGATGATGCCCGTGGCCCGCGCCTGGCCCATGGACGCGCTGCTGGATGCCTGCCGCTACTACATCGCCCAGACCGGGCGGCGCGTGGTGTTTGAGTACGCGCTGGTGGATGGCGTCAACAACCAGTCCGAGCACGCCCGCGCGTTGGCCGCCCGCCTGCGGGGCATGCAGTGCCATGTCAACCTGATACCGCTCAACCACGTGCCGGAGCGGCAGCTGCGCGGGGTGACCCGCACGCAGGCCGACGCGTTTCTCAAGGAGCTGGAGACGCTGCATATCTCCGCCACCCTGCGGCGGGAAATGGGCGATGACATCGCCGGCGCCTGCGGCCAGCTGCGCCGCCGGCACCTCAAAAAGGGCGCGGACGCCTCGCTGGCGGTCGCGCTGGACAGCACAGGGGAGGACACCGTATGAAGGCAGTCTGGCGCACAGACATCGGCCTGGTCCGCCGCAGCAATCAGGATTCACTGCTGATTGGCACAGGCACCTACCCCATCTATGCGGTGGCCGACGGCATGGGCGGTCACCGGGGCGGCGACATCGCCAGCGCCATGGCCATCGAAGGCCTCAAAAACTGCCTGGCGGGCCAGATGCCGGCACCGGACAGCATCACCCGCTGCTATGAGCAGATTACCAACAGCATCTACGCCCGCCAGCAGCACGACAGCGCGCTGAGTGGCATGGGCACCACGCTGACCATGCTGTGGGAGGCGGAAAAGCATATCTACCTGGGCCATGTGGGCGACAGCAGGGCCTACCTGCTGCGCGGCGGGCAACTGATGCAGCAGTCCACCGACCATTCGCTGGTGGGCGAGCTGCTGCAGTCCGGCGTGCTGGATGAGCAGGAGGCCAGGAGCTACCCCTACCGCAATGTGGTGACCCGCGCCGTGGGTACCGAGCGCTATATCCGCTGCGATACCGCCGTGGCCGACAAGCTGCCCGGCGACCGTTGGCTGTTGTGCTCGGACGGGTTGACCGAATATGTGACCAGCGAAGAGATTTTGGCCATCATGAGCCTGCCCGATATGGAGCAGGCGGCCGACGCCTTTGTGCAGGCCGCGCTGTCGGGCGGCGGGCAGGACAATGTGACCCTCATCCTGCTGGAGGTGGCGCCATGATTGGGCAGATACTTGCCGAGCGCTATCAGATTGTCGCCCCCATTGGCGAGGGCGGCATGGCGCTGGTCTTTCTGGCCAAGGATTTGCGCACCGGCCACAACGTGGCGGTCAAGTTTTTGCGGCCGGAGTTCAAGGAGAACCCGGACTTCCTGGGCCGCTTCCACCGCGAGGCCACGGCCGCCAGCAAGATGAGCCACCACAACATCGTCAACCTGCTGGACGTCAGCGACGGTGCCGAGAATCCTTATATCGTCATCGAGTATGTGGACGGCAAGACGCTCAAGGACATCATCCGCGAGCGCAAGAGCCTGCCGGAGGATGTGGCGGCACAAATTGCCATCCGCATTTTGTCCGCCCTGCAGCATGCCCACCAGGCGGGCATCATCCACCGGGATATCAAGCCGCAGAACATATTGGTCAACCAGAAGGGCTATATCAAGGTATCGGACTTTGGCATCGCCCGCATGGTGGGCGCCAACACGGCCACCATCGCCGATGCCAACAACACTGTGATGGGCTCGGTGCACTACTTTTCGCCCGAGCAGGCGCGGGGCGAAACCGCCACGGTGCTAAGCGACCTGTACAGCGTGGGCGTGGTGCTCTACGAGATGCTGACCGGCGCCGTGCCCTTTGAGGGGGAGACCTCGGTGGCCATCGCGCTGCAGCATGTGCAGGCCCGGCCCAAGCCTGTACGGGAGCTTGCCCCCAATGTGTCGCCCGCCATTGAGGCGGTGGTGATGAAGGCGCTGGAGAAGGAGCCCGCCCAGCGCTACCATACCGCGCTGGAGATGGCCCAGGCGCTCAAAATTGCCCTCCAGTTCCCCGAGAAGGAAATCACGCTGGATACCCCGGTGCTGACCATCGACCCGGTGCGCAAGCCGCCCCCGCGCCGCAAGCGCAGCCGCGAGCGCATCGCGCTGATCGCGCTGACGGTGCTGGTGGTGGTAGGGCTGGCCGTGGGCTCGCTGCTGATTGTCCGCAGCGTCATCAGCGGCACCAAAGCCCCCTACCTGATTGACCTGGAGGAGACCACCGCCATCCGTGAGGCGCGCATCGCCGGGCTCAACCCGCAGATTGTGCGCCAGCCCAGCAGCGAGCCCGCCGGTCAGGTGATTGGCGTGTCCCACGACTTTGACTACCCCATGAAGCGGGGGGACACCATTTTGATCATCGTGTCCTCCGGCCCCATTGAACAGGCCACGCCGCAGATGGTGTCGCTGTCGTTTGACATGGCCGAGCAGGAAGCGGAGCGCGTGGGCCTCAAACTGTTCATCAAAGACCGGGTGATGAACCCGGCGGCGGCGGGCACCGTGCTGACCCAGTCGCCCGAGGCCGGCACCATGCTGGCCTACGGCGGCATCATTCAGGTGGAGATATCCGGCGGCGAAATCACCATCCCCGACCTGGAGGGCAAGCTGTACGAGCAGGAGAAGGCAGGGCTGGAGCAACTGGGCCTGCGGGTCAACCTGCTGGACGAGGTCATCGTGGCCGACCCCGCGCAAAGCGGCCGCATCGCCACCCAAAGCCCGCGCGCGGGCAGCGTGGTGATGGCGGATACCGTGCTCGACCTGGTGGTCTATATGCTGGGCCCAACCCCCGCCCCGTCGGGGAGCCCGGCGCCATGATGCAGGGCGAAATCCGTGAAGGGCGCGGCGGGTTGTACACCGTGCGCGATGACTCGGCGCAGGAGCATGTGCTGCGCGCCAAGAAAAAATTTCGCCGCGATGGCTTGACCCCGCTGCCCGGTGACCGGGTGCTGTTTACCCCCCGCAGCGGGGAGGAGCACGGCTGGCTGGAGGAGATACTGCCCCGCAGTAGCTTGTGCGTGCGGCCGCCGGTGGCCAATGTGGGGCTGATGGTCATCGTGCTGGCGCCCGAGCCTGTGCCCGATTTGCTGCTGGCCGACAAGCTGCTGCTCACGGCCTCCCTGCAGGGGATTGAGGCGGCCATCGCCGTCAACAAGAGCGATATGGGCCTTGATTGCTTTGAGCAGGTGAAGGAGACTTATGCCGGCGCCGGCGTGCCGGTGGTTGCCGTCAGCGCGCAAACCGGCCTGGGGCTGGATGAATTGTCCGACATCATGCGCGGCAAGCTCAGCTGTTTTGCCGGTCAGTCAGGCGTCGGCAAAAGCGCGTTGCTCAGCCGCCTGATGGGCGTAGAGCTGGTCAGCGGGCAAATCAGCGAGAAAATCAGCCGCGGCCGCCAGACCACCCGCCACACCACGCTGCTGTACCGCGATGGCCTGAAGGTGATGGACACGCCGGGCTTTTCGCTGCTGGATTTGCCGCGCGAGCTGGAGCCTGAGGAATTGCCCCGACACTACCCGGAGTTCGCGCCGTATGCCGGGGCCTGCCGGTTTCAGCCCTGCCTGCACATCACGGAGCCGGGCTGCGCCGTGTGCCAAGCCCAGCGCGAGGGGTCGATTGACCCGGGCCGCGCCGCGCGCTACCGCGAGCTGATGGAGATAGTGAAAACACAATGGAGAGAACGATATGATTGAGATTGCCCCTTCGGTGCTGGCAGCCGATTTGCTGCACCTGGAGCAGGATGTGCGGCGCGTGCTGGACGCGGGCGCTGACCTGCTGCATGTGGATATTATGGATGCCCACTTTGTGCCTAACCTGAGCTATGGGCCGGACATGTGCGCCGCCCTGCGGCGCGGCTTTCCCGATGTGCAGCAGGATGTGCACCTGATGATGACCAACCCGGAGGACTACCTGGAGGCCTTTGTCAAGGCCGGAGCCGATGCCATCACCATCCATGAGGAGCTGGGCCATAAGGCGCTGCCCGCGCTGCGCCGCATCCGCGAGATGGGTCTGATGGCCGGCATCAGCGTAAAGCCGGGCACCCCCGCGCAGCGCCTGACGCCTCTGCTGCCGCTGTGCGACCTGGTGCTCATCATGACGGTGGAGCCCGGCTTTGGCGGGCAACAGATGAAGGGCGAGGCGCTGGACAAGGCAAAAATGCTGCGCGCGCAGGGGTATGCGGGCATCATCTCGGCTGATGGCGGCATCACGCCCGATAACGCGCCCCAGGCCATCAGCCGCGGGGTGAACCGCCTGGTGATGGGCACCGCGCTCTTTAAGGCCGATGATGCGGCCCAGGCCATCCGCCGGGCGCGGGCGGCGGCACAGCCGTGAAGGGAAAAGGCGGCAAGGGACATGGCCAGTTTCGGGCCAACCAATCGCTGGGGCAGCACTTTCTAAGCGACCCGGCGCTGCTGGATGACCTGGTGACGCTCAGCGGCATCGGCCCGCAGGACGCGGTTTTTGAAATCGGGCCCGGCCTGGGCAGCCTGACCGAGGCGCTGGCCGCGCGGGCCAAGTCCGTGCTGGCGCTGGAGGTGGACCCCCGGCTGCTGCCTATCCTGGCGGTGCGCTTGCATGGGCAGCAGCATGTGCGGGTGGTGGAGGGGGACATCATGACCGCCAACCTGCAGGAGCTGCTGGGCCCGCTTGGCCCCTTTCATGTGGTGGCCAATCTGCCCTACTACCTCACCACCCCCATCATGAACCTGCTGCTCACGCTGCCGCTGCCCGTATTGTCCATCAATGTGATGGTGCAAAAGGAGGCGGCCGAGCGAATTATAGCGCATCCCTCCACCCCGTCCTATGGCCCGCTGGCGGTGCTGGCGCAGTACAAAACGACGCCCCAGGTGGTGCGGCTGATTGAGGCGCGGGAGTTTTCGCCGCCGCCAAAGACCGACAGCGCCTTTGTCACCATGCCTGTCAGGCAGGCGCCGCCGGTTGCAGTGCCCGATGAAGCGCTTTTCTTCCGCCTGGTGTCCGCCGCCTTTCAGATGCGGCGAAAGACGATGCTCAACAACCTGATGCCGGCCTTTCAGCTTAGCCGCGAACAGGCCCAGGCAGCGCTGGCGCGGGCAGGCCTGCCCGCCAATGTGCGGGGCGAGGCGCTGAGCCTGGCGGAGTTTGCGCAACTGAGTCAGGCATTGGCAACGTGACACATCTGTGACGCTTTCGTGGCTGATTTGCGGGGATTGTGCGGGCTCTGGCTGCTATGCTGTGGTTAAGGCTAATAGCAGCCGGAAAGGATGAACGACATGCACAAGATGAAAATGATGCTGGCCCTGATTGCCCTGATGACGGTGATGATGGTTGGCTGCCTGGCTGTGGCCGAGCAAGCGCCGCAGGACGCGAACGAAGCGCTGCTCAATCAGCTGACGACCCGCCAGAGCGAACTGCTGGACAAGGCGTATGCCAACACCCAGCCCGAGGACGAGACCCAGGATGTGGACCTGTATTCCCCGGAGGCCGTCAAGAAACTGGCCGCCCTCACCCCCCAGGAGGAGGAGCAGTTCAACAAGGTCTACGCGCAGATTGACAACATCATGGACGAGTACACCGCGCTGGAGGAGCAGTGGGCCAAGGCCGGGGAGGGCAGCGAAGGGGACGCGCTGACCGAGCAGGACGAACAGTTCCTGGCCAAGGTTGAGGAAATCAACCAGCGGCTGGACGCGCTGTGGGTGCAGGTGATGCCCCAGGTGAACAAGATGGAGTTGGCCCGCACCCGCCAGTACCTCAAGAATCTGGGTTTTGCTGACGCGGAGGTGGAGCGCTACATGGCCAGCAACGAGCGCACGCAGGCGCTCAACACCGAGATGGAGCAGGCGTACGAGGGCTGGGCCGAGGCTGATGACAAGGGCAAGGAAGCCATCCAGGCGAAGGCCGACGCAATTTATGTCAAGATTGCCGACGAGAACGCCTCCATTGACGACCTGATTGACAAAATGAACCAGGTGGAAAACGACCGCTACTACGCGGGCCTGACCGCGCTGACCCAGGCCGAGCGCGACGAGCTGCGGGGCATCGAGCAGCAGCTCAACGAGCTGTACAACCAGATGGCTTTGGAAGAGCCGGGCAACTAAGCGCACAACCATGGGCATGGCGGGGGAAACCCGCCATGCCCTTTGCTGTTTTCACGGGAGGACAACACATGCTGATTTACGCTGCCGATGATGAGGCGGGCATTCGCAGGCTGATTGAGGTTTTCTTGAAAAGCGAGGGCTACGACGCCGTCACATTTGAAACGGGAGACGCGCTGCTGGAGGCTTTTATGCAGGCGCCATGCGATTTGGCGATATTGGACATCATGATGCCGGGCTCGGATGGCCTCACCATCGCGCAGGCGCTCAGGCGGGTGTCCAAGGTGCCCATCATCATGCTGACGGCCAAGGGCGAGGAGGAGGACATCATCCGCGGGCTGACGCTGGGCAGCGACGACTATCTGGTCAAACCCTTCCGCCCGGCGCTGCTGCTGGTGCATGTGAAGGCGCTGCTGCGGCGCGTCAGCCTGGAGCAGGAGGCACAGCGCCAGGCCGACCAGGCGGGGGACCTGGCCTGCGGCGACTTGCTGTACGAAAGCGGCGCCCGTCAGACGCTGTGCGGTGGGCAAAGCCTCAAGCTCACCCTTACCGAGCAAAACCTGCTGTTGTACCTGATGCGCCGCAGCGGGCGCGCGGTATCGCGGGAGGAGTTGCTGCGCGACATCTGGGGCTATGACACCGAGGTGGAAACCCGGGTAACCGATGAAACGGTGCGGCGCGTGCGCGCCAAGCTGCTCAAGGCGGGCAGCGCG
>CALNAU010000151.1 GCA_937874275.1 uncultured Clostridia bacterium | reverse complement strand
TCCCCGCCCAAAATGGAATTGAGGATGTCCTGCAGGTTGAGCTCGCGCGCCTGCTGGGGCTGAGCCTGCTGGGGCTGCTGCCGCTCTACCTGAATCTCGCGCAGGCTGCCGCTGCGGGATTTTTGCTTGCTGCGCTCGGCCTTGGCCTCCTCCTGCGGGGTGGGGAAGAACGTCTCGTTGCCCTGGTCCTCCGCGGGCTTTTTGAAGGTGTACATCAGGTAGCTCTGCCCGATGGCGTTGATGCTGACCAGTTCCCAGCCATCCGCGCCCACCTTGTTGAGGATGTCCAGGCGGATGCTGTCCTTGATGCTGGTGCCGGACTCCAGCTTGAAGACGAAATAGTTGTATGCCCAGTTCTTCATGAATATCCCTCCTCTATCCTGTTGTATGGTTCCCTGTGATAAGGGCATGATACCACAGCCGCGCGCGCGGCAAAAGGGGGAATCCGGCGTCCCGCAGCGCCCCCTGAATGATATGGACAGAAATCCTGAAAATGTGCGGAAATATCGCCCTTTTCCCTTGATTTCTGCGCCCACAGGGACTATGATGAGGCGTATTTCGTAAAAGGAGCGTCAACATGACCAGCGAGCAAGGAAATTTCCTGGAGCGGACCTTCCACCTGAAGCACAATGGCACCACCCTGCGCACCGAGGTGCTGGCCGGCATCACCACCTTTGTCACCATGGCGTACATCGTCGTGGTCAACCCCGGCATTTTGAGCCAGGCCGGCATGCCCTGGGGCGCGGTCTTCCTGGCCACCATCATCGCCTCCATCGTGGGCACGCTGGTGATGGGCCTGTTTGCCAATGTGCCCTACGCGCAGGCGCCCGGCATGGGCCTCAACGCGTTTTTTGTGTACACGGTGTGCTTTGGCCTGGGCTTCAGCTGGCAGCACACGCTGTCCATGGTGTTCATCTGCGGCGTCATCAACATTTTGATCACCGTCACCCGGGTGCGCAAGGCCATCATCCGCGCCATCCCGGCCTCGCTGCAAAACGCCATCGGCGGCGGCATCGGCATCTTCATCGCCTACATCGGCTTCCTCAACGCGGGCTTCATCAACTTCGGCGCCGGCGTGCCCGCCATGCCCACGCTCAACACCCCGCCGCTGTGGCTGTTCCTCATCGGGCTGCTCATCACGGTGGTGCTGCTGCTGCGGGGCGTCAAGGGCGCCATCCTCATCGGCATCGTGGTGGCCACGCTGGTGGGCATCCCCCTGGGCGTCACCACACAGCAAAACCCCATCAGCTTTTCCGAGGCCGCGGCCCAGCTTCCGCAGACCTTTGGCGTGATCTTCACCCAGGAGGGCCTGGGCTCGCTGTTCAGCGATTCGGGCAAGCTGCCGCTGATTCTGATTACCATCTTCGCCTTCAGCCTGACCGACACCTTTGACACCATCGGCACCTTCATCGGCACCGGCCGCAAGACCGGCATCTTCACCGAGGAGGATCAGAAGGCGCTGGAGGAGGGCCACGGCTACCGCTCCAAGATGGACCGCGCGCTGTTTGCCGATGCCACGGCCACCAGCATTGGCGCCATCTTCGGCACCAGCAACACCACCACCTATGTGGAGAGCGCCTCGGGCATCGCCGCGGGCGGCCGCACCGGCCTGACCAGCGTGGTGGTGGCCATCCTGTTCGCGCTCAGCGCCTTCTTCGCCACCTTTGTCAGCGCAGTGCCCTCGGCGGCCACCGCCCCCGCCTTGGTGGTGGTGGGCGTGATGATGCTGTCCGCCTTCCGCGAAATCAAGTGGGACGACCTGGCCGACGCCTTCCCCGCCTTCTTCGCGGGCATCTTCATGGCGCTGAGCTACTCCATCTCCTACGGCATCGGCCTGGGCTTCATCGTGTACTGCGTGGTGAAGGTGGTCAAGGGCCAGGCCCGCGAGGTGCATCCGCTGCTGTGGGTGTCCAGCGCGCTGTTCGTGCTGAACTTTGTGTTGTTGGCGTATTTGAAGTAAGGGGCAAATCGCCGCCTAAATGGGCCACAGCAATCCCCCGCTTCCGGAAGGAGGCGGGGGATGTTTTTGCGTATCGCGCTTCACATTCTAACCCAATAACGCATTTGACACCGTCATCTCACTAAGGTAACATAATATCCTACGCGAATTGTAGTGGATAATACATGTGGGGTCTTACCTCTGTTTCTCTGTCAATGAGGAATTTGCAGCGATAAGCCCTTAGACATAACATAGCAATGATGGGCGTTCCTTTTCCTACTATGCTGCATGAGTCGTCCAACAATACAGTCATGAAGACTATCCCATCTACAGGAGACTATGAACATGGACTTGTGTTTTGACCTCACATTGGCTGTTGGATACACAAGTAGAGCACAACGGTCAAGGCGTCTCACCGAAGGTTGGGTTGGTGCTCACATGTTTTGCCCTCGTTGTGGGAATCCCAATATTAGGCATTACAACAATAACGAGCCCGTTGCTGATTTTTTCTGCCCACGTTGTAATGGTTGTTATGAGCTAAAGAGTAAAAGTGGCCGTTTCAATGAGCGAGTCAATGACGGCGCATATGCAACAATGATTGAACGAATAACGAGCAATACGAATCCAGATTTCCTGTTTCTCAGTTACTCTGCCGCGGCCATGTGCGTTACCGACCTTGTGATAGTACCCAAGCACTTCTTTGTTCCAAAGATTATTGAGGAACGCCCTCCACTTGCCCCATCAGCCAGACGAGCCGGATGGAGAGGCTGCAATATCTTGTTGTCGGGTGTTCCCAAGCAGGGGCGAATAGCAATAATTCGAAGCGGAACGGAACTTCCCAGGGAACAAGTTATTGAAAAGTTACATCGTTCAAGTAACTTGGCGAAAGGCGATGTACGAACAAGGACTTGGCTATTTGATGTTCTCAATTGCGTAAATATACTTCCGCATGATGAGTTTTCATTATCGGAAATGTACAAATATGAAAAATTGCTATCAACAATACATCCCGACAATCACAATATTCGGGCCAAAATACGACAACAACTACAGATACTCAGAGATGCAGGATATATCGAGTTTTTGGGACGAGGAAGTTACAGGAGGCTATCTTTATGAAAAATCAATATGTGTTCTTCACAGAGGAGGGCTACACAATAGCCCCTAATAACGATACCCTTGACAGCTATCAGATCCTTGGGTTCGAAGCAGGCGAAACGCCTTCCGATGCAATGTCGCTTTTACTGGACAATAATCCATGGATTTCTGGAAGTGGATTTGATGTTAGCAAAGTTCAATATAGAATCGTATTAAGAGCGACTTAGTCCATCCACGCTATTCCATACATTAACAATGCCTCCATGCAGTGGGGGCATTGTTTCATTTGTCTCCCTCAAAGTCTTGACGACCAAGTTCATACCAAACGAATGAGAAAATGCAATGCCGAACGATGGATTTTTTCGTCCCCGCTATGCCGAATGAAGGAGGCGTAGCGGCGCTACGTCGACTGAGAAAGGTAACGCAGGAGCGGAAAAAGACAAGTGCAGCGAAGCATTTATGATTGAGTTTGGTATCAGAGAAAAACATGTCAGTCCATGTCACCCCATGTCACTTGATGTCAGCATGGGGTGCTGTGTTATGTTGGTCGCGGGCACAAAATAGAACATATGTTCTCCTTATGCCCCGGTTAACCCAGATCAATCCTGAACGAAGGAGGGAACGCAAAGATGGACGCAGGGATTTTTTGTCCCCGCGAAGCCGAAAGAAGGAGGCGTAGCGGCGCTACGCTGACTGAAAGAGGCAAAGCAACACTCCGTTCCCATGCCGTTGAAAGCCTGCTTTCAACGGAGAGGAGCAATTCCGCAGCGCAGGCCTCCGGCAGGCTATGCCTGCCGGAAACGAAGCGGAGGACATTGCGACGAATAACTAGTCCATCAAAGCGTTCACAACTGAGTTCAGGACAAAAAAGAAAGGAGGTGAAAACAATGATTACCAGAGACCGAAGATGGATGGATGACCTGTACCTGGACCGGGTGCTGGGCGGCGCGGTGAAGGAGTTTCGCCGCGGGCTGTACCGGCTGGAGCGGCTGCACCGCTACCAGCAGGGCAAGCACGATATATTGAGCCGGGAGCGGCCGGAGGGCCTGCCCAACGCGCGGCTGCCGCATGGCTTCGCGCGCTACATCGCCCAGGTATCCGCCGGGCACCTGCTGGCCGGGCCCGTGCGCTACACGGATGGGGAGCACGCGCCGGGCGTCAAGGCGCTGCGCGCGTTGTACGAGCAGGCCGAGGCCGGGCAGGCGGACGTAGAGCTGGCCATGCAGCAGGCCGTGTATGGCCGGGGCGTATCGCTCAACTACTTAGATGGGCAGGGCACCATGAAGGTGGCAGCGCTGGACCCGCGCAGCGCCTTTGTGGTGTATGACGACACGGTGGAGCGGCAGCCGCTGATGGGCGTGCTGCTCAGTCAGGAGCGGGATGCCCAGGGCCGCCCAGCCGGCGGCAGCGCCACGGTGTACCTGCCCCGGCGCAGCCTGCGCTGGCGGCTGAACGCCGGCGGCGACCCGACCGGCGCGCCCACCGCACTGCCCCACGCCTTTGGCCGCGTGCCCATGGCCGAGTACCTCAACAACGAGGCCGGGCGCGGCGACTTTGAGGATGTGCTGCCGCTGATAGACGCCTACGACCGCCTGAGCAGCGACCGGCTGAACGACCGCGCGCAGTTTGCCGACGCCATGCTGGTGCTGACCGGCGTGATGGGCCTGGGCACGGCGGACGACCCGGAGGACCACCAAGCGGCCATGCGCCGACTGCGGCAAAACCGCACCCTCACGCTGCCCGACGGCGACGCCCGGGCCGAGTGGCTGGTCAAAAACCCGCTGGAGAAGGATATCGACGTGCTGCGCCGGGCGCTGGCGCAGGACATCCACAAGTTCTCCATGACGCCGGACTTCTCCGACGAGCGGTTTGCCGGCAACGCGTCGGGCATCGCCATCCGCTACAAGCTGTTCTGCCTGGAGCAGAAGACCCGCCTGAAGGAGCGATGGTTTGTGGCCGGGCTGCGCGAGCGCGCCCGCATCACCGCGGGCTGGATGCGCAAGCAAGGCCTGCCCCCCATCGACCCGGAGCGCCTGAGGATTCACCTGGCGCGCGAAACCTATCAAGACGACAACGGAAAGGAGACCCATGGAACATCAACCGCAGACCCCCCCGGAAAACCCGGCGCTGCCGGAGACCCCGGCCTCGCCCGCTGAGCAGGCGGACATCCCCAAGGCATTCATCCCCGCGCCGCCTGACGCGGCGGCCCTCAGCTACCCGGAGCGCGCCGCGCTCTACCTGACCGACCCGGACCAATACCATCAAGCATTTGGAGGAAAGAACCAATGGAAGTAACCACGAAGAGCAATCAGATCATCCCCGAGGTGCTGGGGGACATGGTGGAGCAAAGCCTGGGGCAGAAAATCACCCTGCTGCCCATCACCCAGGCCGATGACACCCTGCAGGGCAAGCCCGGCGATACGCTGAAGTTTCCGGCTTTTCGCTACATCGGCAAGGCACAGCAGGTGGAGGAAAACGGCCAGGTGCAGGCCGGGGTGCTGAGCGCCGATACGGTGAGCGCCACCGTGAAGAAGTACGCCAAGGCCGTGCGCATCACCGACGAGGCGCGGCTGTCCGGCTTTGGCGACCCAGTGGGCGAGGCCGCCCGGCAACTGGCCCACGCCATCGACCACGCGGTGGATGACGCCCTGTGGGATGTGCTGGCGGGCGCCGGCTACCCACGCAAGGCGGCCGCAACCGCCCTCAACAGCGAGGCCGTGGCCGAGGCGCTGACGCTGTTTGGCGAGGAGCAGGAGGGCGACAAGGTGCTGCTGACCGACGCCCAGGGCTTTGCCCAGCTGCGGCGCGACCCCAACTACCTGCGCGCGGGCGACCTGGCGCAGCAGAGCATCTTCTCGGGCGCGGTGGGCGAAATCTGGGGCTGCCGCATCGTCATCAGCAGCAAGGTGAAGGCGGACGCCGCCACCATGGAAAAGCAGCACTACATTTTGCGGCCCGGCGCCCTGCGCCTGGTGAACAAGACCGGCACCACGCTGGAGGTGCAGCGCGAGCCCGAGTACATGCGCGATACCGTGTATTGCAGCAAGCACTGCGCCGCCTACCTGTACGACGCGGGCAAGGTAATCAGCCTGACGGAGTTCCTGGGCATGCAGGCACTCAGCCCGTCCTGCGGCATCCAAACCGTGGCGGGCGGTGCCGGGGCCACGCGCGTCAGCATCCCGGCCGACATGCAGCCCCCGCTGCACCACCGCTGGGTATACCAGTTGACCGACAGCGCCACGCCCGCGGGCAAGTACGGCACGGCGCTCACCGCCATCACCGATTGCCCGGACGGTGAGACGGATATCCCCACCGGCGGCAAGACCTACCTGCACCTGTACCTGGTAGGCCCGGATGACAAGCCGGTGAAGGCCCTGCGGCTCATCCCGCAGGCGGGCTGAGTTGGACGCCCTGCTGACCCGCCTGCGCCGCCTGCTGCCGGGCACGGAGGCGGCGGATGACCTGCTGCTGGAGCTGCTGACCCAGGCGCAGGCGCTGATATTGGGCTACACCGGGCGGCACACCATGCCCCAGGCGCTGACCGATGCCTGGCTGCGCCTGGCGGTGGTGCTGTACAACCGCCTGGGCACCGAGGGCGAGAGCTGGCGCCACGAGGGCGGGCTGATGATACGCTTCAGCGAATTTCCGCCGATGCTGCTTCATCAGCTGCGCGCCTGGCGCGTGGGGAGGATCCCATGATGCGCCACGCCATTCGCTACAGCCAGAGCGTGCGGGTGGTGCCCTGCCGGGCCACGGCAGGCGATACCGGGGGCATCGCGCTGGCCGAACAGCCGGGGCAGAGCTACCTCATTGCTGCCGCCGTGCGGCCCGACCGCAAGAGCGAGCGGCGCGAGCGCGGCAGCCTGCGCCCCAGGGAGCGGCGGCTGTTGCTGCCCCTGGGCAGGCCGCCCATCCGCCAGGGCGACCATCTGTACTTCGCGGGGGATGCCCGCCGGTGGCGGTGCATGCAACGGCGGGATTTTCCCGCCCACCTGGAGATTGAGGCGGAGGTGGAGGGATGAGCCCCAGTATGCGCGACCTGTACACGGCGCTGAGCGCCCTGCCCTGCGCGGTGACCCGCGGTTGGCCCCAGGCGCTGGTGCCGCCGCCCGCCATCGCCATCACCCAGCTGGATGACAGCCTGCGCGAGGACGGCCTGCGACGCACCCAGGTGGAGCTGACCCTACGCGCCGCCACGCCCGAGGCGGCGGACGCCCTGGCCGGGCAAGTGGATCAAGCCATCGGCCCGCTGGGGCTGCGCCGCAGCCTGTGCCGCGACGGTGCGGAGAAGGACCGGGATACCTTTGTTAAAACCCTGCGCTACGACAGCCTGATGCCGGGCCCGCAGGCCGTGCCGCAGGAGTACACCCTTACCCTGGGCGGGCAGCCCCACGCCGCGCGGCTGCTGCACCGGCAGCGGCAGCGTCCGCTGGCGGACATGACCACTTTGGGGGATGCGGTGCACCACCTGCGGGCGGGGGCTCCCCTGCGGGGCACGGCCAAAGTGCTGCTGAACGCGGCCTCGCTTACGGCGGCGCAGGTTGCCTTTGCGGCCGGGCAGCCAGTCACCCTGGGGGATGACCCGATGCTGATCCATACCCTGACCATCAAAAACAGCCAGCTCGAGCTGGAGCTGGCCGACACACAGTAAAGGAGACACCCATGACAAACACACCAACCGGACGCGTCCCCCGCATCGACCCCGATGCCGTGCGCACGCTGGACTTTCACACCCTCACCCGCGCCAACGCCCGGCGGCAGCTGCTGGCGCTGTGCCGGGGCGACGTCCCCGCTCTGCCGCCTAACCAGACAGACCGCATGCTGATGCTGGCCGCCGAAGCCGCGCTGCTGTGCGCCCGACGCCGCGCCCGCAGGCGAGATATCGCCTGTGCCCTGCGGCAGACAAGGAGGCGCTATGCCCCATGAGGAGATGAGCTGCGCCCTGAGGCGCGCGGTCATCGCGCTGTGGCGGCTGCGCGTCGCGCTGGAGGCGGAGGACATGCTAAGCCTGGAAGATAGCAGGGAGGAGCAGCTATGCTGAGCATCAACAACATCCCCCTGCCCGCCCCGGCCACGCTGACCCTGGGCTACACCGGCCCGGCGGCCGGCCCCCTGACACTGCTGACCGCGCAGGCTGCCTGGCCCGGCCTGACGGCGGATGCGCTGAAGGGCATCCTATCCCCCACAGCGGGGCCCTTTACCCTGGCCTGCCCGGACCCTCGCACCGGGGCGGCGCGGGGCTTTCCCGCCCGGCTGACCGCCTGCCGCGCGCGAGCGGTGGAGGCAGCGCAGGGCCATATCACCCTGTGGGCGCTGGACGCTGCCTTTGAGGAGGTGGGCGCGTGACGGATACCCATACCGCCGCCATCCGGCGCTGGGCACTGGCCCGGCAGAACCACCCCTACCTGTACGGCGCCACCGGTACAGCCTGCACGCCCCAGCAGCGCCGGGCGCGCATGACCCAATACCCCGCCCAGGCCGAGGCCATCCGCGCCGCCTGCCCGGTGCTGACGGGCGAACGGGCTGGCTGCCAGGGCTGCCGCCACCACGGCAAGCAGGCCTACGACTGCGCCCAGTTTGTGCGCCGCGCCTTTGAAACCGCGGGCATTCAACTGCCCAGCGGCGCCAGCAGCCAATGGCGCTGGACGGGCTGGGCGCACAAGGGGCCCATTACCCCGGAGGCCGGGCAGCGGGTGTGCGCGCTGTTTCGCCAGGGCGCGGACCCGCAGCGCCCCATGGACCATGTGGGCCTGTCGCTGGGCGATGGCCGGGTGATGGACGCCCGCAGCCACAGCCGGGGCGTGGTGCTGGGCAAGTTGGGCGATTACCCCTGGACGCATTGGGCCGTGCCCGCGGGGGCAGTGGCGGCACCGGCCGCGCTGCGCCCCGGCAGCCGGGGCGAGGCCGTGAAGGCGCTGCAACAGCTGCTGCTCAGCCGGGGCTATGCCCTGCCCCGCCATGGGTCAGACGGCGTATTCGGGCAGGAGACGCAGGCCGCGGTACGCGTCGCCCGACAACAGTTGGGCTTGCCCGCGGGGGACGCCGCGGATGACGCGCTGCTGGCCGCCCTGCGGGCACAGCCGGCCCGCAAGCCCGCCCCGCCCACCGTGGACGAGCGGCTATCCGCGCTGGAGCGGCGTGTGGCCCAGGTGGAGCGACAGGTACAGGAGGCGATTGCGTGAATCACCTGTTGAAAGGCGCGTGGAGCACCCTGGGCACGCTGGCCGCCTGGCTGTGCTGGGCGCTGGGCGGCTGGGATGGGACGCTGCAGATGCTGTTCCTCATCATGGCGCTGGATTTGCTGACCGGCCTGCTGTGCGCAGCCCACGGTAATAGCGGCAAAACGGCGGGCGGCGGCTTCCTGTCCGGCGCGTTTTTCACCGGCCTCACGCGCAAGCTGATGGTGATGGGGCTGGTGATGCTGGCCGCGGCGCTGGACCGCCTGCTGGGCACCCAGGGCGTATCCCGCCTGGCGGTCATCGGCTTCTACGCGGCCAATGAGGGGCTGAGCATCGTGGAAAACGCGGCCCTGCTGGGCCTGCCCTTCCCCCGCGGCGTGCTGATGATGCTGGAAAAGATGCGCGACCAGGAGATGAAGGAGGTGTAATCCTGATTCAATCCGTTCATACATCGTCGCGGCGGTTATTTTAGCCCGGATGCTGCGTCGTCGGTCGCTTGACGTAGCGCTGCTACGCCTGCGCGCCCGCTCCTTGCCCCGAACGAAAATCCCCCGCCGCTTTGGATGCATGAACAGATCTCATCAGCATTAAGGAAAACGAGCCAGGGGCTGTCACAACGCAAGTTGCGGCAGCCCCTTTTTGTCGGCAAACGTTTTATAGTATTTTCAGATAATGGGGCAGCTCTTCCATATTCAGATTGAACGGCTTGGATTTGATGGCTTCAGCATTGCTTACTTCGCCGGTTTTCGCATCAATTTCTATACGATATATCATCATGCCCAACCGCTGTTGGGGCATAAGGACAAACCTCCACAGCGGCTTTTTTATATCCGTCACATCATAGTAGATTGCTGCGCGGTCGAAACTTTCAAGCGCTTCGCCAGCATAGCCAAACCTCTCCCGCATAGCGATTTTGGCAGCATCAAACGCTACCTCCTGTGAGATAACCTGTTCATCCGGCAGGCCATAAACATAGTGGGCCGCCGCAATCATCACCATCACCGGGTATTCGCCGCGTTTAAGGTCGTCGATCCGTCCTTCCTCCAATGCGGTAAGGATGCGATCCCGCATGTTTCGGGAGAATTCTGCTTTTGATTCCAGAGACCACCATTGCAGGTTTGGGTTGCCGGCCCGGTCGCTCAGGGCGTAGTATTCTGCCGCCAAGGTGGAATCCGTCAATTCTCTGCGATTCTTATATGTGATAGCCATTTCGTCAACATGCGGTATGCCAACATCGGGATCAGCAATGATGTTTCCCTTGCTGTCCACCACGGCGTAATATTCCTTCTCCAGATAGTTTTCGGTGCCTGCTTTGATGAACTGGAATTGTACCATCCATCGGCGATATGTCGGCCTCGCCTTGGTCACATACAAATCCGCAACGGGCCGCGCCTTGTCCAGCGCGCCTTTCGGCAGATTAAACGCCTTCTCAATCGCCTCCCTGGCCACGGCGATGGCCTGTTCCTCCGGAAAATCCTCCGCCCCGGCCAACACAAAGGAATCCAAATCATGCGCCGCATTCCTGAACAAATTGGTCACCTGTTGCCACCACACCCTTTGCTCGGATGTCCATGTTGCTTCCGGTCCAAAGACGGCGTAGGTAATGATATCCGCGTTGATTTCACGGGTATCCGTCATTTTTGTCAGCGCCAGCATGAGGATGTCTGCTATTTCGTCCTGCTGTTCCTTTTCGGTAGCGGCATCAAACAGCTGCCGGGTCTGCTCCGATTGCGGGATATAGCCCATGTCCATCAAGGATTTGACTAAATCCTTCTTACTTGTGATTTCCCAATTGGCATACTTTCCCTGCGTCTGTTCCTTTTTTTTGATATCAACCACATAGTTTTTCCAGATGAGGGTAGCTGCGATGGCCGTGGCGGTCAGCGTCACCATGACAATGGCCAACACCATCGCAACCGATAGCTTTCTCTTCACTTTTTTGCCTCCCTTGGCCAGTGCCAGTAGCTGGCTGGCATCCTGTTCGCTCACAAACAGGCTGGAAAGCGTGTTATCCAAGGCGTGCTTGATTGGGTTATGTGCCATCGTTTTCCCCTCCTGTCCATGATACTCTGAGCATTTTTTCTGCCTTGCGCAGCCGGTGGTGCACGGTGGAAGGCGTCACGCCCAGCACCTGCGCCACCTCACGAAAGGTCATCTCCTGATAGTAGTAGAGCAGAACAACCTGCTTGAGCGCCTCTGGCAGGCGCATCACATCCATGGTCAATGTAATGTCCTCGGGTTCGACCCGCAGGTATCTGGGTGGCAGTTCCTCCAAGGCCTTTGTCAAATCCACCCGGCGGAACCAGCGGGAGCGATGATAGTCGTGGCATACGTTGATGGCAATGCGCATGAGCCAGGCCTTGGCATTGCCGCCGCCCTGGCGCTCAAACCGTTCCATGGCCCGCCAAGCTTTCAGGAAGGTATCCTGCATGGCGTCCTCCGCGTCAGAGGCGTTGGACAGATACACAAAGCAGGTGCGCAGCACGGCATCGCCATATGTCTGAACCCATGTCTGAAAGCGCTTCTCCTGTACCGTTTCTGCAGCAACGGTATGTTCCAAATCATCACCTCCTTATCTCTATTAACGCAGAAGGGTTGTCGTTTGTTCGATGCGGTTTACCGCCGGGTGTTTCTTAATCCCTATCATAACAAATTCCATGCCGCGTGAACGGCATGGAAGGATAGGAAGGTTAGCCCGTTTGTTTACGGCTCGACCTTCATCTCAATGACTTGCACCACCGGGGCATCCGGCCCCTTCTGCGGGTCCATCACAAGCACCTGCAAGGCGTCGGGCAAATTGTCCATGTTGAACGCGCTGTCGGTCAGGGTGAAGCCGCTCTCGTAGGGCTTGCCCTGCGCGTCGGCCAACCTGAGCTCCATAGGCCAGGCAACGTATAGCCCGCCGGGGCTGCGCTCCTTGTCCGTTAGTTGAAAGTCAGCGTAGGTGGTGATGACCGTGCGGGTGAGCGTCAGGCCATGCAGCGTCCCGTCGCTGCCCTGGACGGCCTGATTGGCTGTATAGTGGCGCACCTGCCTTTCCGCCATCACAGGCACGGTGGGCGGGTGGCTGATATCCAGCCGCGTGCCGGGGATGAGGTTGCCCTGGGTGTCCATCCCCTCGACGATGATGCGCAGGTTCGCCTGCACATCCTCCTTGGCCGTCATGCCGTGGCCGCCGGTGATGAGGGTAAAGCTGCCATCCTCTCTGCCCATGTTGTCAAAGAAGGACTCCCCCTCCTGCGGCAGCTCGATGTAGAGGCTCAGCCGCTCGATGTTCAGTCCTGCGTCCTCCGCCATCTGTTGGTAGCTGACAGGCGGTTCCATGCCGGGCTCCCTGTTCGTGGTGCCCGTCACGGGCTCTGTGATGTCGGCAAAGCCCGGCATGATGAGGTACCTGTCATCGGTGCTCTGTACATCGGCAGAGGCGTAATAGGCCACGCCGTCTGCAATCAGCTCCTTCAAGGTCACTTTGGCGTGCCCCACCTCGTAAGTCTTAGGCTCAAAGCGGGCATTCCACTGCGCAAGCTGCTTTTCTTCCACCCGGTGCCCATGCTGCTGCATCAGGTCAATCAGGCCAAAGCCATGCATGGCGGCCAAGGCCGCGCCGGTGGTCATCACAATCAGCGCGGCGATCAGCGCCACGCGCAGCATTCTCTGTTTCCTCATGTATTTCTCTTCCTTTCCGGTGACAATCCGCTGGAGGAGCCGGTCATGCCGGGCAGCAAAGCCCGCGGGCGGCTGCGGTTTCCGGCTGCTAATCCGGTCAAACAGTTCTTGTTCTATCATGGCTTACGGCTCCTTTCCCAGTTGTTCGGCCAGCTTGCGCTTGGCCCGTGTAAGCCGGGCGGATACCGTGCCCCTTGGGATGCGCAGCATGTGCGCGATCTCGTTAATGGGCAGGTTTTCGCCGTAGCGCAGGGTGAGGATCACCCGCATATGCTGGGGCAGCGTATCCAGATACATCCACAGAGGATCCTCCTGCGGCGGTGCTGGCGGCTCGGGCAGGGTGTCCAACGGGTACACGCTCTCCCGCTTGCGGCGGCGCAGGGTTTGGTGGGCCGCGTTCACGGTGATGCGCATCAGCCAGGGGCGCACGCTGTCCCAGCTGCGCAGGCGGCCGATGCCGGCGTACGCCTTGAGCGTGGCCTGGGATACGGCGTCCTCCGCCTCCTGCGGGCTGCGCAGCATGGTCAGCGCCACGCGGTACATCTGCTCCCGGTGGGCGGTGAGCGCCTGGACAAAGCGCTCATCCCGCCGTTGCTTTTCCGACACGCCGCTCCTCCTTCATCATGGTTTGATTGCGCAATACACCCTTAAGACGCGCGGCGGGGCAAAAAGTATGCCTGCGGAGAAAAATTTCCGCAGGCATCTGTGATTCTTTGCTTTGCTTAGGGGCCGACCACCAGCCGCCCGCTGCCCTGCCCGCGCATCAGCACGGTCATGCGCTCGTTAAGCTCGGTATAGCTCTGCCCGTCGGGGGAGAGCCCGGCCTCGTGGAAGGTTTTGTTCTCATTGCCCTGGTAGTAGTTGCTCAGCGTGCTCACCGAGAAGATGGCCACCGGGCCCGACACCTTGACCGGCATGTCAAAGGGCATGGAGGCCGCCCGCAGGCTGAACACGCTGACTTCGTGCAGGCCGGAGAACAGCTGCCACTGCTGCTCGCGCATCACGGTGGGCTCGGACAGCTGCTGGAGCGATACGCTCAGCGTGCCGCCTGCCACCTTGGCCACCACCGTGCCAATCTGCCAGCCGTCATCGGTCACCAGCGGGAAGCGGTGCTCGCCCTCCTGGGTCATGTCGATGGCAATCAGCCGGTCGGTCACGCCGCTGAGGGCGCTGCTGGCCTGTCCCGCCATGGGGCCAAAGGCGCGGGCCCATACCTCGTACCGGTAGCCGCGGGGGGCATAGGTGCGGGTGCTGGCGTGCTGGCCGCAGCGGGTGCAGGTGGTGGCCTGCTGGCCGCGCTGGCGCAAAGTGGCCGCGCGCGTGATGACCCAGTTGCCGTCGGACACATGCTTGAGCGCCTTCAGGCTGCGGCTCTCCACCCGGTTGCACATGCTGCATGTGCGTATCTCCTGCCCCTTGGTGCCGCAGGAGGCGGCCAGCGTGACCGTCCAAGCGCTCCAATTGTGGGGCACCTTGGGCAATATTCTATCCTGATAAAGGCTGCACCGGCTGCACACGCTGCGGCTGATGCCGGTAGCCTGGCAGGTGGGGGCCAGCACCGTTGTCCACGGCCCCCAGTTGTGCAGCAGCGCCGGCAGCACTCGCGTCTGTGTTTGCGAGCAGCGGGCGCAGACGCGCTCCTCAATGCCCACATCGGTGCAGGTGGCGGGCTTTTTATTGACCCACGCGCCCCAGTTGTGCCCGGGCGCCGGGGTGGTGGATGTCTCCACCTGCCCGCAGCGGCTGCACACGCGCTGGGAAACGGCGGGCGTGGTGCAATCGCCCACCACCACAACCGTCCATGTGGCCGGGTAAGCGTGCCCCAGCGGGTCGGTGAATTTCTGCTCGGATTGTCCACACCCATTGAGGCAATAGCGCACAATCGTGCCCGATGTGGTGCAGGACGCCGGGGTTACCGTATCCCACTGCGTAGGCCACTTGTGTCCGGTGGCCTGCAATGTGTCATACAGGATAAAGCCGCAATCCGGAATGGTGCACACGGTATAGCGCCGGCCGTCCGCGGTGCAGGTGGCCTCCACTTCTGTAATCCAGGGACCATTGTATTCGTGCGGCGGCGCGTGCTCCGCATGCACATGCACAGGCATCAAGCCCGCCAGCAAGCAGACCGCTAACAACAGCGCGCCCCATTTTTGAATGCTCTTCATGATTGCTTCCCCCACATATTCAGCGTGGATTCAATGGATAGGTTGACATGCATACTCTATCACGCGCGGGGGATGCTGTCAAAAAATCGACGCGAATGCAGTGCCCGACCCGATAGCAAACAGAGCGCCCCCATGAAGGAGCGCTCTGTGATGGTTGTTGAGGAGGAATCTGCCGGATACCGCGCGAAAGACCGAACTCGGTATCGCTTATCGCCGATTGCGGCCGGGGCCGCGCTGGGCAGGCTGGGCATTCCGGAAGAAATCGCACACGCCGTCGTTGTTTTCATCGGCGTAGTTGGGGCCCTGGGCGTTGGGCGCCTGGCCCACGCCGGGGCCGGCCTGCATGCCCCGGCCCATGGCCTTGCGGCCGCGCATGCCCGTCATGGCGCTACGCTGGGCCTTGCGGCGCATCATCATGCCGCCATCGGTAAAATGGTCGCACACGCCGTCCTTGTTCTCGTCAGCAAAGTTGGGACCCTGCCCGCGTCCGGGCGCCTGGCCGGACAGGCCGCAGTTGTCGCAGACGCCGTCGTTGTTCTCATCCATATAGTTGGTGCCAGGGGTCTTCTGGGTGTTGTTCCAACGACGGTTGCGGCCCATGCCATAGGGTGCGGTTGCGTCGGTCGCCTGTTCGGTCTGTTCGGTGGGTTCGGTCGCGGCGGGGGCGGGTTGGGTGGCTTCAGCGGCCAGGCCCAATACGGGCAGCGCCAGGCTCAGGGCCAGCATCAGCATCAGCATACGGGTTTTCATTGCGTTGTACCTCTCTTTGGGTTCATTCGGCTGTTTGCCGTGACCCCAAGATACGCAATCCCTGTGGCAAAAGTGTGTCTTTTGCGGCGCGCGATCGGCACAATTTGGTGAACAAGGTGTGAACGCCGGCAATTCATAGAAGCCTCCACTAAAAGAAATTATTACCAAGATACAACATTTTGGCCTTGTGCCCCGTTAGATAGGGTGAAGGGGGTGCAGTGCAGGTGAATGACGGCAACGGGCAGCGGGACAGCAGGCACGCGCGCATCGAAATGTGGATAGCGCGCTACGGCGATGCCTTGCTGCGCAGCTGCTATGTGTGGCTCAAGGACGCGCAGCTGGCCGAGGACGCCATGCAGGATACCTTCCTGAAGGCGTGGCAGGCCATGGAGCGCTTTGAGCAGCGCGGCCCCGCCAGCGAGAAGGCGTGGCTGATGCGCATCGCCATCAACACCTGCCGGGATTATCTGCGCGGCGGCTGGTTTCAGCATGTGGACAGGGCGACGCCGCTGGAGGAACTCCCCCAGCGCCTGCTTGGCGTGACGGATGAAGACCGCTCCACCTTCCTCACCATCATGGACCTGCCGCTCAAACACCGGCACATCATCCTGCTATACTATTACCACGGGCTGACGCTGCGGGAATGCGCCGAGGCCCTGCGCGTACACCACACCACCGCGCGCCACCGCCTGCATCAGGCGGAAAAGGCGCTCAAAGCCAAGCTGGAAGGAGGGATTCCCTGTGAAGCATGACATCAGGCGCGCCATTGACGCCAACCTGGACAACCTGCGGGTATCCCCCGCCAGCCGGCAGAAAATTCTGAACAACATACAAGGAGGAACCCCCGTGAAAAAGAAGATGTCTGTCGCCATGGCCATGGCGCTCACTTTGCTGCTGATGACCGCCGTGGCTGTGGCCGCGGTGCTGCTCACCGGCAAGGATGTGGTGGAGGAAAAAATCGTTCCCCTCAGCCTGCAAAGCGAGGGTGAGCGCTTCACCAAGGCAGAGGTGGAGGAGGTATTGGCCTTTGCCGAAAAGCACGGCGTTACCCTGGATGAGGAGAACCTCAAGCGCCTGCGTCGGGAGGACGGCTACTTCAAGGAAGAGCTGGCCATGCTGTTTGCCAAGAAGGACTGGGGCTTCTACCCCGGCACCTGGGATGTGGCTGACCAGCACTGGTTTGGTGAATTCTGGATCAAAATCGGCGGCAGCAACTACAACAGCAACACCATCCCCCAGGAGGGGGAACTAAGCCAGGAGGAGATTGAGCAGATTGCCATGGACACGGTGCGCGAGCACACGGGCAAGGACTATCCCCTGGCCGACCGCGAGCGCTACCGGCTGTTCCGCACATTTCAGGAGACGCGGCACAACCCCTGGCAGGTGGAGCGCTCCTGGTACCTGGCGTACGAGGCGCTGGACATCGACCTGCCCGGCTTCTCCTTGTATCTGACGCCCCAAGGCGAGGTGACCGACTATGCTGACAACGAGGCCGCGCTGGCGGAAAGCGACCCGGCCACCCGCAGCATGCTGCTCATGAACAAGTATGAAAACCTGTACAGCGATCGTTACGGCAGCTGGGATGCCTGGCCGCAGGAGGCGTGGCAGGGCCTGCATGAGAACCTGGTCGAAATTAAATTAGACCCCAAGGCAGAAATCCCCCGCGTGCTGCGTTACGTGCGGCAACTGGGCTACGGCCCCATCCCCCAGGATGCCGTCAGCCGCGACAAGGCCATCGGGGCCGCGGCCAAGGCTGTTTCCGATATATACGGCGTGGCCGAACACACCCTGCTGACCGAGCCAGAGGATTTCAAAAGCCTCGGCCTCTATGTCTATGCCCTGTACATCACCCATGAGGGCAAGGCCATCTGGAAGGTGAGCTTTGACCGGAATTACCTGGCCGAAGTGGACGCCGCCAGCGGGGAGGTGCTGCTGGTGGACGAATACTCCCCCGGCAACGATGGAAATCGGCGCTATGTGCCCGATGCCCTGCTGCCGGCCGAGCGGCGTGCCTATGCCACCAAGGCCCCGCCGCCCTCCACCCACGCGCCAAACCCCAACCCCACCGCCTACCCGCAGGCCGATACGCGGCTGGCACCCGCTTATTTCTGGGAGGCACTGCAGGCCATCAACTACAATGGCGATACCGCGGGCCTGCTGCTCAACGAGATGTGGCGGGACTATGGCACCGACCAACGCTTCTGGCCGCTGGAAATGCAAGCAATCTTTGCCTATCGCGACCGTATGCCGGGCAGCGGTGACCTGTTGAACGGCCTGCCCGGCCCGGACGACATCACCCGGGAGGAGGCGCTGTCCCTCGCCCGCACGGCCATGAACCAGGAGCAGGCCGGACACTACGAGCAGCAGTACCTGGATAGCCTGCAGCCGGCGGTGCAGTTCCTCTTCAACAGCCCTTCGGACGGCGACCACACCTGGTTCATCACCTTTGTGGATGTAAGCGGGATTCCCTCGCTCGACATCGCGACAGCCGAGGTGGACGCCAAAGCGGGCGCGGTGCGCGATATCGCCTTCCCGTGGTTGGAGGAGTATGCCCCGCCGCAGCCGGCCATCGATATGACGCTGGACCCCCTGGGCGAGGACGGCCGCCCCGTCATCTGGCGCTCCGGGCAATACCCGGACGACTATTGGCAGAAAATGGAGGCGCGCGGCGACACGGCACAGTCGGTCGTCGACTACACCCTGCGCATGCAGGAGGAATACGGCAATACCCTGTTCCTGTGGCCGGTGGAGGCCCAGGCGGTGTACGCGCTGTGGTTTTCGCATACGCTGGCCAACGCCGAAACCAGCTATGAACTCTCGGGCCTGCCCGGCCCCGATGACATGCCCGAAGAGCAGGTGCTCAAAATCGCCTGGGACGCCTTCCTCAAGGAGAGCGAGGGCATCTACACCAAGGAAGACATCGAAAATGCCAGGCCGGGCATCTCCTTCATCTTCAGCGAACGGTTTCCCAAGGGGCGCATCTGGATGGTGCAGTACGCGGACGCGCGGTTTGAGGACAGCACGCTGGGCTACATCGAGCTGGACCCCGAGGACGGCTCCATCCTGCGCATCGAGGCGATGCCCAGCAACGGCTGAACGCCAACCCAAATTGTTACAAGCCGCGGGGGATTGCCGGGTGCAATCTTTCGCGGCTTGGCCCCGTTGTGTGGTAGAATATGGGCAACATATGACAGTACACTTGGTGCCGATTGGAGGGCATATGCGCAAGCTGACCCTGTGGTTGATGATTCTGTTGATGGTGTTTTCGCCGATACTGGCCGAGCAGGTTGCCTACGCGCCGCTGCGCGAGGGTGACCAGGGGCAGGCCGTCAAGGCCATGCAGCAGCGGCTGAGGGAGCTGAAGCTCCTCACCGGCAAGGCGGACGGCATCTACGGCCCCCAGACCGCCCTGGCGGTGCGGGCCCTGCAGGAGCATCTGGCCGCCAACGGGCAGCAAATAGACATCACCGGCGCGGCCGATGAGCACACGCAGCGCCTGCTGTATGACGACCTGGCTGTCAGCCGCCTGCTGGATTTGAAGCTGGGCGACCGGGGCAGCCGGGTGAGCGATTTGCAGGCCAAATTATACGACCTGCGGCTGTTGGATACATTGCCCGACGGCGCCTTTGGCCAGCAGACGCAGCGCGCGGTGCGCGCCTTTCAGCAGGTGCTGGTACGGGCCGGGGTGCCCGGCGCCGCCGACAACGGCGTGGCCGACCATGTGACCCGCCAGGCCCTGGCGGGGGATATGAAGGGGCTGCCCATGCGCGTGCCCCAGACCTTTAACGATACCCATCCCGAGGCCCTCACCCCGGATGACCTGTACGCCAAGGCTGCGCTGGTGATGGACATGCAGTCAGGCGAAATCATCCTCAACAAGCAGGCCGACCAGCGGATGTACCCCGCCAGCACCACCAAAGTCATGACGCTGCTGCTGGCGCTGGAGGCCCTGCAGCCCGATCGGATGGTCACCATTCCCCAGGCGGCCAAGGAAGTGCCCAAGGACAGCTCCCTCACACCGGTGACGCCGGGCGAGCAGATGCCCGCGCGCGATTTGTTTTACGGGCTGATGCTGCGCAGCGGCAACGACGCCGCCAACGCGCTGGCGGTACTGTGTGCGGGCTCGGTGGACAGCTTCGTGGCGCGCATGAACGAGAGAGCGGCCGCCCTGGGCATGACCGCCACCCACTTCACAAACCCCCACGGCTACCACGACGAGCAGCACTACACCACCGCGCGCGACCTGGCGCGCCTTACCCTGGCCGCGCTGCAAAACGCGGCGTTCCGCGACATCATCACACATCCTTCCTACACCATGCAGAAAACCAAGCTGCGCGACGCGCTGCTGATTGAGGTCAATACCGACCTGTTCAATCCCCTGTCGCCCTACTACTACGCGGGCGCCTTCGGCGTCAAGAGCGGGTATACCCGCGCGGCGGGCTTTTGCTACGTGGGCTGCGCCCAGCGCGACGGGCGCACGCTGCTGGCCGTGGTGCTGAACGACCGCACCCGCAACCAGGGCTGGACGGACATGGGCCGGCTGTTCAACATGGGCTTCGCGCTGGCGGGCAAGTAGGCCCGCGCGATTCAATGGTATGGGAGGGCCGGATGCGCAAATCCATTGTGCTTTTTAGGCTACTGAAAAAGCGAAAACATCGGACAACATAATAGCCAAATTTTCAAAATGAATAATTTTGGATTGCATGTAATCCAAATTATGCTACAATGTGGTCGGAGGGATGTATGATGCAAAATACGTTAGTTGACCGCCCGCAATATACGGATAAATTGCTCAATTACGCGGATACACCCGTGATAAAAGTCATCACGGGCATGCGGCGCTGCGGCAAATCCTCTGTGATGCGCTTATTCATGGACAAACTGCGAGCAAGAGGCATCCCTGCGGACCGCCTTGTTTATTTGAATTTGGATTCTCTGGTGAATGAGCACCTGCTGGATGCCGGTGCGCTGTACCGACATCTGAGCGGCGTGATAGAAAAAAAGCATCGCTGCTACATCCTGCTGGACGAGGTGCAGGAAGTACGAGAATGGCCGCGTGCCATCAACTCCCTGATGACTGACTATGATGTGGATATCACCATCACCGGCTCCAACGCGCATTTGTTGTCCTCTGAGTTAGCAACCTATATCTCTGGCCGCTATGTGGAACTGCCCATGCTGCCGCTTTCCTTTGCAGAATACCGCCAGTTCAGCCATCAATTTTACCCCGAAGAAACCAACAAATCAGCAGATGCTCAATTCGAGGATTATCTGAAATACGGCTCTTTGCCCGTTCTCTTTTATCATAGAAAGGACCTTTCCTTCTTTGAGAGCCTGCTACAAGGCATCTACAACACGGTGCTGACCCGTGATATTCTGGAGCGCAACCATGTGCGCGACATTACCCAACTCGACCGTGTGCTTCGCTTTGCCTTGGCCAACATTGGGCAGACCATCTCCGCTCGACGCATCTCAGATACCCTCAAAAGCGATCAGATGACCATCAGCCACAGCACGGTGGTGTCGTATCTGGATATGTTCTGCAAGGCATTTCTCTTGTACAAGGTGCAGCGGGAGGATGTCAGCAGCCGCGATGTGCTGCGCACGCTGGACAAATATTACGTGGTAGATTTGGGCATTCGAAACAGCTTGCTGGGGTTCCGACAAATCAACATGGGCAGCATGCTGGAAAACCTGGTTTATCTCGAGCTGCTGCGCGGGGGCTATCAAGTGCGGGTTGGAAAGGTGGATGCGATGGAGGTGGATTTCATTGCAGAAACCACTCGTCAACGGCTGTATATTCAGGTGTGCCAAAGCATCATCGATCCAAAGACCAAAGACCGCGAGCTGCGGCCCTTTTACAAAATTCAGGATGGCTATCCGCGCGTGCTCATCTCCATGGATAAAACCATCGCCGTGGATGAGAACGGCGTATTGCTTGTCAATATCGTGGACTGGCTGACTGGGGCTCGAGAACTGATATGAGTACACCTGCAATGGATGGCCGATGGCCATACTGACCCGTGAACTTGAGCAATTCAAGCCGAAAATCACTCACCAATGCTATCTCTCGTGCCCTACCCTTTCTTCACCTTTATGAAGAACCAGTGCCTGGTCAGCTCCCGCTGGCCACATAGACCACCAATATGCCCGCGATGACAACGTACAGAACCGGCGGCAGCGGCACAAAGCCCGGCAGGCCAACGGCAGGCGGACATTAAGTTTTCCTTAAATTTCCTTATTGGGCCGCATCGTATTAATTTCGACCCCGTCTTGTGTTAGGATGGCGGCATCACAACGCGGGAGGATGGCATGGACGAACGGATGGAACAGTTGACCGGCTGACCAGCGCACAGGCGGCGCAGCGGCAAAGGGAGGGCAAGGCCAACACGTCCCCCAAGGCGGCAGGCCGCAGCACGGCGCAGATTGTGCTGCACAACCTGTTCACGTGGTTCAACATCCTCAACCTTTTGCTGGCGCTGGCGGGCAAGTAGGCCCGCGCGATTCAATGGTATGGGAGGGCCGGATGCGCAAATCCATTGTGCTTGTTATAACGATTATTTGTCTGATGGTGGCTGGCACGCCTTGGGCTTCGGCGGAGGAGCAAGCCATCGCGCCGCAGGACGTAGACAAGCTGACTGTATTGGCTGATGACACGCCGTTTTTCAAAACCCCAGGCGGCAAAACGCTTGGCCGGCACGCCAAGGGCGATCAACTCATCTGGGCCTTCACCACGGAGCACGAGGGGACAGGCTGGTACGCCGCCTGGTCGCCCCGATACGAGGAGGGCTATGTGCGGACACAGGATGTGCAGGCCAGCCTGTTTTCCCCCGCGCCCATCGCGCACCCTGTACGGGCCACGCTGTACTACCAGCCGGAGGGACGGGCGCTTATACGGCAAACCATCGGGCAGGGCGACGCCCTGAACGCGCTGGTTGCGCGCATCAACCAGGCCACCTCGCTGCCCAGGGATAGCGTGTGCGTGCAAGGCGTCGCCTGGCTTGAAATTGAAACCATGGATGGCCAGGTTCACCGGGTGGAGGTCGCTGGGGACGAGTGCCCCATGATGGCCATGGGCGGCCAGGCCTTTGACCTGCGCACACCGCAGGAGATGGCCCTGGCGCGTACACAGGCAGGCGGCGGCCCCTGCATCACCGATTTGGTGTATGCGCTGTTTGACCGGGTGCAGACAGCCAGACAGGCGCTGCTGGATAATGTGCAGTAGCAAACCTAATAGCGAAACGCCCATTACATTCCCGCACAGAAAGGAAGACCCATGAAGCGAAGCGTTGCCCTTTTCATGATGCTGCTGATGTTTGCTCCGGCCATCTGGGCTGAGGAAAGCTTCCCCCACCCCACACAGGCTGTGTCCAATGGATATGCGGCGCTGGCAGACCGGCACGGCCCCTATGGCGACGCGTGGCCCGTGGGCGCCAAGATGGACCTGCTGCGGCTGATGCGCGATGAAGGGCTGCCCCTGATGAGGGACAAAGCAGAGGAAGTGCTGGACACCAAGATAACACCCGCCCGGCAGGACCAACTGGCCACCGCGCTGCTAGCCGGCGGCGGGGAGGACGCGGACTGGCCCCCGCGGATGCAGGATATCAACCTGGATGGCTGGCCGGACCTGCTGCTTATCACCGCCCGCGGCGCCCGCAACACACGCCACGATGCCTGGCTTTGGCAACCCGAAGCGCGGCGCTTTGTGCAGGCGGATTTTAACGGTTTTTCCGAAGGCGGCCTATGGGACTATTGCCAGCCCGCCCCCGGCCTGCTGCTGGACAGGCTGCGGGACGGCCTGCCCGACAGCTATTGGGCGCTGTACCGTTGGCAGGGCATGACGCCGGTGCTGCTGGGCCGGGCTTTTCGCACGGCCTACGGCGACCAGGTATCGGAGGGCGTCACCCGCGAGAACGGCTTTGCCGTGTGGGAAGAAAGCGTGCCGTTGAGCGTGTATTCGGATTCGGATAACGCAGAGCAGGCTGACCGCCGGGACAACCATCTGCTGCAAACGCTGCTGAGCTTGGCAGAAGAGCCGCTTGCAGAGGAGGCCCCTCAGCCCACCCTGCCCGATGCCGTGATTGCGCTGTGCGATACAGCGTGGCCGGGCTACCGCATCGCCCGCTTGAGCGGCTTTGGTGATGCGCAACGTGGTCAGTGGGCGCTTGTCCTGTCACGCGACGGGCACAATGTGCTGTGCATCGCCGAAAAGGCCGAGACGGATGCCGCCTATGCCTTCACCGTACAGAATGAAAAGGCCCTGCGCCAAGGCCCGCAGCTGCCCAGCCTGCTGATTGATACAGGCGGGGACAGCCTATTCTTCAGTTATCAAGACCGGGAAGCCAATACAAGCCACCACTACCATGCCGTCAAGGACAGTCAGGGCCACTGGGGCAATGTGGATATGACGGTGCATCACCTGGCCCTCCATCGCGAATGGACGATGTATGTTGAGGATGGGATGCAGCATGGCGAGGTGCTGCTGACCGATGGCAACGACAACATCCTGCAGCGGCAGGCATATCCCCCGCAGCCCGTGCCCCATCTGGTGGGTAAAACTGCGTTGGCGGACTTTGATGGTTCCCTGTACCCCAATCAGCCGCCCGAGAATGCGCTGACACCGTAGACAGCCATCCTTCACCCTTTTAATGAACCAGTGCCTGGTCAGCTCCCGCTGGCCGCATAGACCAACAATATGCCCGCGATGACCGCGTACAGAACCAGCGGCAGCGGCGTAAAGCCCGGCAGGCCGGCCATCGGCATGTTGGGCAGCGCCAGCGTGACCAGTCCGACCAGCGGCATGGCGATGGTCAGCCCGCGGGCTGGCCAACGGCAGGCGGACATTAAGTTTTCCTTAAATTACCTTAATTGGGCCATATCGTGTTAATTTCGACCCCGTCTTGTGTTAGGATGGCAGCATCACAAAGCGGGAGGATGGCATGGACGAACGGATGGAACAGCTGACCGGGCTGACCAGCGAACAGGCGGCGCAGCTGCACAGTGAGGGCAAGGCCAATACGCCCCCCAAGGCGGCAGGCCGCAGCACGGCGCAGATTGTGCTGCACAACCTGTTCACGTGGTTCAACATCCTCAACTTTTTGCTGGCGCTGGCGCTGGCCTTCGTAAAATCCTGGCGCAACATGCTGTTCATGGGCGTGGTGGTGTTCAACACCCTCATCAGCACCGTGCAGGAGCTGCGCGCCAAAAAGACCGTGGACCGCCTGACCCTGCTGGTGCAGGCCCCCGTGCCCGTGCTGCGCGACGGCCAGTGGACGGCCCTGCCCAGCGACCAATTGGTGCTGGGCGACCTGGTGCGCTTCTCCGCGGGCGATCAGGTGTGCGCCGACGCCCAGGTGGTGCAGGGGCAGGGTGCCGCCAACGAATCCCTGCTGACCGGCGAGAGCGACGCCATGGAAAAAATCCCAGGCAGCGAGCTGTTTTCGGGCAGCTTCATCACCGAGGGGCGCCTGTATGCGCGGCTGACCAAGGTGGGCAGCGACAGCTACGCGGGTCAATTGGTGCAGAGCGTGCGCAAGGTCAAGGTGGCGCGCAGCCAATTGATGGAAGACCTCAAAAAGCTCATCCGCTTCATCAGCTACTTCCTGCTGCCCGTGGGGCTGGTTTTGTTCGCCAAGCAGTATTGGTGGCTTAAGGACCCGCTGGACAAAGCCATCCCCTCGGCGGTGGCCGCGATGATTGGCATGATTCCAGAAGGGCTGATGCTGCTCACCAGCATGGCGCTGGCGGTGGGCGTTATCCGCCTGGGGCAGCAAAACACTTTGGTGCAGGAGCTGTACGGCATTGAAAACCTGGCGCGGGTGGATACCCTGTGCGTGGATAAGACCGGCACCATCACCAAGGGCTGCCTGCGCGTGCAGGATATAGTGCCCCTGGAGGGGGCCACCCGCGGCGAGGTGGACGTGTGCATGCTGCGCATGCTGCAAAGCTCCCAGGATGACAACCTCACCTTCCAGGCGCTGCGCGAATACTGGCACGACGAGCAGCCCGACCAGGGCGAGCCTGCCGTGCGGGTGCCCTTTTCCTCCGCGCGCAAGTGGAGCGCCGTGGGCTTTACCGCCACCGGCAGCACCATCATTGGCGCGCCCGAGTTTGTGCTGGGCGGCCACATCCCCGACGCCCTGGCCGATCAGGTGCGCGGCTACGCCCGGCAGGGGCTGCGCGTGCTGCTGCTGGCGCACTCCCCCCTGCTGCCGCAGGAAAACTGCCTGCCGGGCGGCGTGTGCCCGCTGGCGCTAATCCTGCTCAACGATGAAATACGGGAGGACTTTTCCCCCACGGCGGACTATCTGCGCCGGGAGGGCGTGGATGTGAAGGTCATCTCCGGCGACAACCCGGTGACCGTGGCCGAGGTGGCGCGCCGCGCCGGGCTGCATGACGCGGAAAACTGGGTGGATGCCTCGCAACTGACCACCGACGAGGCCCTGGCCCAGGCCGCCGGGCGCTACACCGTGTTTGGCCGCGTATCGCCCGACCAGAAGCGCCGCCTGGTGCTGGCGCTGAAGGCCGCAGGCCACACCGTGGCCATGATGGGCGACGGCGTCAACGACGTCCCGGCGCTGAAGGTGTGCGACTGCGCCATCGCCATGGCGGGCGGCAGCGATGCCGCGCAGCGGGTATCCCAATTGACGCTGCTGGGCGAGAATTTCTCCGCATTGCCCCAGGTGATTCTGGAGGGGCGGCGCGTCATCAACAACATCACGCGCTCGGCCTCGCTGTTTCTGGTCAAAACCTGTTTTTCCTACCTGCTGTCGCTGCTGATGCTGATTCTGCCGCTGCCCTACCCCTTCCACCCCATTCAGCTGACGCTGGTCAGCACCTTCACGGTGGGCATCCCCTCGTTTATCCTGGCGCTGGTGCCCAACCGGGAGCGGGTGAAATCCGGCTTCCTGGCCACCATCCTCAAAAACGCGCTGCCGGGTGCGCTAACCAACCTTACGCTGCTGCTGATTCTGTTCGCGCTGTCGGGCCCGCTGTGCCTGTCGGCCGAGGTGCGCAGCACCGTGGCGGTGGCGGCCATCGGCGTGACTGGGCTGATGGTGCTGGCCTATACCTGCCGGCCCATCAACCTGCAGCGTGGGCTATTGCTGGGCACCATGACGGCGGCCCTGCTGGGGGCGGCGTTGCTGTTCGGGCGCTTCTTCCTGCTGTCTCCCTTGAGTGGCGCGGCCAGCTGGCTGGCCGTCGGGCTGGTCCTTCTGTCGCCTGCCCTGCTGTGGCTGATGCGCCGCGCGGTGGCGCGGGGCGAGGTGTGGCTGGCAGGAATACGGTCGCGTCGGGCAAAGACAGATCACATAACATCCTGAGGAGGCACGCATGGAGCGGGAGCTGTGGATTGGGTTGCAGCTGCTGGGGGTGGTGCTGGCGGCCATTGTGCCGGCGGTGCTGGTATATCGCTGGATTATATCCCGCCAGCGCCTGGTATACGCCGAGGGGCTCAACAGCCGCCTGCGCGTGTGGGGCGCTGTGTCCGGCCTGGCCTCGGCCCTGTTGGCGCTGGCGATTCGCCTCGCCTTTTTTGGTGGCTACGCGGCGGAGCTGGCCGGCTGGCAGCGGGAGGCATTCGCCTTCATCGCCGTGCTGGCGGACAACGCCCTCAAGCTGCTGTGCCTGTACGCGCTGGTGATTCGGCCCCGCCACTACATCAACCGCTACGACCTGGTCATCTACGCGGTAGGCCTGGGCTTGGGCCAGGGCGTGATGCGTGTGATGACGCTGTTTCTGGAGGGCGGCCTGCTGGAGGCCATCACCCAGAGCGCCACGCTTGTGCTGATGCAGATGAGCTACGGTCTGTTCATGGGCCGCGGCTTGATGGCCTGGCTGGACCGCAGGCTGCCGCCCGCCCGCAGGCGCGCCGGCGCGCTGTCGGCCTTTGCCATCCCGGTCATCCTGCAATACGCGCATGGCGCGCTGGGCCGCAGCCAGGCGCTGAGCGGCACACAATGGATGCTTGAAGTGGCGCTGCTCCTCTTCTCCGCCTGGGCCATCAACCACCTGGCGCTGCGCAACGCGCCGCTGCCGGGCGTGGATGCCCATGCCGTGCTGGAGCGCGACAGCCTGCGCCCCACCATCCGCCAACGGCTGGCCTATCGCTTTGACAGCCTGATGGCCGTGGGCAACGCCGGGCTGATTGGCGTGCTGCTGGTCGCCTGCGTGGCCGTGGTGCTGGGGCTGGCCCTGCTGGTGTACTGGAAAACGCCCGCCGCGGTCAACAGCAAGCTATCTAACGCGATATGGACCATCAGCATGCGCATGCTGGACGGCGGCAACCTTTCCCCGGACATGTCCACGGGCAGCGCCGTGTTTGTGGGCGCAACTGTTTTTTCCACCTTGTTTGGTCTACTGGGGCTGTCCAGCCTGATTGGCATCATCGGCAACATGTTCGACCGCAAGCTGGAGGCCATGCAAAGCGGCCGCTCCCGCATTCTGGAACGGGGGCATGTGCTGTTTCTGGGCAGCGGCGACGACGCGCGGGCCGTGATGACGCGCCTGGCTCCCACCCGCCCCGGCCGGCGGCGCGTCACCGTGGCGCTGATGGACGACCTGCCCCACGCGGAGCTGCAAGCCACGCTGCCACCCACCCTCGCCGCGCGGCGCGGGCTGCACGCCATCTGCCGCCGGGGCGATATCTGTGACACGCTGGATCTGGCCCGTGTCAACCTGCTGCGGGCCCGGCACGTCATCATCTCCGGCGGGGATGAGCGCGCACTGGCCAGCGCCATGGCGGTGCGCCACATGCTGGCGGCGCGCTGCCGATTTTTTGCAGCCGCCATTCCGTGTGTATTACGCCAATGACCTGTCCTTTGCCCCCATACTGCGCACCATGGAAGATAAGCACTTCCTGTCCGTCTACAGCGCGCTGACCAGGGCAGCCGCTCAACACGAGCTGGTTACCGAGGCGCCGCGCCTCACCCAGGGCCGGGCATTTTACGACCTGGCGGAGGATTTCCGCTACAGCAGCATGATGGGCCTGATGCGCGCGGGGCAGGTGATGCTGCATCCGCCCGCGGATACCCGCCTGGCCGCTGATGACGCCCTCATTTTCCTCAAAAGCAGGCGGGACCGCCTGCGCCTCATCCGCAACATGGGGCGCGTTGCCCCCGCCACGCTGGACAGCACGCCGTCCATTGAGCCCCGGCGCGTTCAATCGCTGCTGGTCATTGGTGAGCGGGGACGTGATGGCCTCCTTTCACAAATCGAAGGCCTGCCCCAGCCGCCCAAGGTGGACTGCCTGGCACAATACAACCTGCAGCAAATCACGGAACACATTGCTGACAATGCCTATGACCTGGTCATCTGCCTGGGCGAGGATGGGGCGCTGACGCCCCATGCCATGGACGCGCAGCTGATGCCCTGCCTGCTGTATGTCCGCGAGCTGTTGCATGGCCGCCAGTGCTACCTGTGTGCCAACCTGCTGGACAGCGGCAGCGTGCGCTACGCCTACGCCAACGAAGTGGTGGATTATGTATTGGAGGACGACCGCAGCCGCCTCATCGCGGCGGATGTGCTGCGCGAGGAGGGCCAAATCCCCGCCATTGAGCAGGCCTTGTTCTACGCGCCGCAGGGGCTGCGGCTGCTGCCCGCCATGCCGCTTACCGGCGGCCACCCCATGACAGTGGCTGCGCTCGCGGCCGGGCTGGCCGCGCGGCAGATGCTGCTGGTGGGCTGGCTGCGCCCGGGCGCTGACAAGCCGCAGGTGGTCCTCAACCCCAACAAAAACGAACCAGCCGCCCTGGGCCCGGACGATTTGCTTATCGTCGTGTAGCCAGGACGGCTGGATGTTAGATATTGGTATTATGCCTTTTGCAGCGTGGCTCCCTCCACCAGCACCGCGCGGGTGGGCGCGCCCTCGGCATCTTGTATCTTGACCGGCAGCGCGATGAGCAGGTATTCGCCCGGGTTCACATCGGCCAGGCGCAGCCCCTCCAGGATGATGATATCCCGGCTGAGCAGCGAAATATGCGTCTCATGCCCCTCCTGAGCACGCTCGATGCCCAGCGTGTCGATGCCCACGCCGCTGATGCCCACCTCTGCCAGGTAGCGCGCGCCGCTTTCCTTTACAAACACAAAGTCCTCCCCGCCGCACAGCGGGTCAAACGAGTTGCTGGTCTTGAGCAGCACAAAGTCCCCCTTGCGGATGCCCAAGCCCTCCAGGTCTTCGCGGACGATGCCGTCCTTCACCTGCGTCAGGTCAAACACCCGCGCCTGTGTGATCAGCTTTTCCAGCGGCAGGGCCATGGTGTTGCTGCCGCCCTCAATCATGTGCAGCGGCGAATCCAGGTGCGTGCCGGTGTGCAGGTTCATGTGCAGCGCCGTCTCGTTGGCGCTGTCCTTTGGCATGGCGCGCTCCACAAAGTGGTTGGGCCGCTTTTCCGGGCGGTTTTTGTAGGTAGCCATTTCGTTGTGAATGGTCATAGAGATATCGATGATGTGCATGTGTGCCTCCTTGTTCGTTATTGCTATGATTTGGTATCGCAGTTCGTGCCCTCACAGGGCAGCTCAATCTCCCACCATTTGCGGCCATCCAGGGCCATCATGCGGTCGGCTCCCTCCGGCCCGCGCCCACCCGCGGCATAGTTGGGGAATTGCGCATTCTGGCCGGAGCAGTTGTGCTCAATGCCCTCCACAAAGCGCCAGGAGTGCTCCAGCTCATCCCAGCTGGTAAACAGCGAGGCGTTGCCCCGCCAGGCCTCCAGCAGCAGCTGTTCATAGGCCTCCGGCACGTTGCCCTGGAAACGGCTGTGCTGGGAGTAGTTGAGTTCCACCCGCTCCATCACAAAGTCATTGCCGGGGCGCTTCAGGTTAATCTGGAAGTACATCCCCTCAGCGGGTTGCACCTCGATGACCAGCAGGTTGGGCGGCTGGCCCTCGAAATCCGGGTAGAAGTTTACGCCGGGCAGGCGCTTGAACTCGATGACGATCTGCGTGCGGCTGCGGTCCAGCCGCTTGCCCGCGCGGATGTAGATGGGTACCCCGCCCCAGCGGAAGTTGTCCACCTGCGCGCGCAGCGCGATATAGGTGGGCGTGCGGGAGTTTGCGTCCACCGCCTCCTCCTGGCGGTAGCCGGGCACGGGCTTGCCCTGTTCCTCGCCCGCGCCGTACTGCCCCATCACGATGCCGCCGCAGCTGTTCTCATCCTCAAACCGGCGCAGCGAGCGCAGCGCCTTCACCTTTTCATCGCGCACGGATTCCGGCTCCAGGTCCACGGGCGGCTCCATGGTAATCAGCGCCAGCATCTGCAGCAGGTGGTTTTGCAGCATGTCCTTGAGGATGCCCGCCTGCTCGTAGTATGCGCCGCGCCCCTGCACGCCCAGGGTCTCGGTGGAGGTAATCTGGATGTTGTCGATGTAGTGGTGGTTCCACAGCGGCTCAAACAGCGAGTTGGCAAAGCGGATGGCCAAAATGTTGCGAATCATTTCCTTGCCCAGGTAGTGGTCGATGCGGTATACCTGCCGCTCCTCCAGCACGTTGGCAATGGTCTGGTTCAGCGTGCGCGCGGTCTCCAGGTCGGATCCAAAGGGCTTTTCGATCATCACGCGGTGGTTGGGGTTGCCCCGCTCGGCCAGGCCGCGCTGGCCCAGCTGCTCCACAATGGGGCCGAAAAATTCCGGCGCCACCGCCAGGAAGAACAGCCGCACCGTGGGCGCCGAGAACCCGGCCTCCCGCTCACTCAATATCTTTCGCAGTCCCTCATAGCTGTCGGGCTCGCTCACAAACTCCATCCGGTGGTAGAACAGCCGCTCCATGAACCGGCCCAGCCGCTCCTCCTCCACCCCGGTGCGCGAAAACCGCTCGATGGATGCCCGCGCCTGCTGGCGGTAGGCCTCGCTGTCCATCCCGCGCCGGCCGATGGCCAGGATGGCCGTTTCCTCCGGCAACCGTCGATCCGCCATTAGATGGTACAGCGCCGGCATCAGCTTGCGGTGGGTCAAATCGCCCGTCCCGCCAAAGATAACCAGCGTCAGCGGCTGGTTTGGTGTCTCCTGATAGTCAAGCAATGTCTTCCTCCCTCAGGGCATCGCAACCGCGCACAACCCTGCCATCAGTATACCCATTCCGCTATGTTTGCAAAAGAGCTGCGATGTTTTGCTTTGGGCTTCTTTGGCGCTCCATGGGCATTATGTCGTTCCTTACGGTAGTTGTAGGGTGTGTTGGGTGGCTTGGATTCACTTGAAGTGTTCTCTTTTTCCATATCATTGTGTATTGCTTTGAGTTCTGTGGGGCTGCTTTGGATTATGTCATCTTGCTGTCATTCTGATTTGTATCTTAGGATTATGGAGGTTGACTGCGTAGTTGGTTGCTTGGTTGCCTGGTTGCCTGGTTGCCTGGTTGCCTGGTTGCCTGGTTGCCTGGTTGCCAAAATTGTCCCGCTTCCGCTCGCTCCCCAAACGCCTTCGCTTTCCTTGCGCCACCCTGCCCGCTGTGCTAAAATAGCGCACGGGTTCAGCGGCCTGCCGCCACCAGCCCACATCTGTCCCCGTAGCTCAGCCGGATAGAGCGTTCGCCTCCTAATCGGAAGGTGAGATCTCGCCAAGAGCTGCATAAACTCCCGTAGCT
>CALNAU010000150.1 GCA_937874275.1 uncultured Clostridia bacterium | reverse complement strand
AAACGCCCGCCGCGCTGGACATCCATGCGGACAGCCACAGCATGGACGGGGTTCGGGAGCATACGGTATGGCTACCCATCGCGGAGTATGCCGCGCACAACGCCTACCCCCGGTTTTTCAAGGATCATCTGGACCCGCTGCCGGCGGCGCCGCAGCATATATGCTCCTGGGAGGACGACAGGGAGGTGCGGTATGCGCTTTGACACGTATAACGGGAAGCGGTGCGAGCGGGCGGGGGGCGTACGATGAAGCAGCCCATCCGATTGACCAAGCCGCAAGCCCGGCGCTTTCTGCTGCGCCGTCATGGCCTGATGGGGCCGCATCGGTTTGCGGGCGCGGAGGGGGCCATGGCCTTCATCCGACAGGTCGGCAGCATTCAGTTTGACCCCATCGACGTGTGCGGGCGCAACCCGGACCTGGTGCTTCAGTCGCGGGTGGCGGGCTATCACAAAGGCGTGCTGGCCGATTTGCTGTATGGGCAGCGTCGGTTGGTGGACTATTTTGATAAGGAGCTATGCATCTTCCCCATGGAGGATTGGCCGCACTTCGCCCGAATGCGCGAGCGGCGCGGGCAGTGGATGCGCAGCCACGAGGAGGTGGCCGGCGCCCGCGAGCAGGTGTTGGCCGAGATTCGAGACCGCGGGCCGCTCAGCTCCAAGCATATCGGCATCGACGACAAGGTGCACTGGTTCTGGGGCTCCACCCGCCTGGCCCGCGCCACGCTGGAGCACCTGTACTATGGGGGCGAGTTGGGCATCCATCACAAGCAGGGCACTGTGAAGCACTACGACCTTATCGAGCGCTGCGTGCCGCAGGCGCTGCTGACAGCGCCCAATCCCCATGAGGATGACCGGACCCTCAACCGCTTCCTCGTGCTGCGGCGCATCGGGGCGATTGGCCTGCTGTGGAACAGGGCGTCCTCTGCGTGGCTGGGGTTGGAGGACTTCAAAACCACGCAGCGCCAGCAGGCTTTCGCTGCGCTGCAGGCCGAGGGGGCCATCCTGCCCGTTGCGGTCGACGGGGTCCGGGATACCCTGTATGGCCTGGCGGAGGATGAGCCGCGCCTGCTTGCGGCCGCGCAGGCGAATGACGATGCGCCGCGCTGCGAGTTGATCGCGCCGCTGGATAACCTCATCTGGGATAGAAGGCTGATCCAGGCGCTGTTCGATTTTGACTACACGTGGGAAATCTATACCCCCGAGGCCAAGCGCAAATACGGCTATTACGTGCTGCCGCTGCTGTATGGCGACCGTCTGATTGGCCGCGTGGAACCGGTCTTTGACAAGAAGGCATGCAAGCTGACCGTCAAGAACATCTGGTACGAGGATGGCGTCAAGCCGGACCGCACCATCAAGAAGGCCGTAAATGCTTGCCTGGCGCGATTTGAGGCGTTTCACAAGGCATCTGAATCTTGACAGCAAGGCCCTCCTTCGCTATAATGCACCCGTTACCCTATAGGGGCATGGTGTAATGGTAACACGTGGGTCTCCAAAACCTTTGTTGAGGGTTCGAGTCCTTCTGCCCCTGCCACATCCCATCCGCACAAGTGGATGGGATTTTTCGTACAGGGCAGGAGGGCTCGAACCCGAAGGGGGCGAAGGCGAGCGCCCGCTGCGCGGGATGAAGCGAGCCGAAAGCCCAGTGAGCAAAGAGCCCCACGAACTATGGTGACGTGGGGCCTATTGCGAACTGATGTCAGGGCGAAGCCCGTGAGTCCTTCTGCCCCTGCCAAATCCCATCCGCGCAAGCGGATGGGATTTCTCGTGCAGGAGCAAACTGTTGTAAAACATGGCAACATACCCATTTCATTGTTCTTTGCCCATGTGAACTGTGGTAGAATAAAGCATCATGTTCAACGTG
>CALNAU010000149.1 GCA_937874275.1 uncultured Clostridia bacterium | reverse complement strand
CAAGCCCCGCCTTCATACAGAGGGCGGGGCTTGATGGAGTGATGGGCTATCCTTGTCCAGTTTTACTCGGTCACCACATCATAGGGCCAGCTGCCAATGCCGCCAAAGTCATACACGGCGGTATAGCCCATATCCACCAGCGCGTTGGCGGCCTGACGGCTGCGGTTGCCGCTGCGGCAGTAGACCAGGATCTCGGCGCTCTTGTCGGGCAGCAGCTCGAGGGCGTCGCTGGTGATGTTGCTGACGGGCAGCAGCACTGCGCCCGGGATATGTCCCTGGGCGTATTCCTCCGGCGTGCGCACGTCCAGAATGATGACCTCGTCACCGCTGTCCATGCGGGCTTTGGCCTGCTCCGCGGTGAGCTGGCGATACTCGGCCTTGGGGGCCTCGGCCGCTTCCTGCGTGGCCGCGGGGGATGCCTCGGGCGTGATGGTGGTAGCGGGTGTGGCCGTGGGCGCGGGCGCTTGAGGCGCGCAGGCGGTCAGGCCGATGGCCAGGGCCAACAGCGCTGCCAACAAAATAAACTGCTTCATGTGATGTGTCCTTCCCCGGCGTCAGCGCGCCAGCTGTCCGCGGTAGCTCATGATGCCGCCGATGTTAGTGGCCTTGGTATAGCCCATGCGGCCTATCGCGGCCACGGCCATGCCGCTGCGCGAGCCGCTGTGGCAATAGGCGTAGATGGTGGCGTTTTTGTCGGGAATCAGCTGCTCGATGCGGTTAAGCTGATCCAGCGGGATGGAGATGCTGCCGGGGATATGCCCGTCCCGGTACTCCTCGGGGCTGCGTACGTCCACCAGGCGGATGCTGTCATCGTTCTTGATGTTCTCCATGGCCTGTGCCATGGACAGGGCATTGCCCCTGCTGCCAAACCAGTTAAAAATAGCGTTGGTCCTCCTTGCGTCAATGTCTTTGTTATTATATCCCCACAAGGAATTTTCAGACAGTCGCTCGCGGACAATTGTTTTGCGGTATAATCAAGGCACAGGCCGCCAAACCTTCGGAGGTGGAAACATGGTCACCGTTTTAATCGCAGATGACAACAAACAAATCACCGACATCCTGGCCGAGTACAGCAAAAAGGAAGGCTATGAGGTGCTGGTCGCCCGGAATGGACGGCAGGCGCTGCAGCTGTTTGAGCAGCAGCGGCCCGATGTGGTGCTGCTGGATGTCATGATGCCCCAGGTGGATGGCTTTGCCGTCTGCCGTGAAATCAGGCGTGCCTCCGATACCCCGGTCATCATGATTACCGCCCGGGGGGAGGATTTTGAGAAAATCATGGGGCTGGATACCGGCGCCGATGACTATATCGTCAAACCCTTTTCGCCCGCCGAGGTGATGGCGCGGGTGCGCTCGGTCCTGCGGCGCATCGCCCGCGGCGAGCAAAAGGACAGGCAAGTGTTTGAGCAGGGCTCCCTGCGGGTGGATTTGGACAACTATGAGGTCACTGTAGGCGGCCGCCCCGTGCCCCTGACGCGCAAGGAGCTGGAAATCCTCTGGACGCTGGTCAACGCGCCGGGGCGGGTGTTCTCCCGCGAACATCTGCTCAACGCGCTGTGGGGGCAGGATTATTACGGCGACAGCCGCACGGTGGATTCCCACATCAAGCGGCTGCGGGCCAAACTAGATGAAAACCAGCACCCCGGCTGGGAAATCAAGACCATCTGGGGCGTGGGCTACAAGTTTGAGGTGACCGACGATGCGCCATAAAATCGCCTTCAAGCTGAGCCTGGCTTTCTTCGCGGCGCTGCTGCTGTTCGCGCTGCTGATGGGCGGGCTGTTTTACACACTGTTTCGCAAATACAGCTTCGATGCCAAGAAGGCGCAGATGCACGCCCAGGCGGACGCCATCGCGGCGGCCTACGCGGGCGACATGGCAGGCAGTGCACCTGCCACACCCGGGCGGGGCATGGGGCAGCGGGGCGGCATGGGGCCATCCCTGCGCATGCTGGATGACCTCACCTCGGGCAACGCCTGGGTGGTAGACGCTAACCTGCAGTTGCTCACCAGCGGGCGCGGCCAGCGCAGCTATGCCTACACGGATCTGCCTCAGGACGCGGAGCAGGTGGTAGAGCGGGTATTTCAGGGCGAGCATGTGTTCAGCGAGGGGTTCAGCGCGCTGCTGGCAACGCCCACATTGACCGTGGGGGCCCCCATCGAGGCGGATGGACGCGTCATCGGCGCGGTGCTGCTGCACGCGCCGGTGGAGGGCGTACAGGAGGCGACAGCCGGCGGTACCAACATCCTGCTGCTCAGCATGGGCGTTGGCCTGGTGGCAAGCGCTTTGCTCTCCTGGCTCTCGGCGGGCTGGCTGGCCCGGCCGCTCAAGCGCATGCGAGGCACTGCCCAGGCCTTGGCGGCGGGGGACTATACCGCCCGCACAGGCATCCGCCAAAGCGACGAGATTGGTGACCTGGCCGGCGCTATCGATACCCTCAGCGTGCGGCTGGAAGATGCCCGCCAGGAGGGCGATAAGCTGGAGCGCATGCGCCGAGACTTTGTGGCCAACATCTCCCACGAGCTGCGCACGCCGGTGACGGTCATCCGCGGCTCGCTGGAGGCGCTGCGGGACAGTATTGTCAGCCAGCCCGAAAAGGTGGCTGCTTATCACGAGCAGATGCTGGCGGAAAGCCGGGGGCTGGAGCGTTTGGTAAATGATTTGCTGGATTTATCCCGGCTGCAAAACCTGGATTTTCGCATCGACATGGAGGAGCTGAACCTGACGGAACTGCTGCCCGATGTCGCGCGCAGCGCCGGACGGCTGGCAGCGGATAAAGGGATTGATATTGACCTGCGGATGGACCAACCTCTGCTGCCCATACAGGGCGACTACGCGCGCCTGCGGCAGATGCTGCTGATCATATTGGGCAACGCTGTCAAGTTTTCACCGCCGGGCGGCAGGGTCAGCGTTGCGCTGACGGACCGCACTGTCACCATCGCCGATCAGGGGCCGGGCATCGCACCGGAGGATTTGCCCCACATATTCGATCGCTTTTACAAGACGTCCGGCGGCGCCAACCCGGAGGGCTCGGGCCTGGGCCTGGCCATCGCACGGCAGATTGCCCAGCGCCACGGCATTGAACTGACGGCCGATAACGCGCCCGAGGGTGGCGCGGTGTTCAAGCTCGTATTCTGACCGGCCCGTGGGTATACTGTGTGCAGACTGCTTGAAAGGAAACCAACCACAGATATGGACAAGATGATATGCCCCTGCAAAAAGGTGACCCGAAGTGATGTGCTGCGCGCCATGGCGGAGGGGGCAAGGACATTCAAGGATATCAAAAAGGTAACCGGTGCCGGCAGCAAGTGCGGCAAGTGTGAAGACGATATCCGCAAGCTGCTCAAGAAGCACGGCAAAGATCAGGACAAACACAAGGATAAGAACAAAGACAAGGGGAAGGCCAACAAGCTGGAGCACCATGAGCAGCCCATTGTGGTGGACGCGCTGGTGCTGGAATGCCGGGACGCGGCAGCGCTGGCGGACTTCTATGCCACCTTGCTTGGGTGGCAGCGAGGACATGATGCGCCGGGCGAGTGGATGGACATCGTTTCGCCCACCGGCGGCACCAGGCTACTCTTCCACCAAAACGCGGACCACCTGCCGCCCGTCTGGCCGCCGGAGCCGGGCGCCCCCCAACTGCAGGCGCACCTGGATTTGGCCGTGAAGGACAAGGCCGCCATGCGTCAGGCGGTGGAGCTGGCCTTATCCCTGGGCGCCCGGCTGCCCGAAGCGCAATTCGGCGAAGATAAATGGACCACGCTGATTGATCCGGCGGGCCACCCATTTTGTTTGGTTATCGGATAACTATACGAATTAATCCCCGCGGGCCAGCTTACGCCGGGCCTTGGTAGACGCGAACTCAATCACCAGCATCAGGATAATCATACCCGTCAGAAAGGCACCCACGATGCTCCATCGGCGTGTGCTGATGGCCTGGATCAGGCTGGCACCGATACCGCCCGCGCCCACAATGCCCAGGGTGGCCGCGTCCTTGATGTTGATGTCAAAGCGGTAGATCACCGTGGACACCATGTTGGCCGTCAGCTGCGGCAGAATGCCGTAGCGAATTTTTTGAAAGCGCGTGCAGCCCATCGCGTCCAGCGATTCCAGGATGCGGGTATCCACATCCTCTATGGCTGTCACATACATGCGCGATATCATGCCGATGGAGCATACGCTCTGCGTCACCACGCCGCACAACGCGCCGAGGCCGGTGACACGTATCCAAATCAGCGCCCATACCAGCTTGGGGATGGTACGCACCATCAGCACGAAGGAGCGCACCAAAAAAGCCACCGGCTTTGGCACAATGCGGTCGGAGGAGAGGAAGGCAAACGGCACCGCCA
>CALNAU010000148.1 GCA_937874275.1 uncultured Clostridia bacterium | reverse complement strand
CAGACCGACAAGCTGGACGCGCAAGTCAACTGGGAGGATGAGGAGGAGATGTTCAACCGCATCAGCCTGCTGGATGCCTGGTACAACTACAACCCGGAGCACATCGAGCATCAGCGCGCGGACAGCCCCCACATGTCCACCCCCATCATGCTGTCCTTTGACGAGACGGCCGCCCCTGCCCTGCAGGCATCGGCCTCTTTCCTGGCGGTCAACCCACGCGGGCAGCACAAGGAGCTGGCGATGGAGGTATTGAACCAGTACGCCGACGTGATGCCGCCGGTGACCCGCGCCCTGTTGATGCCGGACGAGAACACCCCCATCCCCAACCCACGCTACGAGCAGGACATCGAGGCGGAAAAATTCATCATCCGGGATATCGAGCAGATGATTGCCGCCGCGCAAAAGGAGCATGGCCGCACGCCCCCGGAATATGTGCAGCAGCTGGCGTCATCCAAAAAGATATTGGCCGAGGCCGAAATTCACCTCAAATACATCCTCAACGCGGACGACCTGGCCAGCATGCGCCAGCGCCTATCCGGCGTGTACATCGCCGATGAGATTCAGATGGCCCAGGACCGGGACACCGTCGATGCCCTCTATAACCAGTTGGCCAGCGGCACACTGCCGCTTGAGCAATTCATCCGCCAGGCCGACGACATGCTGCGCAAGATTGAGCTGGAGAATCAGTAGATAACCACTAATCCGAGAAAAGGCTGACGTGGGGTTTGTCCCACGGCAGCCTTCTTATTGTGAATTGGAGGATTATTCCACCTTTTTGAACTTGTCCTTGCCCACGCCGCACACAGGGCATGTGAAGTCATCGGGCAGCTCGTCACGCTCCTCGATATAACCGCACACAGTGCACACCCAGCGGTTGGTGGCCTGGGCCGCGGGCTGCTCGGTGGCCGCGGTGGCGGGTGCCGCGTGGCCCATGTCGGTCAGCAGCGCATCGGCCAGGGCCGTCAACTGGGCAAAGCTCTCCTCGTTGGTGGTGGAGCGGATGCTGACCAGCGCGCCCACCTGCGTCATGCCCTTCATGCTGCCCATCTCCTGTGCCATGCGGCTGCCCGATACGGGCGACCAGCTGCCGTTTTCGATCAGGGCGAAGCGCCGGTTTTGCAGGTTGTGGGCCGCCAAATCGCCGATGAAGTTCTTCATGGGGGTGAAGATGTCCATGTTGTAGGTGATGCTGGCCAGCACCAGGTGGCTGCAGCGGAAGCACTCGGCAATCAATTCGCTGACGTGCACCTTGGACACGTCATAAACCGCCACGTTGCGCAGGCCGCCCTGGGACAGGCGGGTAGCCAGCACCTTGGCGGCGTTTTCCGTGCCGCCGTACACCGAGCCATAGACCACCACCACGGCGTCCTCCTCGGGTGCGTAGCGACTCCACTTGTCGTAGCGGTCAATGAACCAACCCAGGTTGTCCCGCCAGATGGGACCGTGCAGCGGGCAGATGGTCTTGATGGGGATGCCGGCGGCCTTTTTCAGCACATCCTGCACCTGTGGGCCGTACTTGCCCACGATGTTGGTATAGTAGCGCCGGGCATCGGGCAGCCACTCGGCCTCGAAATTCACCTCGTCGGCAAACAGGTTGCCGTTAAGCGCGCCAAAGGTGCCAAACGCGTCCGCCGAAAACAGCACCTGGTCGGTGATGTCGTAGGTCATCATCACCTCGGGCCAGTGTACCATGGGCGCCATCACGAACTGCAGGGTGTGCCGCCCGGTCACCAGCTGTTCTCCCTCCTGCACGGTGTAGCCGTGGGCGCTCACCTCAAAGCCGAAGAACTGGCGCATCATCCCTTCGGCCGCCTTGGAGCAGATGAGCTGTACACTCGGCCAGCGCACCAGCACCTCGCTGACGGCGGAGGCATGGTCGGGCTCCATGTGGTTGACAATCAGGTAGTCAAGTGGCCTGCCACCAAGCGCGTAGGCCAGGTTTTCAAAGAACTGACCGGAGACCGAGCGGTCCACCGTGTCCAGCAGCACGGTCTTCTCATCCAGCAGCAGGTAGGCATTATAGCTCACGCCCCGCGGGATAGTATACACGTTTTCAAACAGCGCCAGGCGGCTGTCGCTCGCCCCCAGGTACACGAGGTCTTCGGAGATATGACGCACGTTGTGTACACCGGCAAACTTGGGCTTGCCCTCAAAGGCAGGCGCTGCCGGGGCTTCCGCCTCTGCCTGCGCCGCAAACACCTGGGGCACCCCGCCCAGCATGGTCAGGCCCGCCGCGCTGCCGGCACCCGCGGCCACCGTCTTGATAAAATTGCGCCTGCTGACATCCGTTTGCATACAACAAACCTCCCCGTTTCGCCCATCGGGCTGTCATCCGGCCCGATTATAGCAGGTGCGCAGCCGGCGTTGGAAGTGGCTATTGTAAAATATATGTCATGGCCGTTGGATGCCATATTGAATCAATCGGCGATTCTTTGTAAGATTTTGTTATGCTGTGCGTCTGATAAGGGAAGGAGGTGACAGGGTGGAGGGGTTTGAGCAGGTATGGCAAGCCTACTTTGGCGATGTATACCGCTACGCGCTGGCGCTGTGCCGCGACAAGGTGCTGGCCGAGGACATTGCCAGCGATACCTTCATGAAGGCGATGGCGGCCATCGACCGCTTCCGCGGGGAGTGCGAGCTGCGCGTGTGGCTGTGCCGGATTGCCAAGAACCTCTACCTGGATCACCTGCGCAGGCAGGGCAGGCAGGTCAGCCTGGAGACGCTGCCCGAGCCGGAGGACCCGACCGACCTGGAGACCACGTTTCACCGCGGCGAGGAAGCCATGCGCGCCCACCGGGCGCTGCACCTGCTGCCCGAGCCATACCGCGAGGTGTTCAGCCTGCGGGTGCTGGGCGGCCTCAGCTTTCAGCAGATTGGCGGGTTGTTTCACAAGACGGCCAACTGGGCCTGCGTCACCTATCACCGCGCGCGGCAGAAGCTGCGCGACAGCATGGAGGAAGAAATATGAAGACCGATTGCGGCATCATCCGCGATTTATTGCCCCTGTACGCGGAGGACATGTGTTCCACAGAGAGCCGCGCCGCGGTGGAGCAGCACCTGCCCGGCTGCGCGGACTGCCAAGCGGCGCTGGAAAACATCAAAAAGGATACACCCATCGCGCCGGTGGACGCCCTGCCCTTCAAGGCGCTGTCCCACAAGCTGCGGCGCAGCCGCTGGCGCATGGCCGCCTTCGCGGTGGCGGTGGTGCTGATGCTGGCCACCGGCACGCTGTACCACGTCACCAACCGGCAATACGCCCGCTTTTCCCCCGGCCTGGCCCGGGCCGAGATGGCGGCGGATGGGCGCGTGAAGGTGACGGGGCTTGGCGCCACAGGCATTGACACCAGCGTGGTCACATCCCCCGACGAAACGTCCGCAAAAGTGTATATCACCTATTTCAACGTAAACCCGAACGGTGCTGAAACCACCAGCTACATCAGCGTCCCCAAGGGCACCACGCCCAGCGTGTACTACGTATACCCCAACGAAGAGGCCGTGCTGCTGCTGGGCCCGCCTGACGGGGAGGGCTCGTTTGCCCTGCTGCCACGCATCGCCCCGCTATCCTTCAACCTGCTGGGGATGATTGGGTTGCTGATATTGACAGGCGCGTTGGCCATCGCGATGCGCCATAAGCCGAACATACGCCAGGTGCTGAAAAAAATCATCCTCATCCCTGTCGCCTACATCACAGCCCATCTAATTATTAAAGGCATGGACACCACCAGCTGGGACCTGATGCGCGACCTGTGCTACATCCTGGCGGTCATGGTCTTTACCATCGCATTGCTATGGCTGGCCCCCAAACAAAGGGAGCGGCACGAGCTGTAAGCCCCTGCCGCCGGAAATGCTGCGCCACGCATCAATAAAACGTCTCAGGTTACAAAGCCGTGGAAACGGTGATGCTCGTCGTAGTCAATCACATAGGGCGTGCAGTGCTCCGCCTGTGCGATGCCGGTCAGGCGGCTGATGACCATGCCGTGGCACACCATGGCCAGGCGCTGAAAGCCCTTGTAAAGCCAGCGGTCAAGCACGGGCTTGAGGCGCTCGTTCATCTCGTCTACCGTCTCCCAGCGGCAGGTGGTGCCCGGCGGGCAAACGCCATGCGCCCGCGCGTAGCCATCGCGCAGGGCATCCAGCTCGCTGTAATTCAGGTAGCGGTAGGTCTTGTCCGGCAGCCACTCGTGCAGGTCCACCTCCACGTGGATATCAAGCCCGGTACCGCGGGAAATAATGGCCGCCGTCTGCATTGCCCTGGTATAGGGCGACGCCAGAATCAGCTGACATCCGGCCAACTCGGGCGCATGCGCCACGCGCTCGGCCTGGTGAATGCCCTCCTCGCTCAGGGGCGCCAAATCCCGCCCGTGGCCAATGAACCCGCGAACGTTGACGGGCGTATAGTCCACCGCACCGTGGCGTATCAGTACGAGTTTCATGCTACCTCCAATAACAGAATTACTGCCAGTGCCAGCTGCCGGGGGTATCGGCGATGGCATAGCCCATGCCGCGGTGCAGCGCGATGGAGGCCTCGTTGCCCACCCGGATCTGGCCGAAGACGCGCTCGCCCCTTTGCAGGCGCTGGTTGATGAGCTGTGCCTCCATGGCCCGGGCATACCCCCCGCGGCGGTGCGACTCCAGCACATAGAGCATACCCAGCGAACCCTCATCATGCACGCCGATAAACCCAACCAGTTCTTCCCCCATGTAGCCGCCGAACAGCCGCCCCTCCCGCAGGGCATAGGCCAGCACCTCTTTGTCAAGGCCGCGGTGCTGTGCGGCCACCATGGGCAAATCATTCGTCGATAGCAGGCGCAGTATCACCGGCAGCGTCTCGGGGACCGGCTCGCCCGACAGGTAGGCACAGCTGTAGCACACCATGCCGCCGGCAAAGCCGTGAATTTGTCTGGCCTCTTCCTCCAGCGTCACATGCTCCATCATCAGCAACTCTTTCGCCTGAAAGCTGCGCAGCAACCTGCGCGCCGTGCTTTCATCATCCCAACAGAGGACGTGCCCTTCAAAGGAAGGGTCGTATAGCAGCAGCGCGCCTTCTTCCAGCGCCAGCACCTGCGCGGTGCCACGTTCCAGCGCCGCCAGCGGCAACATGCGCGGCACCAGGCTCTGCCGGCAATAGGCGATGGCGTCTTGTATCAGTGAATGCTGTTTGTCTGTCAT
>CALNAU010000147.1 GCA_937874275.1 uncultured Clostridia bacterium | reverse complement strand
TCAGTACCTTTGAACTCCCCAAGGAAGCCCTGTACCAATGGGCTGATGAGGTGCTTAAGCCCACCGCAGACCTCGCCTTCGCCGGCAATGGCAATTTCCTCTGCGGAGAATGGTGCAGCTTTTGCAAGGCAAAGTATGACTGCCGCGCCAGAGCAGACACCAACATGGATCTTGCCCGGTATGACTTCAAGGTTCCACCTCTGCTGGAGGACAAGGAAGTTGAAGAAATCCTCGCTCATATCGACGGCCTGGTCTCCTGGGCTTCTGACATCAAGGAGTACGCGCTACAGCAGGCAATTAACGGCAAGGAGTGGACAGGCTGGAAACTCATCGAAGGACGCTCCAACCGTAGGTACACGGATGAAACAGCAGTCGCCAACACAATCAGCCAGGCAGGCTTCGATCCGTATGAACGAAGCGTTCGCGGAGTCACCGCCATGCAGAAGCTGCTTGGGAAAGCCCGCTTCGAAGAACTCCTCGCGGCATACCTCGAAAAACCCCAGGGAAAACCCACGCTTGTGCCGGTTAGCGACAAGCGCCCGGCCATGACCACTGCAGCATTCGATTTCTCAGGGCAACCATCATGAAGGAGATACCAATAACAAAAGGCTACACGGCCATTATCGACAATGAGGACTTCGACAGGGTGAAGGATTTCAAGTGGCACTATCATGGAAAAGGCTACGCCGCAAGAGGTTATAACAACAACGGAAAGGTTGTTATAGAAAAGATGCATCAACGGATCATTGGCAGACCGAAAGGCAACATGGAAATCGACCATATAAATGGGAATAGGCTCGACAATCGCAAGTGCAACCTCCGTATCGTAACACATCAACAGAATACCTTTAATTCCCATAGGAAAAAACCTCAAAAGCCTGGAGTCAATCCTTCCAGGTATAAGGGGGTCACATGGCGAAATGACCGGAACAAATGGAGAAGTTGCATTACTCTCAATGGTCGCAAATACTACCTTGGGTTGTATAACACCGAAGAAGAAGCGGCACTTGTATACAACGAAGCGGCTGAAAAATTCTACGGCGAATATGCCAGACTCAATAAAATTCGGAGGAGTATCTAATGAATATCACAGCTAAGCAAATAAACCCCATGAAGGTAATCACCGGACCCGACACCCGCTGGAGCTTCGCTAACGTTTGGGAACCAAAGTCCATCGCCGGCGGCACGCCCAAGTATTCGGTTTCCCTCATCGTGCCCAAGTCCGACACCAAAACCGTTGCGAAGGTCAGGTCCGCCATCGAGGCCGCATACCAGGAAGGCGCGGCCAAGCTAAAGGGCAACGGCAAGTCCGTACCCCCGCTAGCTTCCATCAGGAACCCGCTCAGGGATGGAGACATCGAGCGCCCGGATGATTCGGCGTATGCCAGTGCATACTTCATCAACGCGAACGCCACCACGGCTCCCGGCATCGTGGACGTCGACCGCAACCCCATCCTGTCGCGCTCCGAAGTGTACTCCGGGGTCTACGGCAGAGCCAGCATCAGCTTCTACGCCTTCAACAGCAATGGCAACAAGGGCATCGCCTGTGGGCTCAATAACCTGCAGAAGGTGCATGACGGCGAACCTCTCGGCGGCAAGACCAGTGCCGAGTCCGATTTTGCAACCGAGGAAGACGAGGATTTCCTCGCCTAATACACCGGATTTCCCCCAAGGGTGGCGGAGCAATCTGCCGCCCTTTCGGGGTGATGAAAGGAAAACCATTGATGAAAGCATTATCTCTGGATATTGAGTCGTATAGCAGCACAAACCTCGCAAAATCGGGTGTATATCGTTATGCCCTGGCCGAGGACTTTGAAATCCTCCTGCTCGGCTACAGCGTAGATAGCGGCCCGGTTAGGGTTGTTGACCTTTCATGTGGAGAGAAGATCCCAGCTGAGATTCTCCGCGCGATCAAAGATGAGACCGTGACCAAATGGGCATTCAATGCAAACTTTGAAAGGATCTGCCTTTCTCGCTTTATGGGTTTACCCACTGGAGAATACCTCAACCCTGCCTCATGGAAATGCTCCATGGCATGGGCGGCCACAATGGGGCTTCCCCTTTCTCTGGAGGGCGTTGGCGCAGTGCTGAAGCTGGACAAGCAGAAACTAAGTGAGGGCAAGGACCTCATCAGATACTTCTGTCAGCCTTGTGCGCCAACAGCCTCAAACGGTCAGCGCACCCGCAACCTGTCGCATCACGCGCCTGATAAATGGGA
>CALNAU010000146.1 GCA_937874275.1 uncultured Clostridia bacterium | reverse complement strand
CTTCGCCTGCGACTGGCATCGGTTTTCAACCACAGACCACAGATTCAACCAAGGCCATTATATGCCCAAATGTTCTATTGCGCAATAGATAATTATACAGGCGGGTGTCAGCACCCTTATTGCCCTATTGCAGCACGGCATCCATACCCAAAAACACCTTCATGTGATAGAACGCACCTTTGTCCATGGCGTCGGCCAGCCCATCGAGTACTGCTTCGTTGGTGGTGTCAATGAGCAGGAAATCATACTCAGGGGCATATTCTATGATAACTGGTATCAAGTCAACTGGCGATTGGGCATCTGTTGTGCTGAAAGGAAAGACAGTTGTTGCCTGAAAATCTGTTTGGATATACTTATTCAACTGATAGTACTGATTGCCATAATCAGTCACATACATGCCTGCATCGCCGAAGTCAATAGGATACTTCTTTTTCAGGGCGGCGAAGTAATCCCTGGCCTCGATACGATAAAGACCCGCACCCCACTGACCGGGAAAACCGGAGTAGTGAAGCGGAACATATGCGCAGATTATCGCGAGACCGACTGCAGCGAATTTCGCCGTGATGTTAGACATGGGCGGCCACGCATTGATGCTTTCCACGACAGACAGCACCATCAGGCCAAACATATACACCAACCCGGTCATCATATACCGTTCAGCGCACGCCAGCATGTCAGTTTCACCATATGGCATGGAGAAGGCAAACATACCAACGATGCCAACCTCCCATAACACATATCCCAACCAGGCAAAGCCCAGGAGCAGCAGAGAACGGATTCCTTCGCGGATCTTGCCCGATGCCCATAATGGGATAGTTAGGATCATAGCCGCAACGGTGCTTAGCAACGCCAGCAAGCCGGGGAAGTAGAGCGTTCCGAAGGCCTGCTCAAAAACCCTGCTCAAGAGTTCAGGAATCCTGCTGATGCCCCATGACTGAGCCTGACTATAATAGGACGCCAGGTTAAGGGAATGCTTGGCCTCCATGCCAAAGCCCAGGCCGCTGTTATACACTTGTGAAACATGGCGTGTCCAAAGAAAGAAGACCAAGGAAGGTATGATAAAGGTATAAAACAGAATTTTCAGCCTGCCCCAGCGATGCTTGTCTTGGAGGATGATGAGCAGGAAGAGTGTGGTCATCGCAATGAAGAAGAAGGCACTGTTCTTAATCAGCACGGTATAAATGGCAGTTGGTGTCAGGCAGATTAGTGCTTTGTTAAGGTCTGAGCGGTAGTAGTATGCGATTGCAATGGCACTGATGCCGATAAATGCCTGCAGATCATCCACAAGGAGGGTGTCCCGTTCATACAGTCGCGCCAACGCTACGGCCAGGAATCCGGCCAAACCGATCCAGGAAATCCACTTGCCCTTTTTGGGGAGCGCGAAAAGCGGCAAACAGAACACAAGCAACATCATCAACTGCACGATGATGGCCAGATCCTCTCGCGCTTCAATGATCCGAAGCACATAATAGAGAAAGCTGGCGCTTCCTGTGGGATACGATTGGAAGGTGATGAAAGGGGTGCGGTAACTGGGCAATTCATCCCGCGCCAGCAGAACATTGAGAACCCGCAGCCAGTGATGGAAATTGTCCACGCTGTGTACCTGCGCGCCCTGCAGTCGCCATAGCAGCCAGCCGAAGGCAGCCAGCGCGATGAGGTGTGCCGGATGGAGCAATCCTTTAACACCTCTGTTTATCACCAATGTGTATACGAGCAGCGCAAGCCCCAACCCACATAGCAGATATACCGACAACAGCATGATGTTGAGGATGCCGGCGATTACCATGGCCACGCCCAATGTCGGTATCACAACGGCAGGCGCGATGAGCGGATGAATGCCCCATCGCTTGGTGAGAAATACGCAATAGCCGGCAAAGGATAGAGCAGCCATCAGTGTCCGCAGGGCAAAAGTCAAGTCATACATGTTCGCATACCTCCGAGCGAGATAATAGCATACGCTCCATTTCTTTGCAAAATAATCAGGCATTTTCTGCCATGCTGATATGGCAACGATTCATCATCAGCGTGACAGGACACGTTTCCATACATGAAAGAGACCGCCCGATGAAGGGCGGCCGCTGATTAGGTCGGATATCGTTTATGCGATGTTCATCAGTTAGGCGTAGCGGGTGCTTGCTGCTGCATCATGCCTTGCAGCATGGCGGTCAACAGGGGGGCTTCCTCGGGCAGCGCCTTGTTAAGGTTCTCCATCAGCTGCGGCAGACCTTTTTGCAGCGCTTCGCCCAGCAGTTTTTCATCCTCGGGTTTGATCTCATTGGCCAGCACGACAACCTTATCCTCAGGGGACGTGACCGGCGCGGGCTTCTCGGTGACTTCGGTGGTGTCCACGCTGACGGTCAGCAGCGGGGTGGGGGTCATCACGCTG
>CALNAU010000145.1 GCA_937874275.1 uncultured Clostridia bacterium | reverse complement strand
CTAGGGCTATGCCCGCATATGAAAAGCCACCGGCTATGCCGGTGGATGGTTACTGGTCTTGATACTACTTTATGGCTCAGCTTCCGTTTTCATGAAGAGGTGTCTATACCACGTGCATGGTAGAGATAGATGGCATTACAGCGGCTTAACGAGCACCAGACAAGGGTTCCATGCATCCCATAGGGTGGGAAATACCTCGAGGCGTACAAAGCCCATCGCCTCGTAGAAAGCGATGGTACGGTCATACTCGGGGTAGTGTCCCTCATCTACGGTCTTCACCTGGAGCAGGTGATAGCCATCCGCTGCGCAACTATTCTCCAATGCGGATAGCAAGCCACGCCCTATGCCTCGACGATGCGCTTTCGTGCGTACACCCATGCAATGCACCTCGGCAGTGTGTGCGCTGGTCTGGGTGCGGGTAATAAAGCCAATCGGCCGGTCGCCTTGCATCGCCGCCCACAGCGGCAGGCTGCGGCTGGCTTCAATATATTCGCGTGTGCTGTCCGGCAGACCGAACCACTCCGGTAGGGCGGCTAACACAGCCTCCACAATCGCGGCCTTTTCGTCGGGATGAGTAACTGATACAATATGAGTCGTATTCACGAGGCGGATTCTCCTTCAACATAAAATAGCCCCATCCAAGGGGAATAAACGATTGAAGCGAATCCTCAATTAATCACGGGTTGTATGCTATCATGGTCAAAGGCGGCCGTCAACCGCCGGACCTTGCTGTGAAAAGGGGGTATATGACAGCTATAGAAATTCATCAGAAGAAAAATCGCTCCATCGCCGTTCTTCGGCCGGAGGAAGGCAGCATCGGTAGCGCACAGGATGCGCTGGATATGATGATGCAGGTTCAATATAAAACAGGCTGCAAGGCTATGGTGATTCCCGCGGACGCCTTTGCCCCCGCGTTTTTCGATCTGAAGAGCAGGCTGGCGGGCGATATACTGCAAAAGGCTGTTAACTATACCATTCAGCTGGTCATCTGGGGGGACTACGCCCAATATCCCAGCAGAGCGCTGGCAACTTTCATCACCGAATCCAATCGAGACCGAGCGGTGTTTTATGCCGCGGAGGAGCCCTAGGCCATCAGATGGCTGGAGGAGACAGCATAGCATGGAGATACAACCAATCGCCCATATCCATAGCGATTTTCCTACCAAATTCGGCATCCCCCGCCAGAGCGGACTGGCGGAGGGACTGATATCCACCATCGTTTTTGAACCGGTTTACCGTGTGCCGGAGGCCATTCGCGGCATCGAAGGTTTCAGCCATTTGTGGCTTATCTGGGGCTTTTCGCAAAGCATTCAACAGGGATGGTCGCCCACCGTGCGTCCGCCGCGTCTGGGTGGAGAAACGCGCATGGGGGTTTTTGCTACCCGCTCGCCCTTTCGGCCCAATGGGTTGGGTCTGAGTTCCGTGCGGTTGCTGGCGGTGGAAAAGGATGTGAGGGATGGCGCGTTTTTGGTGGTCGGTGGTGCTGATTTGATGGATGGCACGCCCATCTATGACATCAAGCCATATCTGCCATATACGGACTGCCATCCGGCATCGATATTCGGATACGCGCGGGAGGGCTTGTCTGTCTCTTTGGCGGTTGTGTTTCCCGATCCCTTGCTCACCATGATACCGCCTGACCGTCGGGATGGGCTCATCGCAGCGCTACGGCTGGATCCCCGCCCAGCCTATCAGCATGACCCCCAGCGCGTCTATGGCTTCAACTTCGCGGGGTTTGACGTGCGCTTCCGCGTGGCCGATGGTGTTTTGACGGTGGTTGAGGTGGTGCGCCTGTAGCGCTTTTCTTGCCGCAGATTGCTGCGGCGTGGTATACTCATTTAACAAAGGAGGGGGGCAGACATGGCAAAAAGCAAGGGCATCAAGCCCGTTGCACAAAACCGCCGCGCGCGCCACGACTTCTTTGTGGAGGAGAGCGTGGAATGCGGCATCGCCTTGCACGGCACCGAGGTGAAGTCCATGCGGCAAGGCAAGGTAAACCTGAAGGAAAGCTACGCTCAGGTGCGCGACAACGAGGTCCTGGTGCAGAGCATGCACATCAGCCCGTATGAGCAGGGCAGCATTTACAATACAGATCCCATGCGCCCCAAGAAGCTGCTGCTGCACAAAAGCGAGATACGCAAGCTAAAGGCTCAGGTGCAGCAAAAAGGATATACGCTCATTCCGTTGCAGGTCTACCTCAAGGATGGCCGGATGAAGCTGGAGTTGGGTATCTGCCGCGGTAAGCAGCTGCACGACAAGCGCGACGACGTGGCCGAGCGGGATGCCAAGCGGGATATGGAGCGTGCGCTGCGCAGCAACACCCGCGGCGCCGCGGAATAGGGGACATCTTCAACACTTTCACCAAAGCAAAATCGCCCTTCGCACATGCGAGGGGCGATGATTTACGTTCATGCTGATAATTATTGGTTCGCGGGCACTTCCAGGCGCTCGCCCTTGATGATGAAGCGGGCTTCGTTCAGGGCCTTCGCAACCTGATCGGGGCAGGAGGAACCCTCGGACGCGTGGCACATGATGCCGGTGAACTTGGTAATCACATCATCTACCTCGGAGCCATCGGCCAGTGCGGAGAACCCGCGGGCGTTGCCGTCGCACCCATCGTAGACAACCAGGTCCGACACAGTCATGTCCGCCTCGTTGATGACAAAGGTGATCTTGGTGGAGCAGGTGTTGCCCTGGGTGGTGTACTCAAAGTTGCGCACGCCTTCCTTGTTGGCACCGGTCTCCTTGATTTGCTCCACCGGCTCGGGCAGGGCGGGGGGAACGTAACCCAGTTCCACGGGGTCGACATTGGCAACCTTGAGGGCTTCGGCCACAGCAACCACCAGGCCATTGCTGGTGAGGGTCGCGCCGGCCACGGCATCAACCTTCAGCGTCTGTCCGTCGATGATAGCCTTGCTGACGCCTTCCAGCGCCTTCTCCCAGAAGCCATCAGTTTCTTCGTGTTCGCCCAGCTTGATTTCGGTGATGCCCTTGTCATCCAGGGTGACCGCTACCTTGACTTTGCCATTGCGGCCATCGCCTTCGCCTTCATAGACGCCGGGGGTAAAGGTCGCCGCCATGGCGGAAATGCTGATGCACAGCGCCAGCATGAATAACGCAATGATTTT
>CALNAU010000144.1 GCA_937874275.1 uncultured Clostridia bacterium | reverse complement strand
CAGGCGGTGGTGACGCGCTTTGGCGTCATCAAACAGGTGATCCTCAACGAGCGCAGTGACTTCTATGAGCAGCACGCCGAAGCCCTGAAGGACGAGATAACAACCCAGGGCGACGTGCAAATCATCAAGGGCAGCGGCTTGCATTTCCGCGTACCTTTTCTGGACAAGGTGGAGAAGTTCTCCTCCATGCTGTACACCTATACCTCCTCGTCGGAGACCATCAACACCTCCGACAAAAAGCAGTACAAGGTAACCACCTACGCCCAATGGCGCATCGCGGAGCCCGCGCTGTTCAGCCTAAAGCTGGGCAACCCCAAGAACGCCGAGAATCAACTGGACAACCTGATTCACCCGGTCATCGTGCAGGCCATCAACCGCCTGACGGGCGATGACTTCATCTCCAACAAGGGCGCGCTCAACGCCGCGCTCAAACGCGGATTGGAGCAGATTAACCGTGACATGGTCATTCGCGGTATCCAGGTGCAGGACATTCAGGTGCACCGCAGCATCCTGCCCGAGGCTAACGTGGAAACCACCTACGAGCGCATGAAGGCCGACCGCGCCAAGGTCGCCCAGCAGCTGCGCAGCGAAGGCGAGCAAAGCTACCAGATGGCCGTGTCCGATACCGATCTGCAGGCCAGCATCATCAACTCTGATGCCGTCAAGGAAGCAGGCGCCATCCGCGCTGAAGGCGATGCCCAGGCGCTGACCATCTACGCGGACGCCTACCAGGCGGACACCGAGTTCTACAGCTTCTGGCGCTCCCTGCAGGCCCTCAAGGGTACCTTGAAAAACAACAGCACGTTGGTACTCAGCCAGGATCACCCCCTCTGGCAACAGCTGCTCAAGTGGGGATTTGGGCAATAGGAAGGGTTAGGGGTTAGGAGTGAGCGGTTAGCGGTTAGGAGTTGAGCCCGATACGCTCGTCACCCTCCAACTCGCAGAACATAACAACACAAGAGCCGGCTTGTGCAAGTGGCACAGGCCGGCTCTTTTCTTCGGTACAACTTGTAGGGAAACGCGGCTAACTCCTAGCTCCTAACTCCTAACTCCTAACCGCTACCTCCTCGCTCATCTAAGCCCAATACATCTCGCCCGGCTGCTCGTAGATTAACACCTCTTGCAGGAAGCGGATGGCCTTGGTGAGGCCCTCCTTGGCGGACATAAAGGCATCCTCATGCTCTATGGACACTACATCGTCATACCCCGCCTTGCGCAGGGCGCTGATGATGTTATTCCACTGCAGGCGGTCATGCCCGTAGCCCACCGTGCGGAAAACCCAGCTGCGGGCAGGATCCGCGTAGTGCTTGGTATCCAGCACGCCATTGACAGCGATGTTGTGGTGGTCCAGGCTGGTGTCCTTGGCGTGGAAGTAGTGAATAGCGCCCGTCAGCGCCTTGATGGCCTCCACCGGTTCAATGCCCTGCCAGAACAGGTGGGAGGGGTCCACATTGGCGCCCAGTATAACGCCACCCACCGCGGCGCGCAGCCGCAGCATGGTCTCCGGGTTGTACACGCAGAAGCCGGGGTGCATTTCAAAGGCGATGCGCTTGACGCCGTGCTCCACAGCAAATGCGGATGCCTTTGCCCAATAGGGAATCAGCACGTCGTTCCACTGATAATCCAGCACCTTGAGAAAATCCTCCGGCCAGGCGCAGGTAGCCCAGTTGGGGGTGCTGTCCTGCGGGCTGCCCCCCGGGCAACCCGAAAAGGTAACCACCCTGTCCACGCCCAATTCCCCCGCCAATCGCACAGCCTGCTCAAAATCCTCGTGATACGCCTTGGCGATGGCCTTGTCCGGGTGAACGGCGTTGCCGTGAACCGAAAGGGCCGCGATTTCCAGCCCATGCTTGGCTATGGTGTCCTGAAAGGCGCGCAGCTTGCCCTTGTCGGCCAGCAGCTCCGCAGGATCACAGTGCGCTTTGCCTGGAAACCCGCCGCAGCCAATCTCCACCGCCTGCACGCCCTGAGCTTTCAGGAACCCAAGCGCTTCGTCCAGCGGCAGGCCGCTGAGCAGTACAGTGAAAACGGATAGTTTCATGATTCTCTCCTCCTTGATTCCTGTGGTTTGGTGGACGCGCTCGCGCCGGCACTCTTTTTGAGGGCCGTTACTTCGTCCGCTGTCAGCTCTCGCCATTGCCCGCGCTGCATCTGCCCCAATTGCAGCGGGCCGTAGGCCACACGCTTCAGGCGCAGCACCCGGTGGCCGACGGCCTCCACCATGCGGCGCACCTGTCGGTTGCGGCCCTCATGGATTGTCATCAGCAGATCGGCAAAGCTTACATCACGGCGCAGCACCCGCACGCGGGCGGGCGCCGTCATACGGTCATCCAGCAAAATGCCGCTGCGCAGCTGCCGCAACGATTCCTCTGATATGTCGCCCGAAATGCGCGCGATATAGCCCTTGTCCACTTCGTAGCTGGGATGGGTGAGGCGGGCAGTCAGATCGCCGTCATTGGTCAGCAGCAGCAGGCCTTCGCTGTCAAAATCCAATCGCCCGACCGGGTACAGCCGCACCGGATAGTCCCTGAAATGATCCAGCACCGTCGCCCTGCCCTGAGGGTCCATGGCTGTGGTGACCTCGCCGATGGGCTTAAAGTACAGCACATAGCGCATCTCACCCTCAGGTTCCACCAACTCGCCCCGGACGCGCACCTCGTCCCCCTCGGCCACCAAGGTGCCCATCTCTTGCACGGTGACGCCATTCACCTGTACCAGGCCCTGGGCAATCAGCTCCTCCGCGCCGCGGCGGCTGGCCACCCCACAGGACGCCAAGTATTTTTGCAGCCGCAATGTATCACCCCCATGCCAGTTTGTGTCGCTTCATTATCACAGAAACCAAGAATCAATGCAACACAAGCGCCAAGATTAGAATTCATTAATATTGCTTGACGGACGATATTACACGTCGTATGATATCATTCGTCAGGAGGTGATTGCATGGACGCACAGTTAAAGCGCGGCGTGATTGAGGCCTGCGTGCTCAAACTGCTCACAAAAGGTGACAGCTACGGCTACGAGTTGAGCCGCGATGTGGCCGGTATCATCCCCATATCGGAGTCAACGCTCTACCCCGTGCTCAAACGGCTGGAGGCATCCGGCTCGGTGGAGAGCTACACCCGCGAACATGGCGGACGACTGCGGAAGTATTACCGCATTACGCCCAAAGGCCGCCTGGGGATTGAGGATTTTCTATTGGAATGGGCCGAGATCAGCAAAGTATACGATTTCATCAAGGAGGAACTGCCATGAACCGTACGGACTTTCTTCAGACATTGCGAGACGCGCTCAATATGCTGCCCATGGATGAGCGGGAGGACGCGGTGAACTATTTTGGCGAGCTCATCGAAGATAAAATGAGCGATAACGGCTGCACAGAGCGTGAGGCCATTGACAGCCTGGGCAGTATGGACGAGATTGTTGCCTCCGTGATGGACGCCCGCACAGAACACGACCCTGCCGTCCCCCACACCGATCCGGTGGAGGGCACCAACGAGCAGGCGAGCCATGGCATCAAAACTGTCACCGTCAAGGCCGCGGCCGTGCGGCAAATCATGATACGCGGGCGCAACTGCCCCATCGAAATCAATCGCGGCGGCAGCGAGGAAATCGTATTGCGCTACCTGCAGGATGAGTACCGCCAGTTCGATTTTTCCCTGGAACAAGGCGAGCTTCGCCTGATCCAACAGCCGCAGACGCTCTTCAGTCTGTTTGGCATCCGCCAATTGTTCTCGGATAAGAGTTTCATCACGCTCACCGTGCCCGCCGATCTGGCCGCCGCGCTGGACGCGCAGACCAGCAACAGCCACATGCAGATGGATGGCGTCAGCGTGTGGGGCGCGTTGCGCCTGTCCACCTCCAATAGCAGCATCAGCGTGACCTCCGCCTCTGCCAAGGCGATGGACATCACCACTTCCAACGGCCGCCTGACCGCCGAGGGGCTGCAGGCAAGCGGCCCCATCACGCTGCGCACCAGCAACGCCCGTTTGGAGGCCCATCAGATTGAAGCGGGAGAAGCGCTTACGTTGCGCACCTCCAACGGCAAGATTGTATTCAGCGAGCTTAACGGTACCGGCATCACCATGCATACATCAAACGCTACCGTGGACGGCAGCCTCCCCCACGCAGCCAACCATTACAGCGTGACCAGCGCTACCAGCAACGGCAGCAACACGCTGAAGCACCACGCACACCAGGGGCCGGTGCCGCTGGATGTGCGCACCAGCAACAGCGCCATACGCGTCAGCTTCACCGATAACGCATAGCGCGGCAGTTTGGCGCATTGCTTTTAATAAAAGCAGAAAAGAGCGGGCCATGAAGCGCCGCTCTTTTCACTTGGTTACCGGTTATTTCGCGTGTTTGCCCTTGAATGGGCGAACGGCTTACATGCTGATGACCTGATAGCCCTGCGCCATATAGGGCTCCATGGGCGCGTGGCCAAACATGTCGCTGAGCATGGGCAGCCCCAGCGCCTGATTGTCCTCCAGCACACCCAATGTCTTGGAGCAGGCCAGGCAGATGCCGGCCAACAACCCTTTGTCCCGCGCCTTGACGTAGTGGGGGTTGTTTTCCTTGTCCAGCTGGCTGGGCAGCAGCACAGATCGGCCTTCAAAAATGACCTTGACCTCGTTGCCCTTCTCCGCCAGGTCCACGGCGTTCATCAGCACGTGCAGCAAGCAGCTCTTTTCCCCCGTCATGGCATAAAACAATGTCTTCATCCCGATTCCTCCTTCAATAACACTCTCTATAACTCAACACCCTGTGCGGTGCTTTATTCGGTTACAATGGGCGGCGCCTGCGCCTCCTCAACCCCCTGAGCAACAAGGGCGTCGAAATACCCCTGCAGGTAGGCGATATCGCAGTAGACCTGCAAATCCACCACCTTGCCCCATCGTATGCGGATAACATGTACGCCGCGATTGGCATATGCCTGCCCGGCCCGGTCGTGCAGCGCGTCCCGCCAGCTGAGCATGGCCACGGTATCCCACGGCCAGCCGGAGATGGCGGTGTGCGCTATGTCAAAATGCAAGTCGGGCATCAGCCGCGCCAAGCGGTCATACCAGGCCAGTATGTCCGGCCGCTCGCGGCGCAAACCGGATAATGGATGCCCCTCGCCTGAAAACCAATGGGTCGCCCTGGGATGAAACTGTCCGGTAATCACCTCGTACTCGCCGCGGTTGAGCGCGTCAAAGGAGCGAAGCAAGTTTCTTTTTACGATGGCATGATACATGTGTCAGTGCTCCTCTCACTGGGCATCATTTGGCGCGTTTGGCGACAGGTCAGGGTGTGCTTAACGCCTCCACCAGGATGGCCGCGTTCTTGCGCATGGTGTCCTCATAGGCGGTAGGGCTGCCATCCCCAGTCACCACCGGGTCCAACTCATACACTTTGGCGCCCGTCTCCAACGCGACAGCGCGCGCGGCCCGGTCCTCATACTGGGGTTCAGTAAACAGCGGCGGCAGGCCATGCGCGCGCACCTTATCCACCAGTGTAGCGACCATTTGCGGCGTCAGGCTCTCCTCAGGCTCCAACGCCAGCACCGCCACCACATGCAAGTCATATGCGCGGGCAAAATACGGAAATGCCTCGTGGAAGGTGACGATGTCGCGGCGGGGCAAATTAGCCAGCTGCTCACGCAGTTCGGCATCCAAAGCCGCCAATTTTGCCTGATAGGCCTGCGCGTTGCGTTCAATCAGGTCCGCATGGGCCGGCAACAGCTTCATCAGCTCTTGCGCCATGGTATCCGTCATGGCGGAGGCGTTGCGCGGGTCCAGCCAGATATGGGCGTTGAACTCCCCATGGTCGTGCCCATCATGGTCGTCGTGATCATGGTCTGCCTCAGCGTCATGGTCATGCTCGTCCTCATGCGCTTCTTCTTCATCATGCGCATGGTCGTGCGCTTCCTCCACATCAGCCATCAGTTCATCCGCGGGGATTAGGGTGATGCCCTGGGAGGAATCGGTTATCGTCAGCGCGGGAAACTGTTCCTGCACGGTTGGCAGGAAGCTCTCCATGCCCCCACCGTTAATGAGCAGTGCGTCGGCCTGCGCCAATGTCTTCATGTCACTGGCCAGCAATTGGTAGTCGTGCAGGCAGCCGGTGGTGGGGTGGGTGAGGTTTTCCAGCGTCACACCCGGCACATCCTTCAAAATATTCTGCGCGAAGATATATAGTGGATAAAAAGATGTAACAACGGTCAGGGGTTTCTCCGCCGGCTGCGCGCCCGCCAAGGGGGACAGCGCCAGCAGCATCATCAGGATGAGTGCCAGGGCTTTCTTCATGGTGTTCCTTTCATGGCCCGCGCCGGATACTTTCGCGGTGCGGGGTGTTCATGCACAGTATAGCAAAGTTGTCAAACGATGCCATATATCCTCTGTATACCCACATGGCCACCGTATCAGCCTGCCGGACGCGAAGACTTCGCACATCTGGCGCATTTTCAGTTGACAAGCCCGCGTTCACTTCATTATAATGAGCGTCGCACCTGCCGGTGTGGTGGAATGGCAGACGCGACGGACTCAAAATCCGTTGGTAGCAATACCGTGTCGGTTCAAGTCCGACCACCGGCACCA
>CALNAU010000143.1 GCA_937874275.1 uncultured Clostridia bacterium | reverse complement strand
TTATTGATGGCCCACAGGGCATTGGCCAGTTCAGCCCGGGTGGCGATGTCCTGCGGCCGCAGCAACCCATCCTGGGCCACCAGCAGGCCGTTGCCCAGTGCGAACTGCATCGCCTGTTCCACGCCCGCGGTCACCTGATCGGCGTCGGTGATGTCGGTCAGGGGGGCCAGGTTGGCGGCCGGGTCCATGCCGGCTACCGTAATCAGCAGTTTCTGGAAGGTGGCGCCCAGCTTCTCGCGGGTCAGTTGGGCGTCCGCCTGCTCATCAGCCGACAGCACGCCGGCCTGCGCCAGCACGGGGATGCCCTCCTCGGGCGTGCCGGGGATGCCCACCAGGGCCATCACCGTGCCCACCAGGTCGCCCATGGTGGCCGGCTCGTTGACACCGAACACGCCCTCGCTCACCGGGGCCATGGCCTTGTTTTCAAAGGCGAAGCGCACGGCCTCGTAGTACAGGTCCCCCTCCTTGACGTCGCTGAGCGCGTCGCGCGAGGTATCCTTGACCGCGAAGGGGTTGAAGACCTTGTCAAACAGCTCCTTGTTCTGCTCAATGGCAGCGGCGCCGCCAGCTGTGGAGCGGTAGCCGTTTTCGGCCAGCGCGCGGTACATCTGGGCGTATTCCTTTACCTTGTCAGGCGTCAGCGCCTTCAGTTCGCGCATCCAGGTGAGGTAGCGCTCCTGGGGCTTGCCGTCGATGGCGCCCAGCAGCGCGGCCAAAGCGCCGGAAATCTCGCCCTGGGACTGGGCATAGCCGCTGTAGGCGGACAGGATGTAGCCGTTGAGGCTGTCCTGCTCCAGCGCCATGGCCTCGATCATGTCGGGCAGGGCAGCATATACGTCATAGGTCTGCTTCACGTTGGGGTCGCGGTAGGAGAGCAGGTACACACCATCCTCCGTCGCGCCGTGCTGCACGCCGTACGCGCCGTACTGGTCACGCAGCTGCGGATACAGGAAGGCGTCCGATACCAGGCGCGCCAGCGCGTCCATATCGCCGCTGGTAGCCTCCAGCCCAAGCTGGGCGTAAGGCGCGTAGAGCATGTTATACTGCACGGACGAATCCACCACAAAGCCCTCGCTGTGGGCAACGGCGGGCAGCTGATAGACGGCCTTCTCGCGCTGCGCGCTGTCCAATTTGGCCAGGAAGGCGTCCGCCGCCTGGCGGTGATTGGCCGCGCTCTCATCGCTGCCGGCAAAGCCGCTTACGGCCCCCTCGCGCACGCGCACATGCTGCTGAATGGCCGCCAGCTTGGCCAGCGCCGCCTGCGGGTCCGCGGCCAGCATGGCCTCGGTCTGCTCCAGGAAGGCGTAGTAATCCAGGTGGTTGAGGTAGTTGAAGTACGCGAAGCTGGGCGAGGCCGAGGCGAACGCGCGGTACACCTGAATCTGGAAGATGCCGTTGGTGATGGTCTGCTTGAGGACGGCCTTGACCTGTGCCAGCACATCGGCCACCTTGGCCGCGTCATCCAGCTTGGTTTCGTAAAGCAGCTCGTACACCAGGTCGTAGGCGGGGGCCATGTCCTCATCCATGGCCAGCCAACTCACCCGCAGGAAGGGGTCGCACTGCTCGCCCTTGGGGCCGCTGTACACGGTGGGACGCACCTCGCTGCGGTAGAGGTAGCGGGTCATCAGGGCGTTGAGCGCCGCGTTGTCATGCTGGGCGGTGTCCAGCTTGCCCAGCAGGTCGATATACAGCTTGTACCAGTGCAAATCCTCCTGGGCGATGGCGCCGGCGTCCAGCAGCAGCAGAGCCTGGCCCACGCCGCTCACATCCGCCTGGGCGTGCACGCGGCGCACGCCGTCCTCGCCGGCTTCGTCGCTGATGGTATAGATGCGCCGCTCCTCGGGCAATGTGTCCACGGTGACGGCCTGCAGGCTGGCCACCAACTGGGCCGAATCATCCTGCGCGGGCGCGCCAGCGGCGGCGGTGGAGGCCACGATGGCGTCGATTTCCTCCGCGGTCATGGCAGCCTTCTTGGCGGCCAGTTCATCGGCCAGCGCCTGGTTTTCCTGTTCCTTCAGGCCGGGCACGGGGGCGGTGACCACCAGGGCGGTGCGGGGGTTGTCGCTCAGATGCTTGGCAATCACCTGCTGATAGATGCCCTGCTCGGCATAGGGCACATAGTTGGCGGTGTTATCCACATAACGGCTGTAGGCATCGGTCTGCCCGGTGGCCGCCCACATGTAGGCGATGCTGGGGGCCACATCGGTGCCCACGCTGGCGCTCTCGGTGGACAGCAGCAGCGAGATGCGGGTGGCGGCGGCCACGGCCTCCACCGCGGTCAGGTCAAAGCCATGCTCGCGGATGCCGGCCAGGGATTCCTCCACCACCTGCTGAAACAGCGGGGCGTCCTCCGCCTTCATGCCGGTCGCCTGGAATACTACGCTGACCTCCGGCGAAGCATTGTCATAGTAGCACCTGGCGTTGGCCGAGGGCAGCTGCTTTTTCATGGCCTGCTGGAAGGGCGAGGACGCTTCGTTGAGCAGCGTGGTCAGCAGGTCAAGTGCGTCCTCATCCGCCTGGGTGGCATCGGTCAGCGCATAGCCGTAGTAGACCACGGCGCCGTTGGCGGTATCGCTGCCGGCCTCCACCGCGAAGTCGTACTGCTGCTGCACTGGCGCCGTGATGGGCGTGTAGTCCGCGTCCTCAAAGGCGAATTCTTTCTTCTCGTACTTGGAGAAATAGCCGTCCAGCAGCGTCAGGAACGCGGGCACATCCTCTATCTTGCCGTATAGCAGCGATAGGGAGTTGGACGGATGGTAATAGTCATCATGGTAGTTTTTCAGGTCATCCCAGGTCATCTGGGGGATGTGGGCCGGATGCCCGCCGTAGGAGTTACCGGCCTGGCTGCCCGGGAACAGCGTCTTGCGGAAGTTGAACATGGCCGCCGTCTCGATGCTGTAGGCACCCTGCATCTCGGTGTACACGGTGCCCGCGAGGGTCAGCGGCGCGTCCTGATCGGCCATGGCGTAGCGCCAGGCCTCCTCACGGAAGATATTTTCCTCCTGCATCAGCAGCGGGTTAAACGTGCTGTCCACGTAATAGTCCACATACTTCAGCAGCTGCTTTTCCGACAGCGACGCCACCGGGTAGGTGGTAATCAGGTCGGTGGTCATGGCGTTCATGAAGGTGTTGTAGGTCTGATGAATCAGGTTGAAGAACAGCGACTGGGAGGGGTACTTCATCGACCCGCCCAGCGTGGCGTGCTCAAACACATGCGGCAGGCCGGTGTCGTTGATGACCGGCGTGCGAAACGAGATGTCAAACGCGCGGTTGGTATCCTCGTTTTCCATCAGCATCACCGTGGCACCGGTCTTGCCGTGCTCCAGCACCGTCACATCGGCGTTGACCAGCTCCAGGCGGGTGCGCTCGCGCACCACAAAGCCCGCGACTTCGTCATTCACCGCGTATCCCTCCTCCTGTGCCAGGGCAGACAGCCCGCCCACCGGCAGCAACATCGCCGCGCACAGCAGCAGGGCGATTCGCGTTTTCCACTTGCCTCTCATGGGGTTTCCTCCTCATATACATCTCACACAGCAAGTCCTGGCCTATAGACCGGACCAACATACCCTTTCACACTAAGATAACCGCCCGCCCCTGTCAAGAAAGCGCGCGAAGATTTCATCCGGATTTTACCTGAACTTTTGCCCACCAGACGCGCCCAAGCGCGCTTTGCCCGCGCGCATGGCGCGGCCGCTGGTCGTAAGCGCGGCCTCATCCAGCGCGCCCGATTGCATCACCTGGCGTCCGTTGATAAACACCCGCTCGATGCCAAAGGCACGGCCCTGGTCGGGCTGGCCGTCGCGCAGCGCCCGCTCATCAAACACGGTCAGGTCGGCAAAGCAGCCGGGGCGGATGTACCCCCTGTCCTTCAGCGAGAAGCGGTCGGCGGTGGCGCCGGTCATCTTGCGCACGGCGCGGGGCAGCGTATCGCCCCGGCCCAGCAGGGCGTCGCGCAAAAACTTGGGGAAGCAGTCGTAGATGGCAGGGTTTTGCACGCCGTGGGCCTCCACCCAGCCGTCGGTCATATACAGCGCCTGGTCATGGCGGGACAGCTCGGTGATAATCTCCGGCGTGCTGTAGGGGCCCATGTTGATGCGGCCATGGAAGTTGGACAGCTCGCACAGCCGCAGGTAGGCCTCCACATCGGCCACACCCATCTCCCGGGCAATCTGCGCCACGGTCTTGCCCTCATAGCTTTCGTGGCCGGGGCCGATGTAGGCGATGGTCATGTCGCCAAAGTCAAAGCCCAGCAGCATAATGCTGGCGCGCGCCATCACCCTAAAGCGCAGCATATTGAGCGGCTGGCGCTTTTGCCCGGCATCCAGTGCCATATACCAGGGCGGCATCACCACGGTGATGACGGTGGTGCCCAGCGTCTCGTTGTAGATGTCAAACATGGCGTCGATGCCCTCGGCGCGCATGCCTTCCAGGATGCGCAGCAGCTCATCCTTGCAGGGCAGCGAGCGCCGGCCCACAAAGATAGCATGGGAGTACTGCAGCTTAAGCCGGGTGCCCCAGGCCAGGTCGTGCAGCTCGTCCAGCGCGCGCAGCAGGTGCGGCCTGCCCAGCAGCTGCGGGTAGGCCATGGATACCTTGGAGCAGGCCCGCGGGTGCACCGCCATGGGGCGGTCGTACTTGACGCACAGGTCGGCCACGGCCTTGAGCTCCTCCCGGGGGGCGTAGAGGCCGGGCTCATACATCAGCCCCAGGGACAGCCCGCAGGCGCCCTCGCGCAAGCCCCGCTCCAGCACGGCCAGCATGCGGGTCAACTCGTCCCCGGTCAGCGGGCGGGCTTCGTTGCCCGCCACACCCGCGCGGGCGCTGTTGTGGCCCATCATGGCGGCGATGTTGCAAGGCGTGTGCCGGTCGATGGCATCAAAAAAGGAAGCCATGTCGCCATAGCGGCCGGTGGTATCATCAAAGCGGAACAGCCCGCCGCCCACCAGGTCGGCGTGGGGGCTATCCTGCGCAAAGCCGGTGGCAGACAGCCCGCAGTTGCCCGTCACAAAGGAGGTGATGCCCTGCCTGATAAACGGCGCAAACCAGGGCAGAGGCTCGCGCTTGATGGCCATCCAGTCGTTGTGCGAGTGCGCGTCGATAAACCCCGGCGCCAGCGACAGCCCCCGCAGGTCGATCACCTGCGCGCCTTCCGCCGGCAGATTGGGCCCCACCGCCGCGATGCGGTCATCCGCAATCAGCACGTCGGCCTGCCGGGCATCCGCCCCGGTGCCGTCATAGACGTTGGCATTTTGTAACAAAATATTCATCTTTACACTCCCTCGCGCTTGGTGCCGTGTCAGCGCATAGTATAGTTGAACACACTGTCGATGTCCATCCGTCGGGGTACCCCAGCGCAGGCCGCGCAAACCCCCGCGGCACCCGCCTTTCCTTGACAAAGCAGGCGGCGCAAAGGTATGATGTCACCAAAGAATGGAGGCCTTTTTGCATGTTGAACAACCTGACCATGGACAAGCTGGTAGCCCTTTGCAAAGTACGCGGGTTCATCTTCCCCGGTTCCGATATTTACGGCGGCCTGGCCAACACCTGGGACTATGGACCGCTGGGCGTGGAATTTAAAAACAACGTCAAGCGCGCCTGGTGGAAGAAGTTTGTGCAGGAGAGCCGCACCAACGTGGGGCTGGACAGCGCCATTTTGATGAACCCCCAGGTGTGGGTTGCATCCGGCCATGTGGGCAGCTTCAACGACCCGCTGATGGACTGCCGGGCGTGCAAGGCGCGCTTCCGCGCCGACCAGCTGATTGAGGATGCCGCCAAGGCCGCGGGCGGGCCCGTGCAGGCCGATGGGTGGAGCAACGAGCAATTGCAGGCCTATATCGCCGAGCACCAGCTGCCCTGCCCCCAGTGCGGCAAGCACGACTTCACCAGCATCCGCAAGTTCAACATGATGTTCCGCACCCACCAGGGCGTCACCGAGGACAGCGCGGCCGAGATTTTTCTACGGCCGGAGACTGCCCAGGGCATCTTCGTCAACTTCAAGAACATTGTGCGCGCCACCCGGCGCAAGCTGCCCATGGGCGTGGCACAGATCGGCAAATCCTTCCGCAACGAGATCACGCCCGGCAACTTCACCTTCCGCACCCGCGAGTTTGAGCAGATGGAGCTGGAGTTCTTCTGCAAGCCGGGCGAGGACATGGAATGGTTTGACTACTGGCGCACCTTCATGCGCGACTGGCTACTGAGCCTGGGCATCAAGGAAGAAAACCTGCGCCTGCGCGACCACAAGCCCGAGGAGCTGAGCCACTACTCCAAGGCCACCACCGACTTTGAGTTCCTCTTCCCCTTTGGCTGGGGCGAGCTGTGGGGCATTGCGGACCGCACGGATTTTGACCTGACCCAGCACCAGCAGCACAGCGGCGAAAACATGGAGTACATTGACCCGGTGACCAACGAGCGCTTCATCCCCTACGTGGTGGAGCCCTCCCTGGGCGCCGACCGCATGGCCCTGGCCTTCCTGTGCAACGCCTACGAGGAGGAGCAGCTGGACAACGACACCCGCGTGGTGCTGCGCCTGCACCCGGCGCTGGCGCCCTACAAGGCCGCCGTGCTGCCGCTGCAAAAGAACAAGCTGGGTGAGCGCGCCCTGGGCCTGCATCAGGAATTGAGCCGCTATTTCATGGTGGACTACGACGAGAGCGGCTCCATCGGCAAGCGCTACCGCCGCCAGGATGAGGTGGGCACACCGCTGTGCATCACGGTGGACTTTGAGACCGAGGAATCTGGCACCGTCACCGTACGCGACCGCGACACCATGCTGCAAGACCGCGTACCCCTGGACGAGCTCAAGGCCTATATCGAGCAGAAAATCCAGTTCTGACCGCGCCCTTTGGGCGCCATAAAGGGGACCACATGACAAACGATCCACGCAACGCACCCGCGCCGGAGCCGCGCCGCAGGCGTTCCGCGCGCCACGGCATCGAGCCGGAGCAAAGCCCATACCAGCCGCCGCGCCGCCCGGCCTATCCGCAGGACGACGGCCAGGCGCCGCTGCCCATGGGCGGCCCGCAACCCACGACGCCGCCGCAGCCAACGCAGCTGCCGCCCCGCCGGGAAGCGCCCAACAACTACGACTACGAGCGCTTTCCCCCGCAGGAGCGCTACGAATACGAGGACGAATACGACGACGCGCCGCGCCTGTGGCCGCGCCTGCTGGCCTTGGTGCTGGTGATGGTGCTGCTGATTGGCGGGGCGCTGTATATGCTGGTGCCCAAGGACAGCCAGGGCATCCTGGGCACGATGCGCGGCGGCGTGGCCAAGGTGGTCGACGGCGCGCTGGGCCTAGTGGGCCTGCGCGAAACCAGGCCGCCGCAGCTGATCAAGTTCGAGGCCCCGGTGGAAGTGGGCCAGCTGGGCGTCAAGACCGTGTTTACCTTCACGGCGGACGGCCCCATTGACGGCGTGCGCATGACGGACGAGCAGGGGGTGGAAATCACCGGCCAGCCCGCCAGCGTGGACCCGGAGCGCACCGTGTGGACGCTGACCGCCATCTTTGACAGCCCCATCGAGGGCCTGTTCCGCGGCAGCCTGCTGCGCGGCAACACCTGGTACGAGAGCGATAAGACCGTGCGCTTTATGGCGGCGGCCCCCACGCCTGTGCCCACCGCCGCGCCGGTTTCGACCGCCATCCCGGCCTTTGAGCCGCCCACCATCTCCCCCGCGGCGCAGGCCACCACGGCCCCCTTGCCCGCGCAGACACAAAGTGCCGGGACGGATGTATTCACCGTCACGGCAGCCAGCGAAGCGCCGGTGCCCCCGGTGGTGATATCCACCGCGCAGCCGGCCGCGGCCCAGCCTACCCCCAGCGCGGAGCCCTTTGTGGTGGTGCGCACCACCACCCAGCAGCCCGACAGCATGCAGGCATCCGCCGTGACCATCATCACCCCGCCGCCTGCCCAGCCTGTGGAGGAGCCGATATCCGAGGAACCCCTGCCGGCAGCCACCCCCTCGCTGGGCGAGGAATCCGAGCTGCTGGCCGATGAGTCCCCCGAGGACTACCCGGACGAAGACCCGCTGGCCGATGAGCAGCCGCAGGCTGTGGCCCAGGCGCCCGAGGCGCCCGCCGCCACCCCCATGCCGCAGCTGGCCGTGACGCCGGATGACAACAGGCTGCCCAAGGAGCTGAGCCTCACCGAAGCCGTATATGAAAAGGGCAAGAAGGTTAAGGAGCTGGCCCGCACCACCCCCGTCAACATGCCCGCCCCGCATGAGTATCTCAGCTATGAGGGCGGCGTGTTCACCTTCCGTGGCGACAGCTTCCGCGGCAACGCGGCCTTTGGCACGGCGGACATGCCCCTGCAGCAGCTCAGCGTGCTGTGGAAGGCGCCGCTTGGCAGCCTGCGCACGGGTGACGGCACGCTGTACGGCCAGGCCTGGACGGGCCAGCCCGCCATCGTCAAATGGTCGGTGGAGCTGCGCGAGATGATGAACATCGCCGAGGCCAAGAAGGATGTCAAGGCCCTCAAGGAGGTCATCGCCGCCAGCCAGGACGGCAACATCTACTTCTTCGACCTCAATGACGGCGTGGCCACCCGCGAGCCCATCAAGCTGGGCTACCCCATGAAGGGCTCGGTGGCCGTGGATACCCAGGGCCGGCCCATGATGGCCGTCGGCCAGGGCATCTCCCGCATGCCGGGCGGCAAGACCGGCCCCATCGGCTACTATGTGTACGACCTGATTACCCAAAAAGAGATGATGTTCCTCAACGGCCGCAGGACCAAGGTGCAGACCCAGTACTCCACCAACGGCGCCTTCGACGGCACCGCGCTGTTTGACCGCAACTCGGACACCATGATCGTGGCCGGCGAAAACGGCCTGCTGTACACAGTGGCCCTCAACACGGTGTTTGACTACCTGGATAAAAAGACCATCACCATCGACCCGGTCATCACCTTCCTGAAGACCAAGGGCAAGCAGCAGGATATGTCCGTCGCCACCGAGGCCAGCGTGGCCATGTACGGCAAGTACATCTACACGGTGGACAGGCACGGCATCTTAAAGTGCGTGGACAGCGACACCATGCTCACCGTATGGGCCTTTGACACCGGCGACAACACCGATGCCACCCCCGCCCTTGGCTTTGACCAGGACGGCAGCCTGGGCCTGTACACGGGCACCACGGTGTTCACCCGCACCCGCAGGGATGGCAACGCCCTCATCCGCCGCATCGACGCCCTGACCGGGCGCGAGGTGTGGAAGGTGGAGGCGCCGGCCAAGTTCCAGGATACCGAGCGCGGCGGCGTGAAGGCCAGCCCGGTGGTGGGCCAGAACGCGCTGTCCGACCTGGTCATCTTCACCGTCAACCTGACGGGCGACGGCGAGACGGCCACCATGCTGGCGCTGGACAAGCAAACCGGCAACGAGGTATGGCGCCACGAGCTGGCTGCCCCCACCATCTCCTCGCCGGTGGCGGTGTACACCGCATCCGGCCAGGGCTATGTGATCCAGGCGGACGGCAACGGCCTGCTTAGCCTGCTGGACGGCCGCACCGGCCAGGTGCTGCACACGCTGGACCTGGAAGGCGATGTCGATGCCTCCCCCGCTGTGTATAACGACGTGCTGGTCATCGGCACCAACGACAAGGACAACAACTACCTGTACGGCATCCGGCTGGAGTAGTCGGCAGGTACAAGGTACAGCTTGAGGTGAGGGGCGGCGTGGAGCCGCTCCTCACCTTCTTTTTATTGGATTGCCTTGAAATGCCGGCCATTCCCGGATAAACTGGTATCACATGATATGTTGACCATCCATCCGAATGATTCGCGCGCGCCAGCGCGTCGAAAGGAGCCCCATGAACAAGCGATACCTCGTCGCCCTGGACCAGGGCACCACCTCGTCCCGTGCGGTTGTCTTCACGCCGGAAGGCAGGCCGGTCAGCTCGGCCGCGCTGGAGTTTAAGCAGCATTACCCCCAGCTCGGCTGGGTGGAGCACGACCCGGACGACATCCTCTCCACCCAGGTGGAGAGCCTGCGCGCCGCCGTGCGCAAGGCTGGCATCGACGCGCGGGAAATCGCCGCCATCGGCATCACCAACCAGCGGGAGACCACCTTGCTGTGGGACCGGGCCACCGGCCGCCCGCTGCACCGGGCCATCGTCTGGCAGTGCCGCCGCACCGCCCAGTATGTGGAGCGCCTCAAGCAGGCGGGTCACGCCGACACCATCCGCCAGAAGACCGGCTTGGTACCGGATGCCTATTTCTCGGGCACCAAGCTGCAATGGCTGCTGGACCACCTGGACGCGCGGGAGCGCGCGCAGCGGGGCGAACTGTGCTTCGGCACGGTGGACAGCTACCTGGCCTGGCACCTGGTAGCCGGGCACCCGCATGTGACCGATGCCACCAACGCCGGGCGCACGATGCTGTTTAACCTCAACACCCAGCAGTGGGACAACGACCTGCTGGCCATGATGGATATCCCCCGCCCCTTGCTGCCCCAGGTGGTGGACACCGCACGTATCATCGGCATGCTGGAAGACGACGTGCTGGGCACGCCCATCCCGGTCGCCTCGCTGGTGGGCGATCAGCACGCGGCGCTGTTTGGCCAGGGGTGCCTGGAGGCGGGCATGGTGAAAAACACCTATGGCACCGGCTGCTTCATGCTGATGAACACCGGCAGCGAGCTGCGCCACAGCGAGGCCGGCCTGCTGAGCACCATGGCCTGGCGGCTGGACGGCAAGCCCACCTACGCGCTGGAGGGCAGCGTGTTTGTAGGCGGCGCGGCCATTCAATGGCTGCGCGACGAGCTGCACCTGATTGACAGCGCCGCCCAGTCCGAGCAGATGGCCCGCAGCGTGCCCACCTCGGGCGACTGCTACCTGGTGCCCGCCTTTACCGGCCTTGGCGCGCCCCACTGGGACATGTACGCCCGGGGCACGCTGGTGGGCATGACGCGGGGTACCTCCCGCGCCCACATCGTGCGCGCGGCGCTGGAATCCATCGCCTACCAGTCGGGCGACCTGCTGGCCGCCATGGCCCAGGACGCGCGCCAGCGCCCCGCCCAGTTGCGGGTGGATGGCGGCGCCACCGCCAACGACTTTTTGATGCAGTTTCAGGCCGATGTGATGGACCTGCCCATCCTGCGCCCCGCCGTGCTGGAAACCACCGCCCTGGGCGCTGCGCTGCTGGCCGGGCTGGCTGTCGGCGTGTATCAAAACGCCGCCGAGACCGCCCATGGCTGGCAGGCCGAGCGCGCCTTTACCCCCCGCATGCAGGCCGAGGACCGCGCGCAGGCGCTCAAGGGCTGGAAACGCGCCGTGGACGCCGCGCGCTATTGGGCGCGGCAGGATGCCTAAGCAACCGCGGTTGCGCCCCTGCGCAGCCCCCTGCGCGATTGTATACAACCGGCAATTGTGATAGGATAGACGCAACAATACTCCGAGGTGAAACATGTACGCGATTGGCGTTGATATTGGCGGAACGACCATCAAGCTTGGCTGTGTGCAGGATGGCCTGAACATCATCTACCGCGACCGCAGGCAGTCCCCGCGCGACCCTGCCCAGATGGCCCAGGCCATCCACAGCATGGTGAGCGTGGCCGAGCGCAAGTTCCCCGGCGCGCCCGTGGGCATCTCCTGCGCCGGCTCCATGGACAACCAGGGCTATGTGACCGCCAGCCAATTGGGCTGGCAGGCCGCGCCGCTGGGCCCCTTGCTGTACGAGCAGTTCAACCGCGCCCTGCCCATGGAGAATGACGCCATGTGCGCCCTGGCGGCGGAGCATATCCACGGCGCCCTCAAGGGCTGCGACACCGGCCTGCTCATCACCCTGGGCACCGGCATCGGCGGCGGCATCATCGTGGGCGGCGTGCCCGCCCGCGGCCATATGGGCCTGCATGGCGAGGTGGGCCACATGATTACCCATGCCGACGGCCGCCCGTGCAGTTGCGGCCAGAAGGGCTGCTGGGAGATGTACGCCGCCGCCAGCAAGCTGCGCGAAATGGCTGGCGGCATCAGCGTGCGCGAGGCCATCAGCCGCATCCGCGCGGGCGACCTGCTGGACATTTGGGAGGCCTATGTGCACGAGGTCGTCATCGGCCTCAGCAGCTTGATGATGATTTTCGCGCCCCAGATCATTGCCATCGGCGGCGGCCTGTCCAACGCCGGCGACATCGTCATCGGCACCTTCCGCCAGCAGGTGGAGCAGACCAGCGCCTTTCGCACCTTCAACCCCTTCACCCAGATTGTCTCAGCCCACTTCCAGAACGACGCCGGCATCATCGGCGCGGCTGCCCTGGCGCAGCTTGCGGGGTAGGGACCGTGAGAACGGGAACGGGGAATGGGACGAATTGGGGGACCTTTTCTGAAGAAAAGGTCCCCCAAACCCCTCCAAAAGACTTTAATTGGGATACCTAATAATTTATAACAAAAGCAACAGGGAGGCGATTGCCTCCCTGTCCTGTGTTTGGTAGTTTTGGGGTTTACGCCTGCAGCGCGCTCATCTTTTTCTTGGCGGTGTGGGAGCGCCAGGTGTGCATCACCAGGGCGACCGCGATGACGCCGTAGCACAGGAACACGCGGAAGTACTCGCCCACCACGGGGTTGCCGAACATCACCGTTCCCGCGTCCTGCGCCACCACGAACAGCGTGTGGAACAGCAGGCAGCCGATGATGGCCTGGCCGTTGGTGGCCCGGTTGATGCTGGCGCCGCCCACCAGAATGGCAGCGCCCGCGTACAGACCCACCATCTCATGGGCCGAATAGGTCTGCAGGGTGCCCAGGTTCTGGATGAAGATGATTTGCCCCCAGCCGGCCAGCACTGTGGACAGCATGATGGCAATCAGGCGCACGCGGTTGACGTTGATACCGGCCGAGTTGGCCACCGTGCGGCTCTGCCCCACGGCGCGGAACTGCTGGCCCAGGCGGGTCTTCATGATGCCGGCATTGAACAGGCACAGCAGGCCCACCAGCACGAAGGTCACCACCGGCACATGCACGTTGGCGAAGCTGGGCTGCACAAACGGCAGATGGTAGATGATGAGGAACAGCACCGTCAGCCCGCCCAGCGTGTAGAAGCGGCGGCTGCTCATGCGCTTGGTGACAAACAGGATGATGGCGCCCACCAGAATGATGCCGCTGACGATGTACAGCGCCGTGCTGAAGTGGATGCGCAGCACGCCGTCAATGGCGCCCTGCAGCTTGTTGATGGTCAGGTCCAGCGTGTTGCGCACGCCCGTGGCGCCCACGATGGTCACCTTTTCGCTCAGCGGGATGATCATGCCGAACACAAACAGGAACAGCAGCTGATACGCGCCGTTGGCGAAGTAGCCCAGGATGAGGGAGCCGATGGTCTCCTGCCCCTTCATCTTGTTGAGCAGCGAGCCAATCAGAAAGCCAAAGGCGCTGGCCAGCGGCACGGTAATCAGCGCCGAGACCAGTATGCCCGCGATGCCCGTCAGGCTCCAGTTGATGGCCAACAGCATGCCCACCTGCGCCGCCATGGCGCCGATGGTAATGGCAAAGTTGATGCCCATGCCCGTGATGATGGGGATAATCAGGGAAAGGACGATGAACAGGTTGCGCACCAGGCGGCTCATGATCTGGAACAGGATGTCGTTCATGGGCCGGCCGGACACAATGATGAAGATCACCGAAAGGATGAGGAAGACATAGGTCACCACATACTCTTTCAGGTGCTTGCCGATGTTGATGTTGGGGCGGTTCAACTCAGTCACGTCCCTTACCTCCCGCCTGTGTCAGGGCATACAGGATGATGCCGTTGGAAATCAGGATGCGCATGACCTCGCTGAGGCCGCTGACGTCAATCATGGCGTTGGCGACCTGGATGCCCATGGCCAGCACACCCTGGAAGAGGAAGGTGCCCAGAATGACGTGGAACACCTTGGCTTTGGAGACCGAGGCGCCGCCGATGAGGATGGCGCTGGCCGCGATAAAGCCCATTTGCTGCGGGCCCATGTACAAGGACATGAAGCCGAAGCTCTGCGAGTAGACGATGATGCCCACAGCGGCGATCACGGTGGACAGCGTGGTGCCGATGATGCGCATGTGGTCCACATTGATGCCGCTGGCCTTGGCGAAGGCCGGGTTGCTGCCCGCGGCAATCATGGCCACGCCCTTGCGGGAGCGCTCAAACAGGTACATCACCAGGCAGCTGAGGCCCAGGAACAGCAGCAGGCCGGTGGGCACCGACACGCCCAGCACATTGAAGCGCAGGAAGTTATCCAGCAGCCCGCCAATGTTGCCCGACATGTTGTGCATCAGGCGCAGGCCGCTGCCCAGCGCCCAGGTGAGCTTCGGGTTGCGGAAGGGCAGCAGCATCCACGCGATACAGAACAGCGATACATAGCTGAAGCCCACATAGGTGGAGACCGTCATCTCGCTGCCCTTGATGCGGTTGAGCAGCAGGCCGTAGGCATAGCCAACGGGGACAGCCATCAGGATGCCCACCACGATGGCGAACACCAGGGCGCCCCAGCCGGTCAGGTTCATTTCCAGTGCGATGACCGTGGACAGCAGGCCCGAGATGATGCCGATGGGCATGCCCATGTTTAGGCTGATGCCTGACTGGATGCCAGGCAGCATGGCCAACGCCAGCACGCCGTACATGCCCAGGCGCTGCAGGATATTGGTAATCATGCCGGGGATGGCGATGTCGTAAAGCCCGGCCAGCACAATCAGCAGGATAAAGAACAGCAATATGATGAAGCGCGGGGTGCCCATGCGCTTGACCATGGTTTTGTAAAACAGGATGGCCAGCCCCAGCGCCAGCGCGCCGAAGGCCAGATACAGCAGATTCTCTGCCTCACGCACCATGCGCATAAACAGCGGGTCGCGCCCGGTGAGCACGCTGTCGGCGCCCGCGGCGAGCGCGCGGTCGTAGATGGTTTCAAAGGTATCGCCCTTGGCGCGCACGGCGTCGATGATCGGCTGCCGGGCGCCCGCCAACATGTCGGCGGTCAGGGCGGGGTGGATGAGGGAAATTTCGCTCAGCAGCGCGTCCGCGTAGGGGGTGATGGCTTCCTTCTGCGCCACCAGCGCGGCCGAGGGCTCAAAGCCCGTCAGGTCGTCGATGACCGGGCGCATGGCGTCGTCTTCGGAAATCGGGGCTTCCATCACCGCGGCGTCCGTGCCTTCGGCGGGGGGCGCTTCCTCCACCGGTACCTCCACCGGCGGCGCCTCCTGCCCCTTGGCCGCCAGGAATGCCTTCTCCTCCGCGTCCAAGGCCAGGTAATACTTCTCCAGCTCCTTGTCCAGCGTCAGGATGGCCTGGGCGTAGCCGGGCGAATCCTGGCTGAAGCCGGGGCGCAGCGCCACCAGCGCTTCCTTGCGGGCTAGGGCTTCCTGCTCCAGCACATAGTCGCGCCGTTGGTTGCGGCTGTAGCCGTTGGCTTGGGCATATTCGTAGGCCTTCTCGTTGGCTTCCTTGCCATACTGGTCGACCAATGGCTGGTGCGCGGTCGCCATGACCGAGTAGCTTCGCATCTCATCCAGCGTGGCGAACGTGCTGGCCTGGTGCCGAGCCATGAGGCCCATGATGCCCGCCACCAGCAGCGCCAGCATGATGAGAAAGACCAGACCGGCCAGGATTTTCTGACTCTTCGCGATTTTCATCAGTTCCCTCCCTCAACGGCGATGCCGCTCATGGCCAGGCCGAAGTTCTCATTGCTGTCAGACGGCTTGAGGATGGCGGAGACCTTGCCCTCAGTGACGATGGCAATGCGGTCGCAGATGCTCTTGAGCTCCAGCAGCTCCGACGACACCATGACGATGGTGAGGTTCAGCTCGCGGTTGAGCTTGAGCAGTGTATCGATGACCAGTTTTTTCGCGCCGATGTCAATGCCGCGCGTTGGCTCCGACACAAAGAGGAACCGGGGCTTGAGCGCCAGCGCACGGGCGATGCACACCTTTTGCTGGTTGCCGCCAGACAGGGTGCCCACCGGCTGCAGGGGCGAGGTGGCGCGCACGTCCAGTTCCTTCATCATCTGGTCGGCGGTCTGGCGAATCTCCCGCGCGTTCTTCAACCGGAAGGGGGCCGCGCCCAGAAAGTCGCCATTGACCTGCATGGCCGAGAAGACGATGTTATCCTCAATGCTTTGATCCAGCAGCAGGCCTACGCCGCGCCTGTCCTCGGATACCATGGCCAGGCCGCGCTTGAGGCTGCCGCGCGAATCGTTCAGCGGCAGGGGTTCACCAAACAGCTCCACATGGCCTTCGGCCGGGTAGATGCCCATGATGCCGTTGGGGATGCCAATCTTGCCCTGGCCGGCCAGGCCGCCGATGCCCAGGATTTCTCCCTCAAACACCGACAGGTTGAGCCCGCGCACGGCCTCACCCGGCATGTCCACATACAGGTCGCGGATGACCATCGCGCGGGGCGCGTCCTCCGGGAAGTCCCGGGAGTTGTCGTCAATCTGATCCGCCCCGCCGCGGCCTACCATCAGCGCGGCCAGCTCCGACAGGGTGGTCTGACTGGTCTCCCGATGGGCGGCCAGCTTGCCGTCACGCAGCACGGTGACGCCCTGGGTGGCCTTCATCACCTCGGCCAGGCGGTGGGTGATGAAGATGATGCCGATGCCCTCATCCGCCAGCGCCTGCATGACCCCGATGAGGATATCCGCCTCGGACTCGGTCAGCACCGCGGTAGGCTCGTCAAAGACCAGCAGCTTGATGCCGGACTTGTCAATCTCGCGCGCGATTTCCACAAACTGCATGTAACCTACCGGCAGGTTGCGGATTTTCTCTGCCTCGGAGATGGCGATGCCGATTTTGTCCAGCGCCTGGCGGGCATCCTGCTCCATGGTGGCGCTGTCCAGCACCTCCAGGTCGTGCCCCAACAGGCGGCTGACCAGATTGGGCTTGGAGATTTCGCGGTTCAGCTTGATGTTCTCCGTGACCGAGAAGCCCGGGATGAGCATGAACTCCTGATGCACCATGCCGATGCCATGCTCGATGGCCTGATGGGGAGACTTGATGTGTACCTCCTGCCCATCAATCAGCACTTCACCCTGAAAGCCGCCGGTTTCGGTGATGACCGGCATGCCAAACAGGATGTTCATCAAAGTGGATTTGCCTGCCCCATTCTCCCCCAGCAGGGCGTGTATCTCGCCCGGGCGAACCTTCAAGCTGACGTCGCTTAACACCTGGTTGTCCCCGTACTGTTTGCTGATGTGGTTCATTTCCAGCACATATTCGCTGATTGGAATCACCCCTGTCCGCCCGCGAACCTACCGCGCGCATACCGCTGTCCCACAGGCTGCGACACCCGGCCGTGGTGACCGAATGGCCGGCACAGGGCTCTCGCCTTGCGCCGTGATGCAGGGTGGGGATATGCGTACTGGTGGCTCTGTCGGGCTGATTTCAAACAAATCGCCAGCGATCTGGCGTAAGAATCGGCGCCCCGCGCCGGTATATAAGAATGACCGGCCCCGCGCTGAGCGCGGGGCCGGGATGGGTTTACTTAGTCCACAAACTCGGCGAAGTTGACGCGATCGAAGTACAGCATGAGGTAGGTCGGATAGACCTTGCCGTCGCCGTCCTCGTAGTTGGTCAGCTGAACATCATAGCCTGTGGCGGTATCCAGCGCAGCCTTCACATCGGCGAAGGCGCCCTTTTCGGTATACTTGCCATTGATCCAGTTGGTGGCGTACTCAAACGCACCGGTGATCATGGAATAGTTGACGGGTACCGGCCACGTGGAGAAACGCTGCTCAGCATCGTGCTCCTTGAGGATGGCAGCGGCCTTCTTGATGTAGGCATCGATGTCACCCCAGTCAGCCTCGTCCACCGCAACGCCCAGGGAGGCCGGGAAGCCATGGAAGGGGCTGGGGCAGCAGGGCAGGGGATAGTAGGCATTCGCTTCCTTGAGCACCGCCGCCTGCAGGGCTTCCTGCATGCCGCAGTTGGTGCAGAAGAAGGCGACCTTTTTGCCTTCGTATTCCTTCATAACCTTCGGAACGTCTTCCAGGATGAAGTTCTGGGCGCCGGACATGCCTGCGTCACCGGTGGGGTCGGGCGCGTCGCGGTCAACCAGCTCGATGCCCAGGCGGGCAGTTTCTTCCTTGAGGATGTTGTGGCGGGCAACGATGGTCTCATAGCCCATGTGGCGCGCGAAGGAGTAGTGAATCAGCACGTCCGCGCCCCAGTCCTTGGCGGTCTGGGCAATCTGGACGCCGCCGTTGATTTCGTCAACACCCATGACAAAGTCAGCCGCGGAGGTGATGGTCTGCGGGTCTTCGGCGGGCACGCCGGCGATCAGCAGGATGTCATCGCGCTTCAGATCGGTCTTGATCTGGGTAAAGGCAGCAGCCGCGCCCTGCACAGCCTGCACCATAATGATGGCCTTCACCTCGGGATCGGACGCAAAGGCGAGCAGCTTGCCCACGGTGGTCTCGACCTCGGCGGCGAAACGATCCGGATAGGTGTCAGTGATGACGATGTCCGGATACTTTGCCTTGAGCATCTCAGCGGCGCGGTATTCTTCCTCGCCCTGGGACACGGTGCCGGTCATGATGGCGATTTTGTACTTGGGCGCCTCTGCCAGGACGGGCAGGGCCAGGGACAGGGTCAGGATCAGTGCGAGCAGCATCACGAGCGCTCTCTTCATGCTTGGTCTCCCCCTTTTAATTTCTCGCCGCAATCATTGTGCGTCGGTCAATGCGGCTTGTTGACGCTATTTTTACATAGTTTGCCGTCCTTGTCAACTTGTAACTGCATGAAACGGTCTGCAACCCGTCAAATTATGCAAACCAGCTGTCCGGAAAGCCGTTGTCCAGATGCTGTGTTTTTACGCGCGGGGCGTTTCCTTTTGCCCAAAGCGTGGTATAATCCTCACGTTCCGACGGCGGCAGGCTACCGCCCCCGCCGCGGACAAGGGATTGCACGAACGACGAGGAGGAATTGTCACCATGAAAATGAAGTTTCTATTGTTTTTGCTGGCAGCCATGCTGCTGACCACCAGCGCCATGGCCGTTCAGGTGCCCACCGAGCTGATGGAACTGCTGCAGGGCGGCGCCGGCGGCAACAACGGCGAGCCCATTGAGCTGGTTGTGAAGGAAGAAGCCCTTCACCTGTACAAGGATGTAATCGGGCCCAGCGGCGTGTTCGCGGCCATCATTGAAAATCCGGGCACGGTGCCCGCGGCCGTTCAGTCGGGTACGGTTGACCTGCTGGACAAGGATGGTAACGTGATTACCTCCGTGACCATCTACGGCAGCACCCCCTATATCATCGCCCCTGGCGGCACCGCCTATGTGCAGCAGGAGTACCTGCAGGTCAGCGAGGAGGACGCGGCCCGCGTCGCCTCCCACAAGTTCACGGTGAACGGCGTCACCCAGCCCGATGATACCACCCCCGCCCCCGCCACCCTGCCTGTCACCTCCACCTACGCCCAGGAGGAAGTGCCCAACTACTTTGGCGAGGAAAAGAACTACAGCGCGAACGTCACCCTGACGATTGAAAACAACACCGACGCCACCGCCTACAACGCGCAGGCCTTCAGCGTACTGCGCAACAAGGACGGCAAGCTGCTGACCGTCGCCACCACCATGGCCAATGACATCGGCATCCTGCCCGGCAGCAAGATTGAGATGCAAAACCGCGTCAACGGCGGCCTGGTGGCCAAGCTGATGGCCGAGCAGAGCGAGCCCGCCACGGTGGAGAGCGTTGTGCTGGTGATGCCGGAGCTATAATCTTTAACAAGCTGATTCCATGATAGAGGCTGCCGCGGAAAACCCGCGGCAGCCTCAGACTTTTTAAGAAGTATATTCAGCGAGGGTTCGGAGGGCGGAGCCCTCTGATGGAAATCCGCCCCAGCGACATGCGCGGCGGGGCGGAAAAGGACGAGTTTATCGAAGCGTTTGCGGCTGCGTTTGGTATCAGATGCCAAACGACACGTTGATGCCTATGGCCGAGCGCACCATGGGGCCGTCCAGCAGCACGGGCTTGGAGACACCGGCCACGTCGGACAGCTTGTTGTGGATGATGTCCCGTCCGTCCACCGCCACCGTCACGCCGTAGATGCCGTCGCGGATGAGGTGGGCCGCGTGTACACCAAACTCGGTGGACAGCACGCGGTCATAGGCGCAGGGGGTGCCGCCGCGCTGAATGTGGCCGGGAATCACCGTGCGGCACTCTACGCCCACCATCTGCTCCAGCTGGGTGGCGATGCGGTGGGAGATGCTGTTGTACGGGCTCTCCACACGGGCCGCCTCGCGGTCCTTCTTTTTCATTTCCTTCTCATCCTTGTCCATGGCCCCCTCGGCCACGGCGATGATGGAGAAGGACTTGCGCAGGTTGGCGCGGGTCTCCACGACCTCGGCCACCTTTTCGATGTCGTAGGGAAACTCCGGCAGCAAAATGATGTCGGCGCCGCCGGCCACGCCGGCATACAGCGTGAGCCAGCCGGACTTGTTGCCCATCAGCTCAATCACCATGCAGCGCCCATGGCTGGCCGCCGTGGTGTGGATGCGGTCCACCACATCGGTGGCGATATCCACCGCCGTGTGAAAGCCGAAGGTGAAGTCCGTGCCGTAGATGTCGTTATCGATGGTCTTGGGCAGGCCGATGACGTTGAGGCCCTCCTGGCTGAGCAGGTTGGCCGTCTTGTGCGTGCCGTTGCCCCCCAGCACCACCAGGCAGTCAAGCCGCATCGCCCGGTAGTTCTTCTTCATCTCCTCCACCTTGTCGGGGCCGTCGCCGTTGCTGCGCATCTGGCTGAAGGGCGTGCGGCTGGTGCCCAGAATGGTGCCGCCGCGGGTGAGGATGTTGGAAAACTGGCTTTCCTCCATCGGCTGATAATCGCCCTCAATCAGGCCGCGGAAACCGCCGCGGATGCCGATGATTTCCGCGTCAAACAGATGGTAGCTGGCGCGGACGACGCCGCGGATGGCCGCGTTGAGGCCGGGGCAATCCCCGCCCGCGGTCAGGATGCCGATGCGCTTTTTCATATACAGTTGCCTCCCATGTAGAATACGGAGTAAAGGGAGGGGTTAGCGGTTAGCGGTTAGCGGTTAGCAGTTAGCAGTTAGCAGTTAGCAGTGAATACTTGCGCCTTCGGTGCCGAGCCAAG
>CALNAU010000142.1 GCA_937874275.1 uncultured Clostridia bacterium | reverse complement strand
AAACGCCGCCCACATGGGCGGCGTTTGTGTGCAGGTCAGGCGTTGGCGGCCTCTTCGGCCATGCGCTCGCGCTCCAGCTGCGCCAGCGGCTCCTTGCCCCGGTAGAGGATGATAAACCCGGTTAAAAACAGCAGCAGCAGCGCCAGCGTACCCCAGGAGGAGCGCCCGGTCAGCCCGCCTATCAGCGCATACAGCAGCGGGCCGATGACGGTGGCGAACTTGCCGAAGATATCAAAGAAACCAAAGAACTCGTTGGAGCGGCGCTTGGGCACCAGTTTGCCGAAATAGCTGCGGCTGACGGCCTGTATGCCGCCCTGCACCGTGCCCACCAGAATGGCCATCGCCCAGAACATGATGGTGCTGCGGCGAGTGGCGCTCTTGAGGGTGTCGATGGTCGCGGCGCTGTCCGCCTGCAGTACGCTCAGGCGCTGGGCAAGCTGCGTGTCCAGGCGCTGGGCCGCGTCCGCGTCGCCTGCTTCATTCAGCGCAAACATCGGCGCATCCTCGCCGTGCAAAATGTGGGCTTGGGCGGCCTTGAGATAATCATCCAGCGCGCCCCGGGCGGCCTCCGGCTCGGCCAGCGTCTCCGTCTCCAGCAGCAGCGCTGCGTCATCGCGCACGCCCGCGTAGACGGCTTCAAAAGCATCCTGATGCGGCTCCAGCGTATAGCCCATCACAAAGCCCACGCAGCAGATGACCATGTAGACCGAGATGGCAAACAGCAGCAGCTTGCGGGTGGGGACCTTCTGTGCCATCTTGCCAAACAGGATGGAGCAGGGCATGGCCACAATCTGCGTGACCAGCAAGGCCAGGATCATCCCCATGGCGCCCAGGCCCAGCGCCGTGCCGTAGGCGGTGGAGATGCTGATGATGGTGCCCACGCCGTCAATATAGAAGAAGTACGCCAACACAAAGAGGAACAGCCCGCGGTTGGAGACAATTTCCTTCCCGGTGCGCAGCACATTGGTGATGGCCTGGCGCGCGCGGCCCTTCTCCGGGTGCTCGATATAGTGGGTCTGGTGCACATTCTTGAGGAAGGGGATGGAGAACAGCAGCCACCAGCCGGAGGTGATGAGGATGGCGAACTTCTGCGCGATGGGGCTGCCGTAGCCCAGCCACAGCAGCATGCCGATGGACAGCAGGAAGGGGATGGTGCTGCCGCCGATGTAGCCCATGGCGTAGCCCCAGCTGGATACCTTGTCCATGCGCTGGTTGGTGGTGACGTCCGTCAGAAAGCTATCATAGAACAGGTTGGCGCCCGAGAACCCGATGTGGGATACCACATACCCCACCAGCATCATGCGCCAATCGGTCATGAAGGCCAAAGCGCCTGTCGTCAGCACGCCCAGCAGCATGAAGGCGATGAACAGCCGCTTCTTCATGCCCTTGAAGTCGGCCAGCGCCCCCAGGAAGGGCGAAATCAGCGCGATGACCAGCGTGGTCAGTGCCGTGCCCAGGCTCCACCAATGGTCCCCGTTTTGTCCGGCCACGCTGACGAAGATGGGCGGATAGATGGCCGCCATGATATTGGTGGCATAGACGGAGTTGGCCCAGTCGTAAAGAATCCAGCTTTTTTCCTTGAGTGTAAAGCGTTTGTTATCCTGTCCCTGCATGGTACCCTCCTGCAAGTCCCGTTGTTTTTGCCATTATACGTGAACATTAGGGGAAAAGGAAGGGTTGCGCGCGGCGCGACTGGCCCAGGAAACTCAAGAACGCGTCTGAATACCAGACATTTGTTCGAATTTTCAGGGCATGGGCGAAATGTGAAATCGAGGTAAAAAGCGTGACAGAAGATTCGCTAAAAAAACAATCCGGTCTTTGGCGGGGCAAGAAGGGTAAAATGCAACAATTTGCATAAAAGTACATTCGCGATTCAAATCCTTGTGGTTCGTCCGACTTTCAACAACTACCGGTAGACCTGGGGACTTATCAACAGGCTTTGGAGTATGCAATTCTTTGGCGGGTGCAATTCCCTTGTACTCCCACACTTTCTGTGTTAGGATAGGGCACGTGGTCAGCAAGGTTCGGGGTTTATCCACAGGGGATTTATCCACAGCTTTGAAAAACACGCTGCGAAGCGGTGTTTTTTTTGACGGGTTTCCGACTGATTACAAACCTATTACGGATGTATAAATTAATGCAAACACGGAGGTTACCGCGTGGATTATAAGGCGGTTTGGGATGCGACCTGCCAGCTCATGAAACACGAGATGAGCGAGGTCACCTATTCCACCTGGATTGCATCGGCCCTCAAGCCGTTGGATGCCGTTGGTGAGCAGTACTATGTGGAAGCGGTGGCGGATTATTACCACACCTTTGTCGTGCCCCGCTATTCGGTGATGATTGGCAACGCCCTGCGCCAGGTTACGGGCAAGGAGCTGAAGCTCAATATCCTCACCCCCAAGCAGGCACAGGACTACCGCAAGGGCAATGGCCCCGCGCGGCCTATCGCCCCGCGGCTCAACCCTAAATATTCCTTTGAGACCTTCGTGGTGGGCAGCGGCAACCGCTTCGCCCACGCGGCTTCCCTGGCGGTGGCCGAGTCCCCGGCGGATGCCTACAACCCCTTCTTCATCTATGGCGGCGTGGGCCTGGGCAAAACCCACCTCATGCAGGCCATCGGCCACTTCATCCTGTCGCAAAAGCCGGAGACCCGGCTGGAATATGTAACCAGCGAGACCTTCACCATCGAGCTGGTCAGCGCCATACAGACCAACCGCAACGCGGCCTTCCGCGAGAAGTACCGCAATGTGGATGTGTTGCTGATTGACGACATCCAGTTTATCGCGGGCCGCGACAGTACACAGGAGGAGTTTTTTCACACCTTCAACGCGCTGCACAACGCGGGCAAGCAGATTATCATTTCATCCGACCGCCCGCCCAAGGAAATCGCCCGCCTGGAGGAGCGTCTGCGCAGCCGCTTTGAATGGGGCCTGATTGCCGACATCCAAAAGCCCGATGTGGACACGCGCTGCGCCATTTTGCGCCGCAAGGCCAATGACGAGCTGATTCAGGTGGATGACGAGGTGCTTCAGCTGATTGCCATGCGCGTGGACAGCAACATCCGCGAGTTGGAGGGCAGCCTCAACCGCCTGGTGGCCTACGCGTCCTTATCCGGGCGGCCCATCACTGCCCAGCTGGCCGAGGAAGCGCTGCGCGAGGTGTTCCACGACCACGCCCCCCGCCCCGTCACCACGGGGGATATCATCCAGGCCGTTTGCGGCTACTATGCCGTCACCCATGACGATGTGGTCGGCCCCCGCCGCAACCGCAGCTTTACCGTGCCCCGGCAGGTCATCATGTACCTGGCACGCAAGCTGACCGATGCCTCCCTGCCCAAGATTGGCGAGGCGCTGGGCGGGCGCGACCATACCACCGTGCTGCATGGATGCGCCAAAATTGAGCAGCTCAGCCAGGACAGCGTGCCGCTGCGCAACGCGCTGGAGGATTTGACCCGTCAGCTGCGGCGCGAGGCCTGATTCGGTTTACACGCAGAAAGGCCATCGTGGTTCACAAACGTCATCGTGCGCCGCATATCATCTTGCCTGCCTAACCCCTCCATGAGGGGTTTTAATTTTCAATGCAGCAAACAACATCCCCGCCGCGATTGCGGCGGGGATGAATGGTTGCTTGCTTCTTACTCTGCCGTGTAGGGCATCAGGGCGATGGCACGCGCGCGCTTGATGGCCTCGGAGAGCTGGCGCTGATGCTTGGCACAGGTGCCCAGCATGCGCCGGGGAGAAATCTTGCCGCGCTCATTGATATAGCGGCGCAGCCGATTCACATCCTTGTAGTCGATATACGCGACCTTGTTGGCACAGAAGTCGCATACCTTGCGCCGCGGCCGACGGCCACGGGGGCGCATTCTTCTTTCGCCTCTATTCTCACTCATGGTGGTTCCTCCTTCAAATTGCTGCCATTAGAAGGGCAGTTCTTCGTCGTCTACCTTGACAAAGCCACTGTGCTGGCTGGGCGCGGGGGAAGCATTTGCTTCCGGCTGGCGGCTCATGCCGCCATCGCCGCCCTCTCCACGCGGGGAGAGGAACTCCACATCGTCCGCCGTCACTTCCAGGCTGGCGCGGGTGGTGCCGTCATTGGCGGTATAGGTGTTGACCTGTACGTTGCCGACGACGCACACTTTGCGTCCCTTGGACAAATAGCGGTTGCAGTTCTCGCCAAGCTGCCTCCAGGCCGTCACGCGGAAGAAATCCGCCTCCGGCTGTTGACCCGCCTCTGCATTGCTTGCGCGGCGGCGGTTGACGGCTACCGTGAAGGTGCACACAGGAATACCTCCCTGGGTGCTGCGCAGCTCGGGGTCGCGCGTCAGGTTGCCGATAATAAACAGCTTGTTCACAGTCTACCTCCTTATTGGTCCTGGGCCGGCGCTTCCTGTTGCGGTGCCTCCTCGCTCCTTACGGCGGCGGGGGCAATGCGCGCGGTGCGCGGCTTTACGTTGCTGCGCTTTTCCTCGATGCGGGTGGTCAGGTAGCGGAGGATGCCGTCCGTGATTCCCAGGTTACGCTCGATCTCCTTGGGAACAGTGGGTTCTGCCGTGTAGTGCACCAGCACATAGTACCCTTCCGGCAGGTCGTTGATCGGGTAGGCCAAGCGGCGCTTGCCCCACTCCTCGACGCTGTCAACCGTGCCGCCGTTTTGTTCAATCATCCCGTTGAAGCGCGCAATGAGCTCCTTGCGGGGATCTTCCTCGATGGCCGTGTTGATGATGTACACCAGTTCGTATTTCATGTCTTTCACCTCCTCATGGACATATGGCGCCGCGACCCGCGCGGCGCAAGGATGTGCCGAATATGTATTATACATATTGATAGAAGGGATTGCAAGTGTTTTTTCGGGGTTTCGCCAATCCGCCAATCGGTGTACATCATTTGGCGACGGTCGCTATTGACCCTTCTGTAGCCCTTGTGTACAGTAGTGACAGCACAAAACTGGCTGCCCGCGCGGAAGGAGCATGACATGTTAGACCATATCGATACCGAAAAAACCAACCCTGCCACCCGGCACATCGACCGGCTGGGCACGGAAGACATGCTGCGCCTCATCAACCGGGAGGACCAGAAGGTGGCCGAGGCGGTGGCGCAGGTGCTGCCCCAGGTGGCACAGGCGGTGGACATCATCTACCGGCAAATGCAGGGCGGTGGCCGGCTGGTGTATCTGGGCAGCGGCACCTCCGGGCGCTTGGGGGTGCTGGACGCGGCCGAGTGTCCGCCTACCTTTGGCGTGGATCCGGCGCTGGTGGTGGCGCTGATAGCCGGTGGGGAAGGAGCCTTTGTACGCGCCCGGGAGGGCGCTGAGGACGACCGCGCCGCCGGGGCGGAAGACCTGCGGGCCATTGACTTTTCCGCCAAGGATGTGCTGGTGGGCATCGCGGCCAGCGGGCGCACGCCCTATGTCATCGGCGGGATGGACTACGCGGCATCGGTCGGCGCGCCGGTCATCGCGCTGGTGTGCACCGCCAATGCGGATATGGCATCGCATGCGCAGGTGACCATTGCCCCGCTGAGCGGGCCGGAGGTGATTACCGGGTCTACCCGCATGAAGAGCGGCACGGCGCAGAAGATGGTGCTCAACATGCTCTCCACCGGTGTGATGGTTAAACTGGGCAAGGTGTACGGCAACCTGATGGTGGATATGAAGGCCACCAACGACAAATTGCGCGAGCGCGCCATCCGCATCGTGATGCAGGCGGCCGATGTATCGCGCGAGCGGGCAGCCCAAGCGCTGGCCGAGGCGGATGGGCACTGCAAGCCTGCGATTGTCAGCCTGCTGTTCGGCCTTGACTATCAGAGTGCTCTGGCCGCGCTTAACAGGGCGCAGGGCCGCATTGGGGATATTGACCTGCCCAGGGCAGAGGCGCAGGCATGAGTGCCGCGCGCTATGTAGCGGGGCTGGATGGCGGCGGCACCAAGACGGCCCTGCTGTGCATGGATGCGGCGGGCGCCGTCGTCGGCGAAAACACCTTTGGCCCCCTTAATGTCAACGGCACGGACTGGGCCGATGTGCGCCGGGTGCTGGGCGAGGTCGCGGCGTTTCTAACTGCGTTGCCCGGCGAATGCGCGGGGCTGACGGTGTCGGCCGCGGGTGTCAGCAACCCACAGGCCAAGGCCATCATCGAGGAATCCTTACGGAATACGGGATGTTCGGCCCCCATTGAGGTGCGCGGCGATCAGGAGTCCGCCCTGCGAGGCGCCGTGGGGCCGATGGGCGCAGTGCTCATTGCGGGGACAGGCTCCATCTGTTATGGCCGCAACGCGATTGGACGTACGGCACGCTGCGGCGGGTGGGGGCACCTTCTGGATGACGAAGGCAGCGGCTATGCCGTCGGACGGGATATCTTGCGCGCCGTACTGTACGCGGTGGATGGACGCGGCCCGCAGACGATGCTGACAGGCCTGCTGGCGGATAAACTGGGCAGCGCGCAGCCGGCGGACATCATTCGCTTTGTGTATGCCCCCGGCCGCAGCAAACGGGAGATTGCCGCCCTGGCAGAGTTGTTGGGACCGGCGTTGGCCGAAAGTGACGCAGCAGCCCAGCGTATTGCCATCAGCGCCGCCGACGCGCTGGCCACGCTGTGCGCCCCGGTGCTGGATGGCCTCGGCCTGCAGGCGGGGGAGTTGGCACTGGCCGGGGGCGTGCTAGCCCATCATGAGGCCATTCGTGACCGATTGCGGAGCCAGCTCACCGATAAATATTCAACGCTCTCCATCATCCAACCGCGCCACAGCGCCGCGTGGGGGGCGGCGGACTATGCCAGGGAAACGTTCTTGGCCTGACAAGCTGGGTGGAATAAAAAATCGCCGTCACAATGTGACGGCGGTTTTTCTGTGTCGAAAATGAATTATCCCTTCACCGCGCCCACCAGCATGCCCTTGACGAAGTACTTTTGCAGGAAGGGGTACAGCAGAATGATGGGCAAGGTGGAGGTGATGATGACGGCTGACTTGATGGCGATGGCCACCGAGGCATTCTCGCCCACGCCGCCGGCCTCGCCCACCATGGTGGTGCCGTTGACGATATTGCGCAGCAGCAGCATCACGGGGTACTGGTCGCTTCGCAGGTAAATCAGCGAATAGAACCAGTCGTTCCAGAAGAACACCGCCGTATACAAGCCCACCGTGGCCAGGGCAGCCGTCAGCAGGGGCAGGATGATGCGGATTAAAATGCCAAAGTAATTCAGGCCGTCGATGCGGGCGGCCTCCTCCAAATCCTCGGGAATGGTTTTGATGAAGTTGATGAGGATGATGAGGTTGAACTGGTTAATGGCAAAGGGCAGCAGCATGGCGAACACCGTGCCCGTCAGTTTGAGCGACGTCATCAACAGGTAGTTGGGCACCAGGCCGCCACCGAAGAACATGGAGAATACCACCATCTTCATCACGATGGGCTGGCCCTTCAGGCGGCTCTTGCTCAGCGGGTAGGCGAAAACCACCATCATGGCCAGCGCAATCAGCGTGCCCACGGAGGTGTACAGCAGCGTGTTGCGGTACGCGCGGAAGAAGTTGGGGTAGGCGAACACCTGCCGGTATGCCTCGGTGTTAAAGCCGATGGGCCACAGCGTCACCCGGTTGTTGAGGATGGCGCGGGAGGACGAGAAGGACATGGCGATGATGTACAAAAAAGGCACCACGCAGCACAGCAGCACAAAAATCATCACCAGCCAGATGACGGCATCCATGACGGGGCTTTTTTCGCGGATTCGAGTTGATTTGCTCATACGCCCCTCCTAATAAATGCTCTCGCCGGTCAGGCGGCGGGCTAGCAGGTTGGCGCTGCTTACCAGCACCAGACCGATGATGCCGCTGAACAGGCCGATGGCCGTGGCGTAGCTGTACTGCGGGGCGGTGGCCGCGATGGACATGCGGTACACATAGGTGTCAATCACATCCGATACCACCGAGTTGGAGGGGGTGTACATCAGCAGGATTTTTTCGAAGCCTACGCTCAGCAGATGCCCCACCCGCAGGATGAACATGATCATGATGGTGGGCATGATGCTGGGGATGGTCACGTACCAGATCAGCTGAAAACGCCCGGCGCCGTCGATGCGCGCGGCCTCAAACAAATCCGCGCTGATGCCTGTGATGGCCGCCAGGTAGATGATGGCCGACCAGCCCATGAACTGCCACATATCGGTGAGAATATACAGCGGGCGGAAGTACGATGCCTCGTTCATGTAAAACACCGGCGGGTTTCCTGTGACGCTTTGAATCAGGCGGTTGAGGGCGCCCGACGAGGGGGACAGCAGCTCGGTGAGGATAGACACCACCACCACCGTCGACACAAAGCGCGGCATGTAGCTCACCGTCTGCACCAGCTTTTTAAAGCGCAGGCTGCGCAGCTCGTTGAGCATCACCGCGAAAATGATGGGCACCGGGAAGTTGATAATCAAATTGAGCGCCGCCAGCGACAGGGTGTTGAAGAAGGCGCGCCAGAAGTCGCCCTGGCCCATGAACTGCCTGAAGTAGCGCAGCCCCTCCCACCGCACGCCAAACGGCCCGGTAAGCGGCCTAAAGCGCCGGAAGGCCAGGATGTTGCCAAACATGGGCACATACTTGAACAGCAGAAAATACGCAAAGGGCACCAGCAGCATTACATACAGCTGCCAGTTGTTGTACAGGTAGCGCCTCAGCTTGGGCCGTTTGACCGCCAGGGCAGGGTATTCTTGTTTCATGCGGCTTCCTTCCGTCACAGGGGCTTTGGAGGGTTGAAAATCCCTTAGAAAACAACCGGTGCTATAAAGGGGAAGGCCCGCCCCGGCAGCCGGGGCGGGCCGATAGGTCGGGGATTACAGTTTCTTGCTGGCGTTGTAGATCTCCAGGAACTTCTCGATGCCCTTGTCCTTCATGTCCTGCACGAAGGCATCCCAGTCGTTCTCGATGGACTTCTTGCCGGTGCGGAACTCGTCATCCCACACGTTGAAGGCGTCCAGCAAAGTGGTCTGCAGCAGGGAGGCATCCTCGGCCGTGATGTCGTCAAAGCTGGGCACGGGCACGGTGTACTGGATGGCGTCCGGCATGGCGGCCACTTCCGCGTTGATGCGGCCGTAGTTCTCGTCATACTTGGTCAGCTCGCGCTCCAGGTACCATACGTTCTGCAGACCCGCGCAGCCGGTGCCGTAGGCGTTTTGCATATATTTGTAGATGCCGTCGGCGGAATTCAGGATGGCGTCATTGTAGACCACCTTGTCGCCGTCCATGGTGTAGCTGTCGCCCTCGGGGCCAAAGCACCACAGCTTGGTGGCTTCCTCGGAGTAGAAGATTTCATCCAGCTTGCGAACCACCTGCTCAAAGTCCGGGCGCTTGCTCACGCCGATGGGGAACAGCAGGCCGCCGCCGGTCTTGCTCTTGGGCTGGTGATGGGCGCCGCCGGGGCCCTCCAGCGGGGGATACATATTGAGCTTCAGGCCTTCGATTTCGCTGGCCTGCTCCCAGCCGCCAATCTGGTCATAATAGCCGTACACGGCCATGGCAGCACCGGTGGCCAGTTTCTTAGCGGTGGAGGCGTTATCCTGCTCCAGCTCCGGGTCCAGCAGGCCTTCCGCGTGCAGCTTGGCCATGAAGGTGATGTAGTCCTTGTACTGGGGGGAGATGGCGCCGGCGAAGTATTCCTTCTTGTCATAGTCCCAGGACAGGGTGCCGGTGCCGGTGCCGGTGTTGCGGCCGACCGATACGCCGTAGGAGGGCATCGTCATGCGCTGTACCACGCGCAGGCCCACGATGGACGTCAGCGGGTAGCTGTTGGGGAAGTCGGCTTTGTAGGCCTTCATGATGTTGTAAAGGTCATCAAAGGTCTTGGGGGCTTCAAAGCCCTTGGATTTGAGATAGTCTTCGCGCATGATCAGGCCGCCGTCGTAGAAGGGCTTGTCAAACAGGCTGGGCAGGAAGTACAGCTTGCCGTCGCTCAGGCGGTTGAGGTCCACATCCTGCTGCAGGCCCATTTCCTCCACCCTGGCGTTGAAATGGGGTGTCCACTCCGCGTAGTCGGAGATGGGCACGATGGCACCATTGAGGGCATAGGAGGTATAGGCGCCGCCGGTGCTCAGGTAGAGCATCACATCCGGCGTATTCTCGCCGGTGGACAGCGCCAGGCCCGCCTTGGTGCCGTAGTCGGCCATGGGGATGGGCTCGAAGTTGAGCTTCACGTTATACTGCTTTTCAAGCGCCGTGATGACCGGCCAATCCTGCTTGAAGGGCAGGGTCGCGTTGTCTGAGTAGTAGAGCGAGATGGCCAGCGGCTCCTCGGCTACCGCGTAGGCACCGAGGCCCAGCAGCAGGGAGAGCGCCAGCAACAGCGACAGGGTTTTTCTCATGGGGGTTCCTCCTTATGTTGTGTTGGGTGCATCGATACAGGCATCCGCCTGTCAGGTTCTCATCGTCAGGAAAACTCCTACACCTGTGAAACTTTGTTGCCTGATTATAACAGGTTGTCGTGTGTTTTGTAAACCGAACGATGAACGGGGTGAATCGCGCGGCGGAGTGTGATAGAATGCTGCCAGCACAATAAGGGAGGAACATCATGCTGTTTGATTTGATCATCCTGGGCGGCGGGCCGGCGGGATACCTGGCGGCCGAGCGGGCGGCACACGCCGGGCTCAAGGTCGCCCTGGCGGAGGAGCGCGCGCTGGGCGGCGTCTGCCTCAACGAGGGGTGCATCCCCACCAAGGCGCTGCTGTACAGCGCCAAGCTATATGACGGGG
>CALNAU010000141.1 GCA_937874275.1 uncultured Clostridia bacterium | reverse complement strand
CCCTTGGTGGCTTCCTGGAAGAACTTGGTGCCAAAGGGGCTGGAGTAGTAGCCCTGTACCTCGGGCTTGGCCAGATAGATATCGTTGTAGTAGTAGATGGGCAACAGGGCGCCCGTCTCCATCAGGATATCCTCTGCCTTGTGCATGAGCGCTTCGCGCTCCTTGAGGTCGGTAGCCGACTTGATCTCGGCGATGAGGGCATCATACTCTGTCCATTCGGGGGCAGAGCTGGCGATGGCGCCAACTGCGGACAACGCCATCACGGCGACCAGGGCCAGGGCAAACAGTTTTTTGAACATCGTGGTCTCTCCTTTTTAAAATTATCATAAACGGCTATGCCGTTCAGATTCATTTGGGCATCTGGGGATTCCAGCAGGCTACCTGATGGCCGGGGGCAAGTTCGCGCAATTCGGGGGTCTGCTCGGCGCAGATATCCTGCCGCCAGCAGCAGCGATTGCGGAACGCGCATCCGCTGGGTACCTTGAGGGGGCTTGGCACCTCACCCTGCAGCACAATGCGGTGCCGCTCACGGGCCTGCTTCGGGTCCGGAATCGGGATGGCAGAAATCAGCGACTGTGTGTAGGGATGCATCGGCTGGTTGATAACATCGTCCGCCGCCGCCATCTCCACAATCTTACCCAGATACATCACGGCTATGCGCCGGCTCATGTGGTGCACCACATGCAGGTCGTGGGCAATGAACAGGTAGGCCAGCCCCAGGCGCTGCTGCAGTTCCTCAAAGGTGTTGATGATTTGGGCCTGAATGCTGACGTCCAGCGCGCTGACCGGTTCATCACACACAATGAATTCCGGATCCACCGCCAGGGCTCGGGCAATGCCGATGCGCTGGCGCTGGCCGCCCGAAAACTCGTGCGCATAGCGCCGCTTGTGGTCGGTATTCAACCCTACCAATTCTAACAGAGAATCAACCTTATCCTCTCGTTCTTTTTGTGTTTTATATAGTTTGTGGATATCCAGCGGCTCGCCCACGATGTCGCCTACGGTCATGCGCGGGTTGAGCGAGGAGTATGGATCCTGGAACACCACCTGCATTTGCTTGCGGAAGCCCTGTATGTTCTGATCGCTGATTTCCTCACCATGGTACTTGATGGAGCCTGCGGTAGGCTTGTACAGCCGCAGCAGGCTGCGCCCGACGGTGGTCTTGCCGCAGCCGGACTCACCCACCAGCCCCAGGGTCTCCCCCCGGTCGATGGTAAAGCTCACGCCGTCCACGGCTTTGAGCATGGTCGTCTTCATAAAGCCTGTTTTGATGGGAAAATGTTGTTTGAGGCCCTGCACTTCCAACAGATGCTCAGCCATTGTGCTGCCCTCCTTGTGCCATCGCGCCTTCCTTGACGTTTACCCAGCAGGCCGCGCGATGCTCCGGGTTGATGACCATTTCCTCCGGCGGCTCGGTCAGGCAGATTTTCATCGCTCGGTCGCAGCGGGCGGCAAAGGCGCAGCCCTTGGGCATGTTGAGCAGGTCGACCGGCGAGCCGCCGATGGGCGTCAGGCGCTCCTTGCTGGCGGTCATCTTGGGGATGGAGCGCAGCAGGCCCTTGGTGTACTCGTGGCGCGGGTTGTAGAAGATTTCGTCGGCCGTGCCGCGCTCACAGACGCGGCCGGCGTACATGACAATGATTTCATCGCACATCTCGGCGATGACCCCCAGGTCATGGGTAATCATGATGATGGCCATGCCAAGCTTTTCCTTCAGCTCCTGCATCAACTCCAGAATTTGTGCCTGGATGGTGACGTCCAGCGCCGTGGTCGGCTCATCGGCAATGATGATATCCGGCTCGCAGGCCAGCGCCATGGCAATCATCACACGCTGGCGCATGCCGCCCGACAGCTGGTAGGGGTATTGTTTCAGGCGCTTGTGCGGCTCGTTGACGCCTACCAGTTCCAGCATCTCCAACGCGCGCTCCTGCGCCTGCTGGCGGTTGCGGTTGGTGTGCAGTCGGATGGCCTCCGTCAACTGGTTGCCCACGGTGTACACCGGGTTCAGGCTGGTCATCGGGTCCTGGAAGATGATGGATATCTTGGCCCCGCGGATTTGCCGCATCTGGTGCTGGGGCAGCTTAACGATATCGGTATCTTCAAACAGAATCTCGCCCTTTGTAATCTTACCGGGGTTATCGAGTATGCGCAGAATGGAATAGGCCGTGACCGATTTGCCCGAGCCCGATTCCCCCACGATGCCCAGCACGCGCCCCCGCTGGAGCGAGAAGTTGATGCCGTTGACGGCGCGCACCTCGCCCGACTCGGTGGGGAACGAGGTATGCAGGTCCTTGACTTGCAGCAATGGTTGTGACATGGCTTATCTCCTCAGTTTGGGGTCAAAGGCATCGCGCAGCCCATCGCCCAGCAAGTTGAATGAAAGCACGATCAGGCAAATGCCCAGCGCTGGGAACAGCATTTTGTAGGGGTACACCTGCATGCCGCCGCGGGCCAGGTTGGCCAGCGACCCCAGCGAGGGCATGGGCGCCTGCACGCCCAGGCCGATGAAGCTCAAAAAGCTCTCGGTAAAGATGGCGCTGGGGATTTGCAAAGCGGTGGAGATGAAGATGACCGACATGCAGTTGGGCAAAATGTGCTTACGGATGATGCGTCCCGCACCCGCCCCCAGGGCGCGCGCAGCCAGCACGTACTCGTTGGTTTTGATGGACAGAATCTGGCCGCGCACCAGGCGCGCCATGCCCACCCAATAGAGCAATCCGAACACAATGAAGAGGCTGATCATGTTGTTGCCGATGGAGGCCAAAATGGTCCCCTTCAGGCTGTCGCCCAGCACCTGGTCCAGCACCACGGACAGCAGAATGACCATCAGGGTGTCTGGCAGGGAGTAGATGATGTCTACGATGCGCATCATCACAATGTCCGTTCTGCCGCCTACATATCCGGAAATGGAGCCGTACAGCAGGCCGATGACCAGCACAATGAGGCTGGCGAAGAAGCCCACCGCCAGGGATACCCGAGCGCCGTAAATCACGCGGACAAAGTAGTCGCGCCCCAGTTCGTCCGTGCCAAAGATGTGGGGAAACACATCCTGCCCCTCATCGATGGCCTTCTGCTCCAGCTCGGAGTAGGTAAAAGGCCGCAGGTTGGTGACCGATCGGTCGCGCTGGCCGTTGACGCGGATGACCTCCGAGTAGCCGTAGGGCACAATCATGGGGGCCACCACGATAATCACAATCAACAGCAGCAGTATCACAATGCTCAGCACCGCCAGCGGGTTTTTGAAGAGCCTGCGAATGCCATCCTTGAAGAAGGTGGTGCTTTCGCGCATGATGTCATGCTGCTCTTTTTCAGCGGCAGTGGCCGGCTCAAACTTGCTGACATCCAGCTGCAGGCTGAAGGGTTTCTTCTGAGGAATCTGATCGGGATGATAATCGCTCATGCCTAACCTCAATCAAACGTAATCTTGGGGTCAATGGCCTTGTACAGCAGGTCGCTCACCAAAGTCATCAACACCATGAGTGTAGCCAGAAAAATGGTCGTGCCCATCACCAGGGGATAATCTCGGTTGTTAATGGCACTGACAAAGTGGGTGCCCAAGCCGCCGATGCCAAACACCGTCTCCACCACCAGGGAGCCCGTGAGGATGTACGCCGTCAGCGGGCCCACGTAGGTGATGACCGGTATCAGCGCGTTGCGCAGCGCGTGCTTGGCAATGACCAGCTGCTCGCGCACGCCCTTGGCGCGGGCGGTGCGGAT
>CALNAU010000140.1 GCA_937874275.1 uncultured Clostridia bacterium | reverse complement strand
GATGTGCGCATCCTGTCGGAGGATAGCGTGCAGGCTATGCGGCAGGAGCAGATGACGCTGGGCAAATCGGTCACCGGCCCTAGCCCCTACGGCCTTTTTGTGGAGCATAACGATACCCTGCTGCCCGACCGCATGGTCTATGGGCACCAGGGCATGTCTCAAGGGGCGATTCTTAACGTGTACTTTGAGCCGGACAGCCAGTTCGTGTTCGTGCTGTTTTCAAACGGCGGCAGCATGATGCGCACCAACCGCATCGGCAAGCTGGCGCGCAACCTGTTCGGCTATTTCTGGGAACAGTACGGCCAATAGCGAATCGTGGGGCTTATCTGCCGATGCGGAACAGCTGCGCGGCTTTGCGTGGGTTCTTGCCCTGCATCCAGTCCAGCGCGATGTCCGACGCGATGGCGGAGTAGACCGTGCCATTGCCGCCCAACCCGCAGATGATGAACACCTCGGGCTGCTCCGGGTCCTCGCCCATGTAGGGCAGGCTGTCCTTGCTTTCCCCAAACAGCGCCGCGTAGGAATATGTCGGCGCTGTTTCGTTTAGGCCTTCGACCAGCGTGCCCGCGGCGCGCAGCAGGCTCCCCCTGTTTTTGCGGGCGTCAGCGGCGGTTAGCGTGCTGCTTTTTCTATCCCTGCCGCCTATCATCAGCCGGCCGTCAAAGGTGTTGCGCACATAGGTGTAGGCATCCTTCTTTTCCCACAGCATGGCGGGCAGCGTGGGCGTATCCACGTCCGGCACATCGGTCACCACCACGTAGGAGGTGTATAGCTCCAGGTGGCGCAGCTTGTGCGCCACGGCCTTGGGCGGCGCGTACCCGGTTGCCAGAATCAGCCGGGGGCACTGCGCCTTGATGTGTTGTTTGCCCCTAGCAAGCGTGATGGTAAGCCCGCCCTCCTTGTTTTGACGGTGGCTAACATAGCGCACCCCGTTCAGTATGGTGAGGCCGTGGTGCTGCTGCGCGTAGGCGCCCATGTGGTGCACGAAGGCATAGGGATTGAGCGCCAGGTCAGGCCGGGTGGACAGCGCCGACAGCCCTTTGAGCCGCTGCTTGCTCAGGTCCTCCTTCTCATACAGGGCAACGTCCAGCTTCAGCTTCTTCTGCGCCTCGTACTCGCGCGACAGGTAGCCTACGCTGGGCTTGTTGGTGGCAATCAGCAGGCTGCGCGTCACCTGGGCCGCCCGCTCCGGCGCGGGGCCGAGCGTGCGGGCGATGTCGGCCAGCGTGCCCACCGCCTCCTGCGACCATAGGTAGAATGCCTTGGCCATGGTGGGGCCAATTTGCTTGGCATACTCGTGCACGCCCGCGTCGCTCATGTATTGAATCAGCCCCGTATTGGCCGCCGTGCTGCCGGTCCCCACACCCTGCCTGTCCACCAACAGCACCTTGTGCCCGGCCCTGGATAGCCGATAGGCGCTGATCATGCCGGACATCCCTGCCCCCACAATGATGACGTCAAACTGGTCCATCCGGGGCAGGGGATTAGGCGCAGCGACGCGCGTGAGGGGAACGTCCGGCCAGTAGAGTTTGCCTGTGTGCAGTTTCATGGTGCTCCTTATCCGATATATTGATTGGTTTGAAAAGTGAAACGGGCAGACCGGTATGGCCTGCCCGTTAACAACCTATGACTTGGCGGATGCCTTGGCGGGTTTGGTGGCCGGCTTCTTTTTGGGCGCGGGTTTCTTCTCGCCGTCCAGCGCGTCCTTCAGGGACAGCGGCAACACATGCTCGGGCTTGAGAATCATTTTCGCCTTCACCATCTTCTGCATCTCAGGCTTGGCCTTGCCTTCCGCCGTCTCAAATTTCTTGTACAGCTTGTCCATGTCGGCCTCGCTCAGCTCCTCGCGCAGGGTGCCGAACAGCTCATTCTCCTCTTCCTCGATGTGGTGGGCAAATACTTCCTTGACCACCTTGCACCGCGCCGCCCAATGGTCATCCTCCGGGTCGGTATCCAACACCACCTGCATCACCCGGCGCACATTGTCGTGCTCCGCAATCAGCTCCAGCTTCAACTCCTTGGATTCCTTGTCGCCGGGCAGCTGTTCGAACACCACCTGCTCCTCCGCCTCATGGTGGCTCAGCACCAGCACCGCCAACTGGTCGAAGTATTCCGCCGCGCGCTCCTCGTCGTTCTCAATCTGCAAAAACAGCCCCCGCACCTCATCGTGCTCCTTCTGAATCCCTTCCAGCAGCTTCATGTTGTACGCTCCTATTCTTTTTTTGCTTTTGACTTTTGTCTTTCGTATGACAAATAGATACCAATCTTTACATCCAAGTTTATACCCCGCAGGCATCTATCTGAAACGAAAGATGTTCGTTCCGTATGCCTTCATTGGCGTTTTTCTGCGGCTATGGCCAAGCCAATGTCATTCACCGCAATGATATACCAGATAATTTCTCGATTTG
>CALNAU010000139.1 GCA_937874275.1 uncultured Clostridia bacterium | reverse complement strand
CCGGCCTTCTCGCCGCGGCGCTGCACCGTGTCCATGTCGGCGAAAATCAATTCCAGGTTGACGGTTTCCATGTCGCGCACCGGGTCGATGCTGCCCTCCACATGGATGATATTGTCATCCTCAAAGCAGCGCACCACATGCACCACCGCGTCTACCTCGCGAATATGGGATAGGAACTTGTTGCCCAGCCCCTCGCCGCGGCTTGCGCCGCGCACCAGGCCCGCGATGTCCACAAATTCAATGGTCGCGGGCGTGGTCTTCTTGGGGTGATACATCTGGCTCAGGCGTATGACACGCTCATCGGGCACCGGCACTACGCCGGTATTGGGCTCTATGGTGCAAAACGGGTAGTTGGCCGCCACGGCCCCCGCGTTGGTGATGGCGTTGAACAGGGTGGATTTTCCGACATTGGGCAGACCGACGACCCCAAGCTTCATGTGTGTACGCTCCTTTGTTCCCAGTACTGTTATGTATTATACCCGCTGCACAAAGGCTTGACAACGCTCGCCAGTTGCAGAGCGACGCGCTCGTTTTTCAATTGCTGATGTAAGCACGTTGTGCTATCATGATGCACAGCGTATAGAAAGCAGGGGAAAGCAATGAGCGGCAACATTCAATCCATTCAGCGGGCCATCGCGGTTTTGGAGTACATCACGTTTCACGCGGGGGCAGGTATCAGCGAGCTGTCACGCGAGCTGAACCTGAACAAAAGCACCGTGTTTGGCATTGTCAAAACGCTGGAGGGGCTGGGATACCTGTTTAAAAACGAGCCGACGGACAGCTACCAGGTGACCTACCGCCTGCAAACGCTGGCCGCGGTCAGCGCGGACGCTACCTCGGTCATCAGCTTTGCCCGGCCATACCTGCAGCGCCTGAACGACACCTATGGTGAGACCATCCACTTTGTGCGCGCGATGGAGGATGCCGTGGTGTACCTGGATAAGTTGGAGAGCAACAAGTCCATCCGCATCCACTCCGATGTGGGCGGCCAGATGCCGCTGCACTGCACTGCCGTGGGCAAGGCCATTCTGGCCTGGCGGGGGGAGCAGGGCACGGCAGAGTATGCTGCCCGCACACATCTGCCGCCAATGACGGAGCACTCCATCGCTGGCGCGGATGCCCTGCGCGAGGAGATGCGCCGCGTGCGCGCCCAGGGCTTCAGCATTGACGACGAGGAGAACCAGAACGGCCTGTACTGCATCGGGGTGCCCATCTTTGACAAGGCGGGTGCCGCGCACCACGCGGTCAGCATCTCCATGCCCAAGTTCCGCAAGGACGAGATCGACCTGTCGCAGGCCGTGGCCGATTTGCGGGAGGCAGCGCAGGGGATTGCTGCTTTCTTTTAGGATTATTCACTTGATCACCTTATATTTTCAATATCCTTATGAAATAACACGATAAAGGATAAAGTTCTTAGATAGTGTGGACACGAGATAAATTTTCTGAGATAATGGTCATACCAACTGA
>CALNAU010000138.1 GCA_937874275.1 uncultured Clostridia bacterium | reverse complement strand
GTGGCGCGGATGGCCAGCGTTCGGCCGCCCTCATTGGCGCTGCAATCCACTGCCTTTTCCACCCCGTGGCCGCCGGTCAGGTCGAGGATATACTGCAATGTTTCCTCATTGGGGGAGAATACGTGGTCCGCCAGGCCCAGTTCCTTGGCCATCAGGCGGCGGTCCTCCTTGACCTCCACGCCGATGGTGAGGTTGGCGCCCATGGCCTTGGCCAGCTGCAGCGTGGCCAGGCCCACCGGGCCCAGCCCCACCACCAGCACCGCGTCGTTGCCGGAGACCAATATTTTCTCCAGCGCCTCGTACACCGTGCCAAAGCCGCAGGCAATCTGCGCGCCGTCCAGGTAACTCAATTCATCGGGCAGCAGCACCAGGTCCTTCTCGTCTGCCAGCACATAGGGGGCCATGCCGCCGTCGCGCTGCCAGCCATAGGCCGCGCGCTGTGAGCTGGAGCAGGAAATGGCGTAGCCCATCCGGCAGTCGTGGCACAGGCCGCAGCCGGAGATGTGGTACACCACCACGCGATCGCCCTTTTTGAAGCGCTTGAGGTGGGTGCCCTCCTCCACGATGATGCCGCAGGGCTCGTGCCCGGCGATGGTGCCGGGGATATATCCCTCCGCCCCCTTGCCCACATGCTCGCGGTAGATGGCGCGGATGTCGCTGCCGCAGATGGTTGAGGCCATGGTCTTAATCAGTACCTGTCCCACGCCGGGGGTGGGGATGTCAAACTCCCTGAGTTCCACCGTGCTGTTGCCGGGCAGAATGGCGCCCATCATTTTCCCTTGCATGCTGATGCCTCCTTTATTGATGCCGCCGGTTGATGTCCCGGCGGGCTATGGATTCAGTCAAATACAATCGTATGCTTGAGCCCTCGGGCCGACTTGGCGTTGTCAAAGGCGGTCAGCACATCGGCCAGGGGGTAGCGGTCGGTCACGATGCCGGCCAGGCTGATGAGGTTCTGCTCGACAAAGTTCAGCGTCTTGCGGAACTGGGCAATGCTGGAGCGTGTGGAGCCGGTCAGGTACAGCTCCTTATAGTGGATGAGGTTGGTGTTGATGGGCACGGGCTGCTTGCTCTCGGGCACGCCGCCGAAGAAATTGATGCGGCCGCCGTAGTTCATCATGTCCAGCATCGCGGACTGCACCTGCGGCACCGGGTTGGCGGTGATGGCCACGTCCAGGCCGCGCCCGCGCGTCTGCTCCATCACATAGCCCTTGAGGTCGTCTCCCCGATAGGTCAGCACGCCGGGCAGCAGGTCGCGGCAGATGGCCAGGCGCTCCTCGGACAGGTCGTTCATCATGACGGTGGCGCCGGCCAGCTTGAGCAGCATGGCGTGCATCAGTCCGATGGGGCCCGCCCCCACCACCATGGCGTAGTCACCGGGCTTTACAAAACACTTGCTGAAACCATTGTATACGCAGGAGAAGGGTTCCGCAACCGATGCCTGGTCAAAGGGCACATGTTCGGCCAGCACCATCAGGTTGCCGTGGGCGATGGCGGCGGCGGGGATGCGCACATACTCGGCGAACGCGCCGTCCATGTTGATGCCAAAGGCCTTGTAATCATCGCACAGGTGCTGGTTGCCCGCCACACAGCGGTCACAGATGCCGCAGCCGATGTTGGGCTGCAGGGCGATGTGCATGCCGGGCTGATAAAAGGGCACCTTGGCACCCACCCGCTCGATGACGCCAGCAAACTCGTGCCCCAGCGTCAGGGGATGCTCCTCGTCCACGCCGCGGTAGCCATTCTGCCACATGCGGATATCCGTGCCGCACACCGAGGCCGCTTTGGTGCGCAGCAGAATCTCGTCCTCGCCAATCTCTGGAATCGGTACCTCTACCAGCCGGATATCCCCCGGCCCATACAGCCTCAGCGCGCGCATATTCTCTTCCCCCTTCATAGTTCGATCACTTCACCCGTCAGGATGGAGTGGTTGCCGGCCTCCACGATGGCCACCGCCATCAGGCCGTCATAGCCCGTCACCGAGGGCTGCTTGTCCTCCAGAATGGCCTGCACGAAGGAGATGTCCTCCCGCAGGTAGGCATCCAGAAACAGGGTCATCCAGCTGTTGACAAAATGGGAGGCCGTGCGGCCGTCCTGGGTGGTCACCACCACCGAGTTGGCGCGGTCGCGCCCCACGTGCAGCAGGCCCTTGGTGCCAATCAGCTCCACATGGGAATCGTAGCCGTACTGGGTGTAGGCCGACCCGTCAATCTGAAACTGCGCGCCGCTTGCCAGCGTGCCGGTCATGACCACGTTGTCATAATAGTCCGGGTATTCGTCCCGCACCTCGGGGTTGCGGTAGTTGCCGCCGATGGCGTACAGCTTCTTCACGTCGCTGCCCGCGAACCAGCGCACCGCGTCAATGTCGTGGGAGTTGACTTCCGCCAGGATGCCGTTGGATTTCTTCAGGTCGTACATCCAGGGCCGGGGCTTGCTGGGCCCGCGGGTGTGGGATTTGATGAGCACCAGGTCACCGATGGCGCCTTCATCCAGCAGGCGCTTGGCCTCGGCAAAGCTTTCATCGTGCCGGCGCATAAAGCCGATTTGCAGCTTGACGTTGTTTTCCTCGCACACGTCAATCATGGCCTGGCACTCCTGCACGTTCATGGCCATGGGCTTTTCGCACAGGATGTGCTTGCCGTGCTGGGCGCAGGCCGTCACAATCTCGCAGTGCAGGTCGGTGGGCGAAACCACGATGACCGCGTCCACCCGCGGGTCCTCCAAAAAGGTGCGGTAATCCGTGCTCCATTTGGTGATGCCCAACTCCTCGGCCGCCGCGATGGCCGCGCTCTCCTGCACATCGGCCACAGCTTCCATCCTGGCGCCCGGCACCTTGTTGTGAAAATTGCGTGCGTGAATCATGCCCGCCCGGCCGCAGCCAATCAGACAAATGCCCAGTTCCCTGTTTTTCATCTCATTACCCCTCATGGCCCGCGGCGATACGACAAGGCGCTCCCGCCCGCTTGCGCCGCAACAGACCGCAGTTGTTCCTCGCTCGCCACGCCAAAGACATGCCTTGCGCTATGTACCCGCCTGTGCATGTCTGACATCAGGCTCTCGATGCCACATTATAGCACAGTGCATCGCGGGGGCGCAATCGTTTTCTATCGTTTGTTACCGTTTTCTTTCTTGTTTAGCCGGGTGGTGTCTCAAAACCAAAAATCCCCTCGCCGCCAGGCAAGGGGATTGCTTGTACGAATGTTGTCAGCCCTTGGGCAAGATGCCCTGGACGGCCATCTCCTGTTCAAAACTGTCGGCCGCCAGCTCCACGGTGGTCAGGCAGCGGGTTTCATCGGTTCGGTAGCGGGGCTTGAGGTCGGCGCACAGGTCGCTGCCCAGGTCGCGCTCGAAGGCCTGCACAAGCTGCGCGCATTTCGCGCCGAAGTTTTCCGCCGCGTGCGCCTTGTCCGTCACCAGCAGGGGACCCAGGGCCGCGATGCCGCCGCATAGCGCGCCGCAGGCCTTTTCACAGCCCATGCCGCCGCCAAAGCCGGCTGCCAAGTGCAGGCTGCCCTCGGGCAGGTTGAGCCCATAGGCGTCGTTGATGGCGCGCAGCATGGCCTCCGCGCAGTTGTAATCATTTTGGTAGTAGGCCTTCGCCCGCTCTCTGAGTTTCATACGTATCTCCTATCCAATCGCTTATCCTGCCGGCTGTTATGGCCGGGATGCCGCGCGCCGATTTGCGAACCAATCCCGGGCATACTGTACATCCTGCTCCATCTGGCGGCGCAGGTCGTCCTTGTTGTCAAACTTCATCTCCGGGCGCATGTAGTGCAGGTAGCGGATGACGATGGGCCGGTCGTAGAGGTCTTCATGGCAGTGGAGCAAAAACACCTCCACCGTGGGTTCCCCCTCGGGCAGCGTGGGGTGAAAGCCCTGGCTGAGCACCCCTTCCTCCACCCGCATGCCGTCATCGGGAAACAGCACCTCGGCCACATACACGCCGTTGGCCGGCCGGTCGCCGCCCTGCGGAAAGGGCAGATTGGCGGTGGGCACGCCCATGGTGCGCCCCTGGCGCTTGCCGCGCATCACAATGCCTTCCACCACCGCAATCGGCTCCATACGCCCTCCTGATTCGTTCCTGCGGATGAATATAGCCCGCGCCGCAGGGGATGTCAAGGAAACATGATAAATACAGCCCTCTCTTTGCATCCAGGCAGGCGCATGGCTACAATACGCCTATCCGCAAAAAGGGAGGGGTTATGCATGCAGACGCAGACCAAAGCGGCCTTTGTCAAAACGCTGCCGGTGATAGCCAGCTACCTGGTACTTGGCTTTGGCTTTGGTGTGCTGATGGTGTCGCGCGGCTATCCCTTCTTCTGGGCGCCGCTGACCAGCCTGATGGTGTACGCCGGCTCCATGCAGTATGTGCTGGTGGATTTGCTCACCGGCGGCGTGGGGCTGCTATCCACCGCGATGATGACACTGCTGATCAACGCGCGCCACCTATTCTACGGCATCTCCATGCTGGAAAAGTACCAGCACGCCGGGCGCAAAAAGCCGTACCTCATTTTCTCGCTGACGGATGAAACCTACAGCCTGCTGTGCGGGCAGGACCCGCCCGAGGTGGTTGACCGCTACAAGTATTACTTTGATGTGTCCTCCTTTGGGCACTTTTACTGGGTGCTGGGCAGCCTGATTGGCGCGCTGGCGGGCGTTGCGCTGCCGTGGGACTTCCGGGGGGTGGAATTCTCCATGACGGCACTGTTTGTGGTGGTGTTTACCGAGCAGTGGATGACCGCGCGCGACCGCCTGCCCGCGGTGATTGGGCTGGGCAGCTCGCTGGTGTGCCTGCTGCTGTTCGGCCCGCAGCAGTTCATCCTGCCTGCCATGGGCATGATTCTGCTGCTGCTCACGGCGCTGCGCGGCTACACGATGGCGGGGGAGGCCAAAACATGAGCCTGCACGGCGTGTTGACGGTGCTGGTGGTGGCGGCGGTGACGGCGCTGATTCGCTTCTCGCCCTTTCTGCTGTTCCCGCCCGGGCGGCCCATGCCGGCCTACATCGCCTACCTGGGGCGCGTGCTGCCCTATGCCTCCATCGGCATGCTGGTGGTGTACTGCCTGCGGGCGGTCAACCTCCAGCCCCTTGGCGCGGCCCTGCCAGATGTGATAGCCGTAGCGCTGACGGTCATCAGCTACCGCAAGCTGTGCAACTCGCTGCTGAGCATCATCCTGGGTACGGCCTGCTATATGCTGCTCATCCGCGTCATGGTATAATGCCGCTATCAACACACAGGAGGCCCAAGATGAACCCAGTCCGCGTCACCGTATGGAATGAATACATCCACGAGGTGGAGGTGCCCCGCATCGCCCAGATTTACCCCAAGGGCATTCACGGCTGTATCCGCGATTTTTTACAGGCGGCCGGGCACCCGGTGCAGACCGCCACGCTGGCCCAGCCCCAGCACGGCCTGACCGATGAGGTGCTGGACGCCACCGATGTGCTCATCTGGTGGGGCCACGCCGCCCACGACCGGGTGGCCGACGAGGTGGTGGAGCGCGTGTGGCGGCGGGTGGTGGCCGGGATGGGCCTCATCGTGCTGCACTCGGGCCACGCCAGCAAAATATTCCGCAAGGTATGCGGCACGCCCACCGGTTACCTGCGCTGGCGCGAGGCCGGTGAGCAGGAAATCCTCTGGGTCATCGAGCCCGGCCACCCCATCGCCCGGGGCATCGACAAAAACATCATCATCCCCAACGAGGAGATGTATGGCGAACGCTTCAACATCCCGGCACCGGACGAGCTGGTGTTCCTGGGCTGGTTTGAAGGCGGCGAGGTGTTCCGCTCGGGCTGCTGCTTCCACCGGGGGCGCGGGCGCATTTTCTACTTCCAGCCGGGGCACGAGACCTTCCCCATCTACCACCAGCCGGAAATCCAGCAGGTCATCAAAAACGCCGTCCAGTGGGCAGCGCCTCAGGGCGACATTCTGCCCGGCACCGAGGAGGGCAACTTCACCCCCAACGCGCCGCTGATGCCGCTGCGCGACCGCGGCTATGAAGCCGTGGACGAGTTGCACACCAAGAAGTAACGCGAACCGTCTACAAAAAACTTTCCCCTAACGGGGGAAGTTTTTTTCGCACGTCATATTGACATATAGCAATTCGTCTATTATATTCAATTCATCAAAGGAGGTGGCAGCCGCGATGAACATGGAGCAGTTCTCCGCCATTGCCCAGGCATTGGGCAATGTACACCGGGCGCGGATTGTGGAGTTCCTGTCCTGCGGGCCGCTGTGCGCCTGTGAGTTGCAGCCCTTCTTCGGGTTTACACAACCCACGCTGTCCAACCACATGCGGGTGCTGCGCCAGGCCGGGGTGGTGTTGGCCGAGCAGGTGGGCAAGATGCAAATCTACTCCCTCAACCTGCCCTTGTTGGATGCCTATACGGCCTTCGCCAATGGGCTTTTTCATGGGGATGCAACCTGCGTATGTCACAGCGTTCGCGAGCGGCTGGCCACCCGCACCAATGAGATGGTGAGGCAATGACATGAGACCTGCATGGGATTTCATACAAAACCAGCTGCTGGGCATGCGCTGGCTCAATGACCTGGTAGGGCAGGGGCTCTCCCTGCTGGGGTTGGATACGGCGGGCCGCCTGGGCGGCAGCGTGCAGTTTTTCATCTACGATGTCATCAAGATTGTGGTGCTGCTGTGCCTGCTGATTTTCGTCATTTCGTTTATACAAAGCTACTTTCCGCCCGAGCGCAGCCGCAAAATCATGGGCCGTTTCCGCGGCGTGTGGGCCAACATCATCGGCGCGCTGCTGGGCACGGTGACGCCGTTCTGCTCCTGCTCCTCCATCCCGCTGTTCATGGGGTTCACCAGCGCGGGCCTGCCGCTGGGGGTTACCTTTTCCTTCCTCATCTCCTCCCCGATGGTGGATTTGGGCAGCCTGGTCTTGCTGATGAGCATCTTCGGGCCGCAGGTAGCCCTGCTGTATGTGTTCTTTGGCCTGGTGATCGCGGTGATTGGCGGCACACTGATACAATCCCTGCATATGGAAGACGAGGTGGAGGATTTTGTGCGCAACGCGGTGATGGCCGATTTGTCTGCCCCGCAGCTAACCGTGGCCGACCGCCTGCGCTACGCCAAAGAACAGATGGTGAGCACCTTCAAGAAGGTGTTCCCTTACATCCTGATTGGTGTGGGCATCGGCGCCATCATCCACAACTGGATTCCCCAGCAGTGGATTGAGGATATTTTGGGTCAGCAGAACCCCCTGGGCGTGGTGCTGGCTACGTTGGTGGGCGTACCCATGTACGCGGACATCTTTGGCACCATCCCGGTCGCAGAGGCGCTGCTCCAAAAGGGCGCGCAGCTGGGTACGGTATTGGCGTTCATGATGGCGGTCACCACGCTTAGCCTGCCCAGCCTGGTGATGCTGCGCAAGGCCATCAAGCCCAAGCTGCTGTGGCTGTTCATCGGCGTGTGCACGGTGGGCATCATTCTGGTGGGCTACCTGTTCAACCTGATTCAACCCCTACTGACCTAATCACAGGAGGAAAGCATATGGCACTCTTTGGCTCAAAAAAGAAACCGGAAACACAAGCTCCTGCCCAAGTTACCCCGGGCAACACCCCAGTTCAGCCTGCTGTCAAAATACTGGGCTCCGGCTGCGCCAACTGCGACGCGCTGGAGAAGGCCGTGCGGGAGGCGATGGCCGAACTGGGCATCCAGGCGCCGGTGGAGCATGTCAAGGACTTCGCCCAGATTGCCGCCTACGGCGTGATGAGCACGCCCGCGCTGGTCGTGGGCAGCCAGGTGCTGTCCTATGGCAAAGTGCTCAAAAAAGAAGAAGCCGCCGCGCTGCTGCGCCGCGCCTTCCCGTCATGACAGCCATGTGCTGTGATTCGTACTTACAGGAAAGGAGATGACCATGACCCGTGTATTGTTCGTCTGCGTGCATAACGCCGCGCGCAGCCAGATGGCGGAAGCCTTTCTCAACCGACTGGGTGAAGGCCGCTTCACCGCCCAGAGCGCGGGGCTTGAGCCGGGTACGCTCAACCCTTATGTGGTGCGCGCCATGCAAGAAATCGGCTACGACCTGAGCGGCAATCAGACCAAGGGCGTGTTCGACTTCTACCGCGAGGCCCGCGAATTCGACCTGGTCATCAAGGTGTGCGACCAGTCGGCCGGCCAGCGGTGCCCCATCTTCCCCTCCGCCAAGGCCACTTTGCAGTGGAGCTTTGATGACCCCTCCGCCTTCACGGGCAGCGATGATGAGATCATGGCCCGGGTGCGGCGTGTGCGCGATGACATCAAAGCGCAGGTGGAGGCGCTCATCACCGTGATGGTGATGGAATAACCTGCCCTACTCCGCGTCCGTCGGGCCCTTGCCCGCCGGGCGCTCTTTGTTTTGGCCCAGCCCCAGGATGCCGTAGCGGTATAGCTTCATCACCTCGTCGACCACATACTCCAGGTCGGACTTCTTGTCAAAAAAGACATACTTGAGGCCCACGAAGTTGGCGATGCCCATCAGGGCGTAGGCCAGCACGGTGCTGTCCATATCGGTCAGCTCTTCCTGGGAATGATCCAGCTGGGTCTTGTAGCGGCGGGCGAATGTCTCGTAATAGTCGATGAACAGCTTGGGGTTGATGTGCAGCGACTCCCAGATGATGTTGTACATATGGGGCTGCTTTTTGACCAGCTTCAGGAAGGACAGCAGGCCGACGCGCTCGATCTCACCGCGGTCGGTCAGGTCCTTGGTGTTCTTGGCGATGTCCCGGCGGATGCGCTCGCCGTACTGGGTGAGCAGGTGCACATACAGCGAATATTTATCCGTGAAATATAGATAGATGGTCCCCGAGGCCACCTTGGCGCGCTGGGCAATATCCGTGATGCCGGTGTAGTGGTAGCCCTTGCGGCCAAACTCCACCTCGGCAGCCCGGATAATCCTGTTCATGGTGGTCAGCCCACGGGCGGTCTTGGGTGTGGTGGTAAGCCCGCGAGCCATCTTTGGGCTGGTGGTCATCAAGCATCCCCTCTCATTTTTGCTGAAATGACCTGGCTTGTATACCTTGAGGCTTCAAGTTCATTCAGCGTGTCCGTGCAAACTGATAAAACAATCGTGTCCCATAGCCCCACTCCATTTTGGGTTTTACAGCATAATACCTGCTTATAATACACCAAATACCCTCAGAAATGTATCCATGAAAAGCAACGATGGATATTTTATGTCATTGGCTATGTTGGTCACATGGGCCCCACTGAATAATATTAGCAGCCCAAGTATACCCAAAACCGGCGGCCAGCATGCAGATGACCGAGCCATCCTTTACCTTGCCCTGTTCAAGGGCCAGGTGCAGGGAGAGAATCTGGTCAATCTGTCCGATGTGGCCATAGTCTTCCAGGTAGATGGTCTGTTCCTCGCTCAGCCCCAGGTCCTTGAACATGCCCAGGTGACCCGAGCGCTTGATGTGCAAAATGGCCAGGTAATCCAGGTCGCTCAGCTGCAGCTTGGCCTTTTCCAGGGATTTTTCGATGCAGGTAACCCAGTTGGGGGCGCTGACTTCGTTGAGTCGCGCCTTCATTTTCTCCGGCTCAAACAGCCGCAGGGAGTGACGGGCTTCCTCCAGATTTTCGCAGGTAATGGGGTTGGCGGTGCCGCCGTACGCCACCCCCGCGGTGCGCGCCAGCGACCCGTCCGACAGGATGTGGCTGCCCAGCAACAGGTTGCGTCCCAGGTTTTTCTGCAGCAGAATCGCGCCGCCGCCTGCGCCCAGATCATACATCATGGACATGTTGCGGTCGGTGTAATCCACAAAGTCACCATTGCGGTAACCACCCACCACCAGCACCATGTTGATCTCGTCGTCTGCCAGCAGCATATCGCGGGCAATCTTCATGGCTGATACGCAGGTGCAGCAGCGGTTCTGCACATCAATGCCCCAGGCGTTGACCGCACCGATGCGATCCTGGATGTACAGCGCCGAGGTGGTCAGGGGATACTCCTTCCACTCCTCGCCGATGCACAGGATGACATCAATGTCTTTGGGGTCAACGCCTGTGTTCTTCAGGCAATCCAGCGCCGCCAGCGCGCCCATTTCCTGCGTGCCGTCGGCCACGGGGTCCTGGGGCACATACTTCTGGTTGATGCCCAGCTTGTCGCGCACAGCCTCTTCACTCCACACGCCATTGGTGGCCGCGGAAATGTCCGCCGCGGTCATCACACCTTTGGGCAGATAGATGCCCGTGCCTACGATACCCACATGATTGCCTTGCAGCATTGATTGGCTTTCTCTTATGGTCTTCCTCTCAGTATTACAGGCGCATGCCGCCGTCTACCTGCAGGGTCTGTCCGGTGATGTAGCTGGATTCCTCGCTGGCCAGGAACAGCGCCGCGCTGGCGATTTCATGCGGCTGGCCCAGGCGGCCCAGCATGGTCATGGCGGCGAACTTGTCCAGCAAGTCCTGCGGCACGGTCTTGAGGATGTCGGTCATGGTATAGCCGGGGGCGATGGCGTTGACGCGCACGTTGCCGCCCTTCATGGCAAACTCCTTGGCCCACGTCTTGGTCATGCCCATGATGCCGGCCTTGGTGGCGGCATAGTTGGCCTGGCCCACATTGCCAAACACGCCAACGACGCTGGAAATGCTGATGATGCTGCCGCCGCCCTGCTGCTGCATGTAGGGGCCCACCAGGCGGGTGAGGTTGAACACACCCTTCAGGTTGACGGCGATGACGGCGTCCCACTGGTCGTCGGTCATCTTACGGGTCATGGCGTCGCGGGTGATGCCCGCGTTATTGACCAGCACGTCGATGCGGCCATATTTATCCTTCGCGTGGTTGAACAGCGCCTCGCAGGCGGCGGTGTCCGTCACGTTAAGGGCGAAGTATTCAACATTTTCTGCCTGGTAGCTCAGCTCGGTCACGTCCGCCGCGATGACCTTGGCGCCTTCCTTGGCGAACAGCTGTGCCATCTCACCGCCCAAGCCCTTGGCGGCGCCAGTTACGATTGCTACTTTTCCTTCGAGTCTCATGTTTTTGGTCCATCCTTTGTTATTTATTTACCGGGGCAATCCTATTATACACGTTTTATGATGATAGCGGTACCCATGCCGCCGCCAATGCACAGGGAAGCCAGGCCAATATTTTTGTTCTGACGCTTCAGGCCGTACAGCAGCGTCACCAGAATGCGGTTGCCCGACGCGCCAACCGGGTGGCCCAGCGCAATCGCGCCACCAAACATGTTGGTCTTCGCCTTGATGGCGTCCTCCGTCATCCCGTGCTCCTCGCTCAGCTCCTTCACCACGCCCAGGGATTGCGCCGCGAACGCCTCGTTGAGCTCAATCAGCTCCATGTCATCCAGCTTCATCCCGGCCTTCTTCAGCGCCTTGCGGATGGCCGGCACCGGGCCCAGGCCCATCACCGACGGATCCACGCCGCCCTGACCCACAGCAACAATCTCTGCCATGGGCTTGAGGCCCATGTCCTTCACGGCCTTTTCGCTGGCCAGCACCACGAAGCTCGCGCCGTCGTTGATGCCCGACGCGCTGCCTGCCGTCACCGTGCCGTCCTTCTTGAAGGCGGGGCGCAGTTTGGCCAGCTTCTCCGGGTTGGTGCCGCGGTTGGGGAACTCGTCCCGCTTGAACTCAACCTCCTCGCGCTTTACCTTGATGGTAATCGGCACGATCTCCTCATCAAAGGCGCCCTCGTCCACCGCCTTGATGGCCTTCTGCTGGGATTCGTAGGAGAAGGTATCCTGCTGCTCGCGGGTGATGCCGTGCTTGGCCGCGATATTCTCTGCCGTGATGCCCATGTGGATATCGCCGAAGGCATCCGTCAGCGCGTCCTTGATCATGTGGTCTTCCACCTGATAGGCGCCCATCTTGATGCCGGTGCGGGTGCTCTTGGGCAGCAGATAGGGGGCAGCGGACATGTTCTCCACGCCGCCGGCAACGATGATATCTGCGTCACCGTTCTGGATGCTGTTGACGCCGTTGAGCACGGCCTTCATGCCCGAGCCGCACAGCATGTTCAGCGAATAGGCACACACCTCCACCGGGATGCCTGCCTTGATGGCAATCTGGCGGCCCACGCCCTGGCCCAGACCGGCCGACAGGATGTTGCCGCAAATCAGCTCATCCACCTGCTCGGGCTT
>CALNAU010000137.1 GCA_937874275.1 uncultured Clostridia bacterium | reverse complement strand
GGCCATGGAGGCGCTGGTGCACAACCTCAACACCATGAATAGCCGCGCCGGCGCGCAGGTGCCGTTCAGCTCCATCAACTATGGCACCGATACCTCGCCCGAGGGGCGCCTGGTGATGGAGCAGCTGCTGCTGGCCACCGAGGCCGGCCTGGGCCGGGGCGAGACGCCCATCTTCCCCATCCAGATTTTCCGGGTGAAGGCGGGCATCAACTCCGACCCCGGCGACCCCAACTATGACCTGTTCCGCCTGGCCATCCGCTGCTCGGCCAAGCGGCTGTTCCCCAACTTCTCCTTCCTGGACGCGCCGTATAACCTCAAGTATTACAAGCCCGGCCAGCCGGAGACCGAGGTGGGCTACATGGGCTGCCGCACCCGCGTGATGGCCAACGCCTTTGACCCGGACCGCGAGGTAGCCCCCCGCCGCGGCAGCCTGAGCTTTACCTCCATCAACCTGCCGCGCATCGCCATCGAGGCCAGGGGCGACGTGCAGTGGTTCTTTGAGGAGCTGGAGCGCAAGCTGGATTTGGTGTACGACCAGCTCAACGAGCGCTTTGAAATCATCGCGCAAAAGAAGGTGTACAACTTCCCCTTCCTGATGGGGCAGCACGTGTGGATTGACTCCGAAAAGCTCAAGTGGGACGACGAGGTGCGCGAGGTGCTGAAGCACGGTACGCTCACCACCGGCTTCATCGGCCTGGCGGAAGCGTTGGTCGCCCTGCGGGGCAGCCACCACGGGCAGAGCCCCGAGAGCCAGAACCTGGGGCTGGAGATTGTGGGCTTTATGCGCAGCTACCTGGACAAGAAGGCCGCCGAGACCCACCTGAACTACACCCTCATCGCCACCCCGGCGGAGGGGCTGTCCGGCCGCTTCGTGCGCATCGACCGGGAGCGCTTTGGCAGCATCCCCGGCGTGACCGACCGCGAGTACTACACCAACTCCTTCCACATCCCGGTGTACTTCCCCATCAGCGCCTTTGACAAAATCAGCCTGGAGGCCCCCTACCACGCGCTGACCAACGCCGGGCACATCACCTATGTGGAGATGGACGGCGACCCGCTGCAGAACCTGGATGCCTTTGAAAAGATTGTGCGCCACATGCAGAAGACCGGCGTGGGCTATGGCTCCATCAACCACCCCATCGACCGCGACCCCATCTGCGGCTACAACGGCATCATCGGCGACAGCTGCCCCCAGTGCGGCCGCAAGGAGGAAGACCACAAGTTCGAGCGCATCCGCCGCATCACCGGCTACCTTGTGGGCACCACCGACCGCTTCAACAACGCCAAGCGCACCGAGGAGCAGGAGCGCGTGAAGCACGGGCTGGATAACTGATAGGGTTATGAGGGGGGGGACGTTGGACCCTTTCTTGAAAGAAAGGGCCCAAACCCCCAAAGAACTTTAATTCGGTAACAAATGTTATTATCCAAGCAATACAATCAATTTATTTAAAGTCTTTTGGAGGGTGTGGGAACCTTTTCTTCAGAAAAGGTTCCCACCGTCTCCTCGTCCCACCGTCCCCTTCCGTTCCCCCTGAAAGGAGTTCCCATGCGTTTTCGACTATCCGGGCTGGCCAATGACAGCATTGTGGACGGCCCCGGCCTGCGGCTGGCGGTGTTTATGCAGGGCTGCCCGTACGACTGTCCGGGCTGTCACAACCCGCAGACGCACGACCCGCAGGGCGGGCGCGAAGCGGATACGCAGGAGGTATTCGACCTGCTGGACAAGAACCCGCTGCTGGACGGGCTGACGCTGTCGGGCGGCGAGCCGATGATGCAGCCGGAGGCCGCGGCGCTGATGGCTGCGTATGCCAGGCAGAAGGGCCTCAACGTGTGGTGCTACACCGGCAGCACATGGGAGGCCATTGCGAAGGAAGGCGACCCGGCCAAGCGGCATTTGCTATCGCTGGTGGATGTGCTGGTGGACGGCCCCTTTGTGCAGGCGGAAAAATCGCTCGAGCTCAGCTGGCGCGGCAGCCGCAACCAGCGGCTGATTGACGTGCCGCGCAGCCTGGCATCGGGCACCGCGGTGCTGTGGGCGCCGAAGGTCAGGTAAACTGAATCAAGCTCGCGTATGCGAAACGCCGCTCCGAATTCGGGGCGGCGTTTAGGTTGAAGATATAGCGCATAGGGTTGAGATCAGAACGGCTCGTCCTCGCCCTCCATCTCGATCATCTCTTCCAGCGCTTCCACGCTCCCGTCCTGCGGCTGCTCCTCTTCCTCAAATACGGGCGCGTCGTCAAAGACCACCTTGGCCAGCTCGGCTGCCTGGGTCAGCATGCCATAGGGCACGTAGAAACTATACTCCTCCAGCATGCCGCCCGCCCAGGTGGTCAAGCCGGCGCCCATGCGCCCCTCCTTGAGAAAAGGCATGTGCTCGTCCTGCAGGATGCCCTCCAGCATGGCGGCGGACACCTGATCCACCTTTGCCAGCAGCACGGGGTCATTGTCCACCGGCTCGCGGATGAGCCCCTTGCCCTTGCAGTTGTCGCAGCGACCATTCTCGGCCATCATCCGGCACTTTTCGCAATAGAGCATAGTGTCTCCTTTACTGGTCGTCGGTGTCGCGCACATGTTTGCGGCGGCGCTTGTAGCGCTTGCCGCTCTCCTTCAGGCGGGTGATGGGCTGCACCGTCCACACCGTGCGGCTCAGGCGGTCGGCCTCGCCCCGTTTTTTCTTGGATAGCTTCTCCTTGGGGATGAAGCGCTTCATGGCTTGGGGGCGGGCTGGGGGACAATCAGGTTCATCAATAGCGCGCCCACGGTGTTGCCCAGGACAACCATCGCCAGCATGGTGAAGGCGCCCAGCGCCACCGGCAGGCCCTGCTGCCAGGCAGCGGCGAAATAGAATGCATCGGCCACGCAATGCTCAAACCGCGCCAGCACAAAGGCCGGCACCCCCAGCAGCACGCCCAGGTAGCGGCCCATGGGGTCCTGGTAGCGGCGGAAGATATCCACCCCGATGAATACAATGGCCCCGCAGAACAGGCCGCGCACAAAGCTCTGCCAGGGTGTCTGGCTCATCTTTTCCTGGGCGACGCGCAGGATATCGCCGCCGCCTGCCACCGGCAGGTACAGCAGGCCCACGATGGCCGCGCCGATGAAGTTGGCGGCCAGCATGATGAGCAGCTGCTTGGGGCCGTATCCGCCGGGGCGGCCCAGGTAGGCGATGCGCCCGGTGAACAGCGGCAGGCCGTACTGGCACACGGCGTATAGGCCAAAACTGAATAGAAAGGCACCCAGGTAACGGCTCTCCACCGACATGTAGGCATAGCCGCCCAGGGCGATGCTGACGCCTGCGGCCATGCTGTGCAGAAAGAAGTGCATAGGACGCGCTTCCATCCTTCCGTTTCATCATTCTCTATGGTCATCATAGCATAGGGGCGGGAAGGCTGGCAAGTTCTTGTAAAGGCTGGGCAACTGTGCTACCATGCCCTTGTAAAATCAATGGCCGCAAGGCCATCAGGAGGCTGACATGGACAAAAAAACCGTATTTTCGCACGTGGATCACACGCTGCTCAAGGCTACCTCCACCTGGGAGGAGGTCAGCGCCCTGTGTCAGGAGGCGCTGGAGCATGGCATGGCCACGGTGTGCATTCCGCCGCGCTTCGTGCGCCTGGCTAAGGAGACCTACCCCAACCTGCAGGTGTGCACGGTGATTGGTTTCCCCCTGGGGTACAACACCACCGCCATCAAGGCCGCCGAGGCCGAGCAGGCGCTGCGCGAGGGCGCGGACGAGATTGACATGGTCATCAACCTGGGCGATGTAAAGGCCGGGCGCTTTGCGCAGGTGACCGAGGAAATCAAGAAGCTCAAGGACATCGCGGGAGACAAGGTGCTCAAGGTGATTGTGGAGACCTGCTACTTGACCGATGAAGAAAAGGTCGCGCTGTGCGGCTGCGTGACGGAAGCGGGCGCCGACTACATCAAGACATCCACCGGATTTGGCACCGGCGGTGCCACGCTGGCCGACATCCGCCTGTTCAAGCAGCACATCGGCCCCAAGGTGAAGATCAAGGCGTCCGGCGGCATCCGCACGGCGGAGGACATGGAGGCCTACCTGGCGGAGGGCGTGGACCGCATCGGCGCCAGCGCCGCCATCAAGGCATACGCGGATAGGGACTGATAAAAATTTTGTCCATTAAATAACAAACAGGCCTTCCTGTGCTATAATGCGCGGGAAGGCTTTTGCCTTGAAAGGACGGATTTCCGTATGAAGAAATGGATTGCCCTGACTGCTTTGCTGCTTTGTGTTACTTTGCTGCCCATGGCCGCCATGGCGCAGGACGCCGCGCCCGTTCGTATTTGGGGGTTGATTGGCCCTACCGGCATGAGCCTGGCGCCCATCATGGCCGAGCACAACGCCGCCTATGACATTCGCCTGGCCGCCGCCCCGGAGGAGCTGGTGGGCACGGTGGTCAGCGGCAACTACGATATCGCGGCTCTGCCCACCAACCTGGCCGCCGTGCTGTATCAGAAGACCGAGGGGCAGCTGCAGATGCTGGCCATCAACACGCTGGGCGTGCTGTATGTGCTGGAGAAGGGCGATACCGTGCACGAGGCGGCTGACCTGGCGGGCAAGAGCATCATGCTGTCCGGCCAGGCCGCGGTGCCGGAGTACGCGCTGAGCTATATTCTGTCCGCCAACGGGATTGAGGACGCGACGCTGGACTACCGCTCCGAGCACAACGAGGTATCGGCGCTGGCCGCGGCCGGCAAGGCAGACCTGGTGATGCTGCCCCAGCCCATGGCCATTGCCCTGCAGATGAAGGACCCGGCCTTCCACACCGCCATGGATGTGACGCAGGCCTTCCAGCAGGCTGCGCAGCTGGAGGGCAAGGCCGATGCCGTGCTGTCCATGGGCTGCCTGGTGGTGCGCCGCGCCTTCGCTGAGGAGCAGCCCGAGGCGCTGGCCGATTTCCTGCAGCGCTATGCCCGGGCCGTTCAGTTTGTCAACGAGCAGCCGGCCGAGGCAGCCAAAGACATCGTGGCTGCCGGCATTCTGCCCAGCGCAGCCATCGCCGAAAAGGCCATCCCGCTGTGCCATATCGTGGATGTTACGGGCGAGACGATGAAGACCCAGCTGGCGCCCCTGTTCGAGATTCTCTACGAGGCAAACCCCGCCTCCGTGGGCGGCAAGCTGCCGGATGACGCGTTCTATTATATGCCCTGACTAAGTTACGCTGTTAAGAGAATCCAACATGCCATACAGGCTGTGGATCGTCCAAGGGGACGGAGCCACAGCCTGTTTTCTATCTTAGTAGCATAGTATAGGTCAAATCCCGTTGCAGCGCTTTGCTACAGCACCAGCCCTCCGTCCACGCCCAACACCTGGCCGGAGATGAAGCGCGCGGCGTCCGAGCACAGGAAAAGCGCAGCCTGGGCCACATCCTCCGCCTTGCCCAGGCGCTGCAAAGGGGTGTCGCGGCGCAGGGCCTCCTTGTCGTCTGCGCTGTACCCTGCCATCATGCCGCAGTCAATCACGCCGGGGGCCAGGCAGTTGACGCGGATGCCGCAGGGGCCCACCTCCCGCGCCAGCGATTTGGCCAGGCCCATCAGCCCGGCCTTGGTGGCCGCGTAGGCTGCCTCGCAGCTGGCACCATGAATCCCCTGGCCGGAGGCGGTGTACAGCAGGCTGCCGCCTTCGCGCGGGCGCATGGCGTTGATGGCCTCCCGGCTCAACACAAAGGCGCTGCGCAGGTTGACGGCCATCAGGTCATCCCAGCTCTGGGTGGGCATATCGCTCAGCAGCCCCTGCCAGGTGAGGCCTGCGTTGACAATCAACGCGTCCAGATGGGATAATTGCCGCATGGCAGCAGCAAACAGGGCAAGCGTTTGTCCTTCGTTGCGCAGGTCGGCCTGTAGGGGGATGGCGCCGGTTTCCTCCGCCAATGGCTGCGCCGCCTCGGCCTGCTGATGCCAGCCGAAGGCCACACGCCAGCCGGCTGCGCAAAAGGCGCGCACCAGCCCCTGGCCGATGCCGCCCGTGCCGCCGGTAATCAGCGCTGTTTTCAATATGCCGCCCTCCTCATTACATGCCGATATTGTAGGGGGAAGGCGTTGCTTCGTCAAGAAAGGAGCCCTCATGGACAGCGGGCGAATCGCAACCCTGCTGGGGCAGGAATGCCCCCTGCGCTGCTTTGACAGCATCGACAGCACCAACATATTGGCCAAGCAGTGGGCGCGGGAAGGCGCGCCACATGGCGCCGCCGTGCTGGCCGACCGGCAGACCGCCGGGCGCGGGCGCCTTGGGCGCAGCTTTTTTTCGCCCGAAGGCGGCCTGTATATGAGCCTGATTGTGGATAGTGCGGGCATCCCGCCCGGTCAACTGACCACATTGGCCGCGGTGGCGGTGCTGCGCGCCGTGTCGCAGACCACCGGGCAAACATTGCATATCAAATGGGTCAATGATTTATTGCTGGCCGGGCGCAAGGTGTGCGGCATCCTCGCTGAGGGCATTGTGCAGGGCGACACTCTGGCCCGCTCGGTCATTGGTATCGGTCTCAACACCGGGCCTATGCGCTTTCCGGAGGAACTACAGGACATCGCGGGCACGCTGCATCAGCCGGACAAGCCCGTAGACAGGGAAATGCTGGCCGCTCGTATCATCAGCGGCATCTTGGCGGGCATCCCGCACGTGCCTGCCCACATGGATGCGTATCGCACGCACTGCCTCACGCTGGGGCAGCGGGTGTCCTTTCAGCACGCAGGCCGCCCGCGCATTGGCGTGGCGGCCAGCATCGATGACGATGGCGCTTTGTGGGTGGATACCCCGGAGGGGCCGCTGCATCTGGTGGCGGGGGAAGTCAGCCTGCGGCTGCGTCCTCCTGCCGGGGCAGATGTCTGATGGCCTGACCAATCAGCAATATCAGCCCGGCAATCAGCAGCATCCACCATACGATGCCAACGCGGCCGTTCCCCAGCGAGAACCAGCCGTTGGTCTGCGCATCCACAAAGAAATAAGGCGCCTGCGCGCCGCCGGCGAATGTCAGCCCGGCGATGTTCGCGATGAGCAGAAACCCGGCGTAGCCCAGCGGCAGCACCAGCCCATGGGCAGGGCGGGCCCGCGCGGCCTGCTGCCCGGGTGTAAACAGCGCCCAATCCACAATCGCCAGCAGCGGGGTCAGCACATGCGCGCCCATGTTGCCGGCGCTCCAGTAATAGTCGCCCATGCCGATGCTGTGCATCCACGGCATCAGCAGCACATGGAAAGCCAAATAGGTCAGCGTGATGGCCACCGTGGCCATGTATTTGAACAGCCACAGCCAGCCGGGCACGCGGCGCGCGCCAATGACATCATAGGTTAGAAATACCATGGCCAGCGCCATCACCAGCAGGTTGCTCTGCGTGGTGAAGTACATCAGCGCCCGCCCGTGCATCATGCCGGGCCCGATCAGCGTGGCCCACTGACCCATCACGCCGACAGCCAGCAGAAACAGCTTGACCAATATGGACAGCATGCGGGCGGATTTCCGTTGTGTCGTCATGGTTTTCCCCCTCTTATTTGATTTTAGTATACCACGCAGCGACCAGCCGAAAGCATCATGATATACAGTGTGCGAGTCATCAAAAATTACGAACGGTACGAAAAAGCACCGGGCGAAACCGCCCGGCGCTGTCCTGCCATGCAGGGATAAAAATCAGTAGTTCTCGGCCATCCGCTCAAAGAAAGCGCGGGGATGGTCGCAGGCGGGGCACTTCATCGGGGGGGTCTTGCCCTCAAAGATGAAGCCGCAGTTGATGCAGTGCCACTTGGTGGGGGCAGCCTCTACCCACACGTCATCGTTTTCGATGTGCTGGGCCAGCTTGTTGTAGCGGGCTTCGTGCTGGAACTCAACCTTGGCCACGTTCTCAAAGCGGACGGCCAGCTCCTTGAAGCCTTCCTGATGGGCCACTTCGGCAAAGCCCTTGTACATGTCGGTCCACTCATAGTGCTCGCCGGCAGCGGCGGCCTTGAGGTTCTTCAGGGTGTCGCCGGCGGTCTCGCCGTTGTGCAGCTCGCCCAGGGCCTTGAACCACAGCTTGGCGTGCTCCTTCTCGTTGAGCGCGGTCTCGGCAAAAATCTTGGCGACCTGCTCGTAGCCTTCCTTCTTGGCGGCACTGGCAAAATAGTCGTACTTGTTGCGCGCCATGCTCTCGCCGGCAAACGCGGTATGCAGATTCTGTTCGGTCTTAGATCCCTTCAGTTCCATGTGTGTCCCTCCTGTTTAATACTTTAAAAATCCACCAGGCGGCGGATTAAAACAGCTGCAACAGCGACGCGAAGGTGCCGCCAACGATCAAAACAGCCAGGAAAATGCTAAGCGCACGAACCAAAACACTGCGACTGGCGTTGCTCCGCTTCTGGGCTCGGTTTGACATGATTTTCGCCGTTCCTCCTTCTCCAAATTGATGCGCATAGAATAGCACAGGGTATAGGTTTTGTCAAAAGTTGTTGGATATTGTCACATGCCATGTCGTGTCTGTCTGTTTGAGCCGCCATGCGCATATCGGCACAAAGGTTCGATGCGTCATATCAGAGAATAGACTTACAACAAATGCACACAATCCGGCTCAAAGCCAAGCCACGCCTGGTCGCCCACCTGGAAGATGTGCTTGTTGATGGGGCAGGGGTCGGAGATTTTGACCAGGCTGTCGCCTACCATCACATGGTAGCTCTGGTAGGCGCCCATGAAGCAGCTGAGGGTCACTTCGCAGGGCATCAGGCCGGTGTGGCCGATTTGCGCGGCCTCCGGGCGCAGCATCAGCTGGCAGTCGCGGCCTTGGGCGAAGCCCGACGGGTTGGGCAAGGTGACCTCGTGCCCGTGGATGGACAGGCGAATCTGATCGTCCTCGGTGGCTACCGCTTTGGCCGGCAGGAAGTTGGCCTCGCCGATAAAATCCGCCACGAAGGCGCTGATGGGGTGGTAGTAGATTTCGTGCGGGCTGCCCGCCTGGGCGATGACGCCGCGGTCCATGATGACAATGCGGTCGGAGATGCTCATGGCCTCGGCCTGGTCGTGGGTTACATAGACCGCCGTGATGCCAAGCTGCTGCTGGATGCGGCGAATTTCGGTGCGCATGCTGATGCGCAGCTTGGCGTCCAGGTTGGAAAGCGGTTCGTCAAACAGCAGCACGGCAGGCTCCACCACCAGGGCGCGGGCCAGGGCTACGCGCTGCTGCTGGCCGCCGGACAGCTGATTGGTCATGCGGGCTTCCATGCCGGGCAGCTCCACAAGATTAAGGATACGGGTCACCTTGTCGTGGATCTCGTCCTTGCCCATGCCGCGCAGCTTGAGGCCATAGGCCACGTTGTCAAACACATTGTAGTGGGGGAATAGCGCGTAGCTTTGAAACACCATGGCGGTGTCGCGCTTGTTGGGCGTCAGGTGGTTGATGGGCTGATTGCCGATGTAAATTTCGCCCTCGTCGGGGCTTTCAAAGCCGGCAATCATGCGCAGGGTGGTGGTTTTGCCGCAGCCGGAGGGGCCCAGCAGCGTGATGAACTCGCCCGGCTGGATATCCAGGCTGATTTTGTCCACCGCGTAAAAGGGTTTGCGGGTCTTGGGGTCGGTGTAAATCTTGGAGATGGCGTCGATGCGCACACCCTGTTTTTCTGCCATGTTACTTGGCCTCCCTCACGGCTTTGCTGGTGCCGAAGTATTTGATAACCAGGTTCATCAACAAGATGGCGGTATAGACGATGGCAATGAGGATGGTGGCGTAGGCGCAGGCCACGCCGTAGCTGCCCTTTTCGGCGAACTCGTTGATGCGGGTGGTGATGAGCAGGTAACGCGGCGTCACCAGCAAAATGATGGCGCTGATGGCCGTGATGGAGCGAACGAAGGTGGTCACCAGTCCGCTGAGGAAACTGTCCTTGATCAGCGGCAGCGTGATGGAGGTGAACACCTTGCCCGAGCCCGCGCCCAGGTCGTAGGCCGATTCCTCAATGGAGGGGTGAATCTGCCGCAGGGCAGAGATGCCGCTGCGCGTGCCCACTGGCAGCGAGCGCACCACGAACACAATCACCAGGATGGCCGCCGTGCCGTAGATGCCCTGCAGGAAGCCGGTGCGCAGCACGCCGCCTGCGAACCCACGGATAAAGCCCACGCCCAGCACGGTGCCGGGCACCGCCATGGCCAGGATGGACACGAATTCGATAAACCCGCGCCCGCGGAAGCGCCGCTTGACCACCAGGTAGGAGATGATCATGGACAGCAGCGCCGTAATCGGCGAGGCAATCATGGACAGCACAAAGCTATCCCGGAAGGCCTTGAGGCCATCCTGCTTAAACAGCTGCTCGTACCACCGCAGGCTGAGCGAGTAGTCGCGCCCCCACAGCTTAAACAGCGAGCCGAAGGGGATGGCTACATACATCATGATGACAAATATCGAAATCAGGGTGCACAGCACCGTCAAAGGACGGGTGACCGAGCGGTCGGTAATCAGCATGCGCTCGCGCGATGCCTTGCCGGTCAGCGTGGCGGCGGTCTTTGCCTCCAGATAATACTTTTGAATGAGGAACATCATGATGGTCAGGCTCAGCAACACCACGGCCATGGCTGCGGCGCCCTGGGTGTCGTAGCTGCCGCCTGTGATGCGCAGGTAGATGGTGGTGGCCAGTGTATCAAAGCTGCCGCCGATGATCATGGGGTTGGCGAAGTCGGCCACCGACTCGATGAAGGTGACCAGAAAGGCGTTGCCCAGCCCCGGCAGCAGCAAGGGGAAGGTGACGGTGGTAAATACCTTCCACCGGCTGGCGCCCATGTCGCGCGCGGCTTCCTCCATGCTGGGGTCGATGTTTTTGAGCAGGCCCTTGAGCATCATGTAGCACACCGGGAAGAAGGTGAGGATCTGCACGATGGCGATGCCCCACATGCCGTACACGTCCGAATCGTAGATGCCCAGCACCTTGCGGGTGATCAGGCCGGACTTGCCAAACAGCAATATCATCGACAGGCTCAGCACAAAGGGCGGCGACACCACGGGCAACAGGCTCACGATGTCAAACAGCTTTTTCATAATGCGCGTGCGCACCTTGACGTACATATCCACATAGGCGAACAGCAGCCCAATCAGCGTGCCGCCCAGCGCCGTGATGACGCCCAGCTGCAGCGTGTTGGTCAGCGCGCGGATGAAGGTATAATCGCCAAAGATGTGGGGAAAGGCCTGCAGGGTGAACAGCGGCTGGCGCGTCTGCACCACCACCACGGTGTCCCGCGTTTCCTCGGGCAATATGCTGTCCAGGTACAGCAGGCTGGCCGAGCGGCCAAGCTCCTGCTTCACCTGGAAGCCATCCACGCTTTCCACCACATAATAGGGCACCTTGCGCGCCTGCCCCTGGCGGATGAAGCGGTCTGTGGCCTGGCCCTGGGGGTCGGTGACGGTCATCTCCGCCGGCTGGTCGGCCACGGTATAGGCCACAAACGACTCGGTGGAGAACACGCTGTCCGCCAGCAGCATGGCCAGGGGATACAGGATAAAGAGCAGCAAAAATAGCGTCAGCAGCACAATGGTGATGATGAGCACAGGGTCCGCCAACAGTTTTTTACGCTCCAGCCGCGCGCTTTGATGCGCCGTCATGGCAGCCTCCTTGCAGCATCCTGAACGCTTTCGAAAACGCTTTGATGAACTTGTCTTTTTCCGTTTCCACGTTGTCTCTCTCAGTCAGCGTAGCGCTGCTACGCTTCCTTCTTTCGACTTGGCGGAAACGGAAAAATCCTGCGCTCATCCGTGCGTTTTCTCCTTTGTTCAGGATAGAGTCAATCCTTATTGTTCCGATGATGCGGCTTTTTGTGGAATAGAAATCCTGAGGGTATGGCGAGGGGGACAGGGCGTGGCCCCGTCCCCCTATGTGGGTTTACATTATTCGGTCTTGAAGCGATCGTCCGCCGCGGCGCCCAGCGCTTCGAAATAATCCTTAACATAGTTGGAGGTGTTGAGCTTGGCGTCGGCAAAGTCGTACTTGATGACGTTGTCGGGATCCAGGCCGAACTGCAGTGCCTGCTCGGGCTGCTCGGCATCCTTGAGCACCAGGAACTGGAAGGAGTCGTCATCCTTGAAGCGGTTGACGGCCTCGGTGGTCAGGCAGTATTCCACCCACAGCTTGGCCGCGTTGGGGTGCTTGGCCCCGGTGAAGATGGCGGTGGCGCCCACTTCGTAGCTGGTGCCTTCCTCGGGGATGACCAGCGCGATGTTGTCGTACCCATCCAGAATCTGCTTGATGCCGTCATGCAGGAAGCCGATGGCGATGACGCACTCGCCAATGCCCACCTTCTTGGAGGGGCCGGAGCCGGACTTGGTGTACTGGGCAATGTTCTTATCCAGTTCCACAAAGTACTTCATGGCCTCGTCATGGCCCTTCATCTGCACCATGGTGTTGATGACCAGCTTGGCGGTGCCGGCGGTGTTGGGGTTGGATAGCCAGATGAGGCCCTTGTACTCGGGCTTGAGCAGGTCGTCCCAGCCCTTGGGGGCCTCCAGGTTCAGGCGCTGCAGCTCCTCGGTGTTGACCATGAAGCCCAGGATGCCCTTGTAGATGCCGTACCAATAGCCCTCCGGATCACGGAAGCTGTCGTCAATCAGGTTGCCCTTGTTTTGGGCGTCATAGGCCATCAGCAGGCCGGTGGTGGCCAGCTCGCTGTAGGGGTCGTTGGTGCCGCCAAACCACACGTCGGCAGAGGGGTTGCCCTTTTCCTCGGTGATTTTGGACTGCACCTCGCCGGTGGACAGGCGGGTGTAATAAGTCTTGATGCCGTACTTCTCTTCAAACCGCTTGACCACGCCGGCGATGTGGGCCTCCTCGCTGGAGCCGTAGACCACCAGCTCGCCCTCGGCCTGCGCGGCCTTGACCAGTTCATCCAGGTTGGGGGCGCTCTCCGCCATGGCGGCAAACAGCCCGGTCATGCCCAGGGCCAGCGCCAGCACAAATGCCAATAGTTTCTTCACGTTGTTTCTTCCTTTCGATGTATGTAATGGGGTTTATATCCAAGCAGAGTATATGTGTTTTCGGGCCGGGCGTCAACCAGATAGACGGGCGGTGCAAACCTGCGCTCGGTATCGCGGACTGGCTGAGAACTCATGGTATGGCCGGGAGTGGTAGGGTTTACTGGTTAGCGATAGAACCGGGTCAGGGCGCCAGCGCCTCCAGCGTGTTATCGCCGGCTGTCTGATAAGGCGAAGCCTGGGCGAAGGCCTTGACTGCGGACGAGGCGCGGGGAATCTGGGACATGGTGCCCGGGCCGCCCACACAGCCGCCGGGGCAAGCCATGCCCTCCAACAGGTGGCCGTTGAGCTTGCCGGCCTTGGCCAGCGCCAGCATCTTGCGGCATTCGTGCAATGTATCCGCCTTGGTGACGGGCACATCGCGCCCGGGGTCGGTCGCCTTGATGACGTTGACCACCGCCTGGGCTACGCCGCCAGCCACCGCGTAGGTGCGCCCGTCGCGGGAGGCCTGTGTCTCCAAATCGGTTTCGGGCAGGTCGCTCAGCTCGATTTGCCGCGCGCTGAACAGGCCCATCAATTCCTCAAACGTGATGACATAGTCCACATACGGGCGCACCTCGTCGTCCAGTGCCTCCAGCTTCTTGGCCACACATGGGCCGATGAAGACCACCTTGGCGTCCGGATGCTCCTGCTTGATTTTCTGGGCGGAGGCCACCATGGGCGTGTGTGTCTGGGCGATGCAGTGGGACAGGCCGGGCTGCGTCTGCCGGGCAAACAGCGCCCAGGAGGTACAGCAGCTGGTGCCCAGGAAGGGCTTGGCATCCGGCACGTCGCGCAAAAACTCCTCCGCCTCGTGCAGACTGCCCACGTCGGCGCCCCAGCCCACCTCGATCACGCGGGTGATGCCCAGCGCCTTGATGCCGCTGACGATTTTGCCGGGCGTGGCCAGCGGGCCGAACTGCCCCACAAAGGAGGGGGCGATGGCGGCGAACACCTTCTGCCCGGTTCGAATGGCGGTGATGAGTTGGAAGATTTCGGACTTATCCGCAATGGCGGCAAAGGGGCACGCCACGATGCACAGCCCGCAGGAGACACACTTATCCTGATTGATTTTCGCGCGGCCCAGGTCGTCCGAATCGATGGCCTTGGCACCGCAGGCCTGCGCGCAGGGGCGGCCAAAGCGCAGAATGGCCTGATAGGGGCAAGCTTCCACGCAGCGGCCACATTTGATGCACTTGTCCTGGTCGATGATGGCGGCATGCTTGCCGATGGATACGGCGTTCACCGGGCACACGGTGGTGCAGGGGTGGGCCAGGCACTTGCGGCAGTTGTCGCTCACCTGCACCCGGTCGGTGGGGCATGCCTCGCACGCAAAGGGGATGACGTTGACCAGCGGCATGTCCAGCTTTTTCTCGCTGGTGGCGCATTCGTCCATGCCCTGGGTGAAGGGCTGGTGGGAGGTGGTCGTCCGCAGCGGCAGCCCCAGCGCCAGGCGGATACGCTCGCGGATGATGGCCCGCTCCTTAAACACGCTGTCGCGGTAGGTGGCTACCTCGCCCGGGATGATGCGGTAGGAGCTTTCATAGAAATAGTTGAAATCGCTGTTTTCCAAGTCACGTTCAAAGGCGTACTTGGCCACCTCGGTAAACACCTGGCGGCGTATTTTGGTGATGGGGGTAAACAGGCCTCTCATTTGTTGTACCTGCCTTATCTTATGCGTTGCGGCACTGGCAGCGGGCCATGATGGCGGCCATCACGGATTCGCTCTCGGCGTGGGATATCAGCTCGCCCTCCACGCGCACAAAGGGCCCGTGCACCTGCTCGCGGCACAGGTTCATGCAGGGCACCGCCTCCACCCGGATGTCGCAGGGATTTTCCATCTGATGCTGCAATTCCTCCAGCGAGTGGATGGCGTCCAATATGTTCATGGCCCCCATCATGGTGCAATGGGTGCCGGCGCAGACCTCCACATGTATTATTCCCATGCTGCCCTCCGTGTTCTTTTGTTGTTGTGGCAGCATTGTACCATACTCATCCGCCTTGTACAAAGATAAACATGCATGAGGCATATAAGAAACCCCGGCGCGAAAAAGGTGTTTCGCGCCGGGGTTAGGGATGCTGATGTGGCTACTTCTTGCCCGGCATCAGGCTGCGAATGGAAGTTTTTACTTGGCTCACAAATAGCACGAGATGCTCCCTGGCATCCGCCGTTACCCGGCGCAGCACCGTGAGGGCCCGGCGCCAGGGGGGGAGGGCATTATACGCGCTTTGATAATGCAGGCGGGCGGCGGTCACCTGTGCCTCATCGGCGGTGTGCCTGCCATACACTATGGCGGATACCGTGCTGGCCAGGGACAGCAGCCCCTTGTCCTGGGGCGCGGTACGGTGGGCGAAGCCCCGCAGTGTCTCGCTGGGCAGCATGGGGTGACCAGCGGCGGTCATGGCCTGCACCAGGCCCCGCCAGTAGATCAGCACCCGGTCGCTGTTTTCGCGCGTGCGGGCGGCCTTGCGGTTAGGCTCGGTGGCGCGCACCCGCCAGACGGCCAGTGAAATCAGCGCCAGCACCAACAGCAGCCACAGCCACCAGCGGGAGGGGGGCTGGTCGGGCCCGGCATCGGGCTCCGGCTCCGGCAGGTCCTCCTCGCCCGGGGGCGGGGTGGGGGTGGCCTCGGGCGGCTGCTCCTCGGGTTCTTCCTCCTGCGGCTCGGGCGAGGGGGAGGGCGTGGGCTCGCCCTCGGGGGGCGGCTGGTCCGGCTCGGGGGACTGGGTGGGCTCCGGTCTACCATCGGGCGGCGGCTCCTGCTCGGGGGGCGGGGGCAACTCGCCGGTGGTGGCCGTCGCGTCAAAGGTGACCCAGCCCAGCTGGGGGATATACACCTCCGTCCAGGCGTGGGCCTGCTGGCCGGTGATGACGGCCGGGGTGCCATCCTCCTGCGGCAGGGCGACAAAGCCCTCCACATAGCGGCTGTTGAGCCCGGCGGAGCGGGCCAGCACCGTCATGGCGGTGGCGAAGTAGGTGCAGTAACCCTTCTTGGTCTCAAACAGGAAGTGGGCCGCGAAGTCCAGATCCTCGGGCGCGGGCGGCACGTCCAGCGTGTAGGTGTAGTTGGTCTTCAAATAGCTGCGTATCAGCAGCGCCTTGCGGTAGGGGTCTGCCTCCTCGCCCGTGATGCGGCGGGCCAGCTCGGCGATTTGCCCATTGGGCTGCAGGTGCTGGGGCAGCTGGCGGTAAATATTTTCCAGCGTCACAGTGCGCGGGTCATCCTGCCCACGCAGGCGCTGGGCCAGGTCGTCTGTCTGCTGGCTGGCCGCGATGTAGGGCTCGTAGGTCAGCTCATAGCTGTCCTCCGGCGCCAGGTTGCGGGTGATGAACATTTCGCTGGAGGCGTTAAGGTAGGCCACCATGCCGTCGCCCAGGCTGAGGCTGCGCACACGCTGGGGCGTGAACAGGGTGGAGGGCATGGGCCCCAGCATGCTCACCTCAAGCGGCTGGGCGTCCACCCGCAGGTCGGGCTCGGGCAGGCGCACATCCAGCAGCGTGTCCCGCAGGGCGGCATAGCGCAGCGAGGCGTAGCCATAGCGCTCGTTGGATACCGTGTCGTACCACATGCGACCGTTGTACAGGTTGAGGATGGTGCCGCGCAGGTACACCTTGCGGTCGGTCTGTACCTCCATGACGGGGTTGTTGGATATCTCCGGCTTGCCGCCCAGGCCGCGGTCGCCCATGGGCTGGTAGCCCGCCGACGCCAGGGAAAAGTTCTCCCGCGAATCGGTGAAGAAGAAGTAATCGTTGATATATTGCCGCAGGCGGTCGGCCTGTTTCTCTGCCTCGGGGTGGGTGGTGCGGTAGGGCGGCGTCAGCGCCAGGGCCAGCAGGGCAATCACCAGCGCGATGGGCACCGCCTGCAAAAAGCCGCGGCCTCGTCTGCCCTCCTCACCACGCGGGCGCAGCGGCTCATCCGTGTGGCTGGCATAGACAAACAGCAGCGGCATGGCCACCATTGCGGGCACAAAATCCATCACGCTCTGACGCGCGCCGGAGAACCAGATCATCAGTACGCTGCTCAGCAGCAGGGGGGCCGAAAAGCCGGGCTCGCCGTGCATCAGCAGGCGCGCGTACAGCGCGACCAACAGCAGCGCAGGCGGCATCAGCACATCGGCATACAGGGTAATTACCTGCTGCACGGCCCGCGTCTGCACCACACCATCCAGCAGCGCGGCCAAAGCACCGGGCAAGGGGCCCGATATCGCCCACAGGCCAAAGCCTGCCAGCAGCGCAATCCAGGCCAGCGCCCGCAGCCGCCTGCCCAGCAGCGGGATGGCGGACAGCGCCACCGCGAACAGGCACAGCAGCACCAAGGCGTAGCCCCGCTCCTGCCCCAACAGCAACACCTGCAGCATCGGGCGGGTCAGCGACCAGGCGGTGAGCGCCAGCATCATCGCCTCCACCAACAGGGTGCGCACCCGGTCAGGCAGGCGTAACATAGCACACCTCCACCAGGTGGCGCTGCAACTGCGCTACCAAGGGCTCGTAGGCCGGGTCGTCCGGGCGGAAGGTCACCAGGTAAAATCGCACACTGGGGCCGGAGCGGCGGATGTGCTTGACCCCCTCCACCACGTCTGAATCAAGCCTTGTGGTGACCACGATGGTAGCCCCCGTGCGGCGCATGCGGCGCAGCTCCACATTGAGCACCTTGGGAAAGGGTTCACCGCCGCGAAAAATCTGGTATGCCAGCTCCTCCTGCAGGAGGGAGAGCGTGCCCGTGCGGTCGGCCTTGAACTCGCCCGTCCGCGCGCCGTACAGCGGCACGCGCACCGGCTGGCTGCCGTCCATCTGCATCTTGGCGGCGGACAGCGCCGTCTCGCATAACGTATCCTTCAGGCGGCTGAGGCCGTCGGGCACGTTGTCATAGCCCTCGGGGTCGGCACAGTCCATCAGCACCAGCGTATCGGGCGGTGCTGGCAGCTCAAACCGGCGCACCACCAGCTCGCGCTTGCGGCTGCTCAGCTTCCAGTGGATGCGCTTCATGGGGTCGCCGTCGCGGTATTTGCGGGTGTCATCGGGGGAGGTGATGTCCTCTGTGGAGCGGTTGGGCAGCGCGCGACCATCATCCCGCTCCAGAAATTGCAATTTTTCCACGTCAAAGGGGCGGGGCAGCACGGCGATTTCTGCCGGCTGCTGGATTTGCTTTTTGCGCCAGCGAAACAGGCGGAAGATGTCCGACAAATATACGGCGCGCGCGCCGACCGGCACCACGCCCACATGCGGCAAAAAGAAGGGGAAGCTGGCCGTGCGCTGGCGCAGCATGCCGGCGTCCAGCAGCATGGTGGTGCGGCCGTCGGGCAGGTCCATATGCAGTTCCAAAGGCGCGATGGGCAGCAGGCTGCGCATGCGCACCGATATCAGCAGGTTGGAGCTGGCGCCCCGTTCCACCTTCATGTCATCCGCCTGCTGGCGCAATTCCAGCAGACGCCTGGCCAGCACCAGGCTAATCAGGCTGTAGGCCATCATCAGGATCAACGCCCAGCTGGCCAGGTAAAAAACGCGCCCCCCAAGGGACAGCGCGCAAAGCCCGGTGACCAGCAGCGTGCAGATCGAGATGAAGAAGCGGACGGTCATGTCAGCTTGCCAGGCACCGGCAGGGTATCGAGCAATTGTTGTAAAAGCGTTTCCGCCGAGTAGCCCTTCATGCGGGCCTCGGGGGTGAGCACCAGGCGGTGGCTGAGCACCGGCAGCGCCATGCGGCGCACGTCATCGGGCAATATATAATCCCGCCCCGCCAGCACCGCGCAGGCCTGCGCCGCGCGCACCAGGGCAATGGCCCCGCGGGGGGATACGCCCAGCTGCAGGGCCGGGTTTTGCCGCGTGTGTGCGGCGATGGTGGCCACATAGCTGCGCACCTCGCGGCTGCAATACACGGTGCCCACCATCTCCTGCATGGCGATGACCTCGCGCGCGCCGCAGACGGGCGACAGCGTTTTCAGCGGGGATTCCTGGCCGGAATAGCGGTCCAGCACGTCCATCTCCTCCTCAATGGAGGGGTAGCCGATGGAGATGCGCAGGAAAAAGCGGTCCATCTGCGCCTCGGGCAGGGGATAGGTGCCCACGAAGTCGATGGGGTTTTGCGTGGCCAGCACCATGAAGGGGCGCGGCAACTCCCGCGTGACGCCGTCCACCGTCACCTGGCCCTCTTCCATCACTTCCAGCAGGCTGGACTGCGTCTTGGGCGAGGTGCGGTTGATCTCATCGGCCAGTAAAATCTGGGCGTTGACGGCGCCGGGCTTGTATTCCATTTCGCCGGTGTTGATGTTGACCATGGTAAAGCCCGTGATGTCGCTTGGCATCACATCGGGCGTAAACTGAATGCGCTTAAATGAACAGTTGAGCGACTTGGCCAGCGCGCCCGCCAGCGTGGTCTTGCCCACGCCCGGCACATCCTCAATGAGCACATGCCCCTTGCACAGCATGGCGATGAGCGCCTGCTCAATGGCCTCGTCCTTGCCGACAATGACCAGCCGGATGTTCTGGCGCAGGGCGTATACCAGGTTGCGTGGATCAATGCTCATGCCGGTTTTCCCTCCAGGCCGCGCAGTTGGCGGCACCCTGCCATTATAGACCGCCAAGCCTTCTTTTGCAATCTTTCCGTAAAGGAAAGGTAACAATTG
>CALNAU010000136.1 GCA_937874275.1 uncultured Clostridia bacterium | reverse complement strand
GCTGTTTGAAGGAACGACCATAGCGCGAATCGCTTTTTTCAGCAGGCCCTATTTAGGTTGACATTGTTCCTAAGAGACGCTAAAATGGGCATCGTGGTGACGAAGTTTAAGCTTTCCAGGCGCAGGATGGTCCTGATTGCAGGCGTAACGCTGGCAATCCTTCTTGTTGCCTTCGCGGCGATCAGCCTGCTGGCGGGCAAGGGCGGCCAGACGCCCACGGTGCGCGGCTCGCTTAGTGACAGGGCTTCGTCGGCGCCCATGCTGAACATCGGCGGCAAAACAGTCCCCTACGACACCAATCTGGTCAACATTCTCGTAATGGGCGTCGACCAGAATGCGGACTTTGGGGAGCGCAAGCTTTCCTTCCGCTCCAGCGGCCAGGCCGATTTCCTTTTGCTGGTCACCATCGACGAAAAGGCGCGCACGGTCGACCTGATGCAGATAGACCGCGACACCATGGCGGATATCACTATCCTTTCTGTTTTGGGGCAGGATGCGGGCACCCGCAAAGCCCAGATCTGCCTGGCGCACGGCTTTGGCGGCACCAGGGAGCGCAGCAGCCAGCTGACCAGGCAGGCGGTAGAGACTTTTCTGTACGGCGTGCCCGTCGACCATTTCGTATCCATCAACATGGGCAGCATCGGGGCGTTCGCGGATGCCCTGGGGGGCATTCCGGTAACTGTGCCGGAAGACCTGACCGACATGGACCCAAGCTTTGTCAAGGGCGCGCAGGTGCTGCTTAAGGGCGAGATGGCCAACAACTTTGTCCGTCAGCGCATGAACATCGGGGATGGCACCAACCGCATGCGCATGCAGCGCCAGAAACTGTTTATGGATGGGTTTTTAAGCCGCGTGGGGGCCGAGACCGCCAAGGGCCGGGCCGCCGCCAACGAACTGTTCGACGATTTGATGCCCCTCATGTACACCAGCCTCAGCAAGGGCCGCATCATCAACCTTTTGTTCCAGACGGAGGGGTACTTAACCGGCGGCATCACCTACCCGGCGGGCGAACACACGGTGGGCGCCAACGGCTTCACCGAGTTCCATGCCGACCGGGCGGCGCTTGAACAACTGGTGCTGGAGCGTTTCACCCAAGGCAATTGATAATATTGAAGCTATGCTTCTTCATTATAAACCCGTACCACACATTTGAGAGGAGACTGACCCTATGAAAAAGCGTACCGTATCCCTTGTCCTCGTGATGGCGATGATGCTTGTCCTCCCTTTCGCCGCATCTGCCGCCAACAGCCCCAGCGTCACCAATGACGCGCTGTATAACGTGGGTGGCCTGCAGGCCCTGCCGGGCGTCGAGAACGTCGTGATCGAGATCGTTCCCGAGACCCCCGCCGCCGTCAAGCTGCTGGAAGAAGTCACTGCCGCTGTGGAAGGCGATAAGCCCGCCGTATCCGCCTTTTTCGCCGAGCAGGCGGCCGCCGTCGGCGCACTCTTGCCCGCCGGCACCGATCTGGATGCCCTTCAGCTTAAAGAACTCGCCGGCCTGCGCGTTTCCGGTTACACCGCAGACATGGGCCCCATCGCCGTAAAGCTCGCTTTCCCCACCCTGTTTGAAGTGGGCAAGCCCGTTGTTGTGATGGTCGGCCTGGTGCAGGGCGAAGAAATCGTCTGGGAAGCCCTCCTTGGCACCGCGCAAGCGGATGGCAGCGTGCTAGTCACCATGCCCGGCGAACTGCTCGTCAAAGTGCAGGCAGGCGAAGCCGTCGTGGCGGTCCTGCAATAATCAAATCTTATGACGTTCACGGCACTGCCTTTGGAGCAGTGCCGTGAACATGTCCCCATTTCAAACGCAAGAGGTATTCGCAGTGACGGACAAGGAAACCCGAAACATCAACATTGTGCCCCAGGGGCATGTGGAAGAAGACGGCCCTGAGATCGACCTCATTGAGCTGCTGTTTGCACTCCTGCAATCCTGGAAACTGATCCTCGTGTTTGTGGCGCTGGGCGCCGGGCTGGCAGGTTTATATACCACGCAGCTGGTAACGCCCATGTACGAAGCCACCAGCAAACTGTACGTGCTCAGCTCCAAGGATTCGGCCATCAACCTGTCCGACCTGCAGATCGGCTCGCAGCTGACCAACGATTACCAGGAGCTTTTCAGAACCTGGGAAGTGCACGAGCAGGTCAACCAGAACCTGGGGCTCAGCTACCCTTACAAGAAACTGCAAAGCATGATCAGGGTCACCAACCCTGCCAACACGCGCATCCTGGAGATAACCGCCAAATCCCCCTCCGCGGATGAGGCGACCAATTTGGCCAACGAATACGCCCGCGTGGCGCAGAAGTACATCAGCGATACCATGCGCGCGGATGAACCCAGCATAATGTCCGTCGCCCTTAAGCCCGTGCAGCCATCAAGCCCGAGCCTGGTGCGCAACGTGCTGCTGGGCTTTGTTTTGGGCGCGCTGCTCAGCTTCGGCATCGTGCTTATCCGCTTTATGCTGGACGACCGGATCAAGACGGCGGATGATATCCTTAAGTATGCATCCCTGCCTACCCTTGCGGTGGTACCCATTCAAAAAAAGATCGCTGCTTTGGATGATACGGGCAAAAGGCATATGCCCCGCAAGCAAAGGAAGGCCGTATGAAAGCTGACATCACCCGTTTCGAACTGCTGGATTATGCCGGCAGCGAGGCCATCAACGCGCTGTGCACCAACCTGTCCTTCACCGGCAAGGACAAGAAGATCATCATGGTCACCAGCTGCCAGGCGTCTGAGGGCAAATCCTTCCTGTCCATGAACATCATGCGCACGCTCACCCAGTTGGGCAAGCAGGTCGTGCTGGTGGACGCGGACCTGCGCCGCTCGGTCATCAACACCCAGTTCGGCATCCGCCTGCCCCAGGGCGCGATGGGCCTGGCGCACCACCTGGCAGGCATGTGCGCTGTGGAAGACATCCTCTACGACACCAACTACTCCGGCGCCTACTTCGTCCCCGTGGGCCGCACGGTGACCAACTCCCTGGCCCTGCTGAACACCCCGATGCTGGGCAGGCTGCTGAAATTGATTTCCACCAACGTCGGCTACGTGCTCGTGGATTCCCCGCCCATCGGCGCCATCATCGACGCTGCGGAGATCGCCAAGTCGTGCGACGGCGCGCTGGTCGTGGTGACCTATAACCAGGTCAGCCGCAGGGAGCTGGCGGAGGCCCGGCAGCAGATCGAGATGGCCGGCTGCCAGGTGCTGGGCGCGGTGCTCAACAGCGTGGACCCGAACACCATCGGCGGGCGGAAGTACTACTACTACAAGCAGCACTCCGGCCCCCACGGCGTGTACACCGACCAAAAGGCCCGGCCCATCCCCATCACGTCATCGGTACTCGGAAAAAGGAAGAAGACGAAATGAGCTTCACGGACGTCCACCACCACCTGCTCTGGGGCCTGGACGACGACGGGCCGAAAACCAGGCAGGAAATGTACGGCATGGTCCGCCGGGCGGCGGCGGACGGGGTCGCCACCCTCGTCGCCACGCCGCACGTGGCCCCGGGCCTGCGCTTCTTTGACGGCCAGCTCTTCCTGCAGCGCCTGGAGGACGCCAGGGTATACGCCGCCCAGCAGGGGCTGAATCTCATCCTCCTGCCCGGCTCGGAGATCCTGTTCACGCCGTACGCCTGCGAGATGCTGCGCAAAGGCCAGGCGCCCACGCTCGCCGGCACGGACCACGCGCTGGTGGAGTTCTCACCCCGGATCGCCTGCCAGGAGCTGCAGCGCTCTCTCCGCCAGGTGGCGCAGGCGGGCTTCGTCCCGGTGCTGGCCCACTGCGAGCGCTACGCCTGCCTCGTCCGGCATCCGGCCCTGGCCCTGGAGCTGAAGGCGCAGTTCCCGGTGTGCTTCCAGGTCAACGCTTCCACGTTCCTCCGGCGCCAGGGCTTCTGGCTCAGGCGCTTCCTCAAGCGGATGATGGAAACCGGCCTCGTCGATTTCATCGCCTCCGACGCGCACAACCTCTCTTCCAGGAAGGTGAACCTGAGCGATGCGTTCAAGGAGGTCTCCAAGCGGTACGGGGAAGAAACAGCCAGCAGATTGTTGGGAAGCAATGGTAAAGCAATGGTGAAGCAATTGTGAAGCAGTAGTGAAGCAATGAAGGAACGAAGCACCCCAATCTCTAATAACTTCACATGGGTATAGCCCACCCTTTACCACTGCTTCCCGAATTCTTCGGTTTCAATCTGTATTCAGTATTTGTGCGCCGAAGCGAACACTGCTCTCCTCAGTGTGTCTGTGTTTTCTATTAAAATGCAATCCTATTACACTAATCGCGTCAAATTGCAGGGAGAACGTTTCCCCGGAGGCCACAGAGACACAGAGGGGCACGGAGGGGCTATTATTTATAGTAGTCATTCTTTCACTTATTGACACATCTACAGATGCCTGATTCAAGATGTAAGAATCCTCTCCATTCTCCTCTGTGGCTCTGTGGTCTCTGTGTGAGACGTACTTCCTCGTTGCTAAGTACTAACTAACCAAACCTATTTCAGCATTCAGCATTTGTGCCCCAAGGGCACACCATTGCTTTCCGGCTGCGCAGCAGCCTCTTCCCGTGGCCATAGGCCACGCTTTGCCATTGCTTTGCTATCGCTTCGCCACTGCTTTGCGCGGCCCTTGGCCGCTATCACATCGAAAAAAGATTAACGCATGAATAAACGCCGCCTACTATTATTCATCATCGATATCGCCATCTTCGTGGCCGTATTTGCGTTTCTCGCGTCTTTCATCCAGATCAGCTCCGAGTTGCGGATCCTCTCCCTGCCGCAGGCGGCTATCCATTGCGGCATCATGCTGGCCTGCGTATTCATGATGCGCATCGTGTTCGGGCTGTATGTGCAGATATGGCGCTATGCCAATGTACGCGATTACCTTAACCTGATCGTCGCCGATTTCTTTGGCGGCCTGATCTACCTGGTTATCGACCGCTCCATGCTGGTGGGCAGCCACCTGATGGTGGCCAGCTCCATCGCCATCGTGTGTTCGGTGCTCATCGCCTCGCTGAGCGCGCGGTTTATCTACCAGCGCATGCGCTTTTACCTCAATAAGCGCCATGCGTCGGAGGCCGCCAACCGGGTGAATGTGTTGGTGGTGGGCGCGGGCCGGCTGGGCACCGCCCTGGTGCAGGAGCTGCAATCAAACCCCGCCGGGCGCTACAAGCCTTACTGCTTTATAGATTCCAACCCCGAAAAGATCGGCAGCAAGGTGTGCGGCCTGCATGTGTACGGCGAGGGCCCGGATGTGGTCGCCCGTGTACAGAGCCTGCCGGTGCAGGAAATCATCATTGCCATCGACAGCCTCTCGCCTGAAGAATTGCAGGCCCTGCACAGCCGGTACAGGCAGACCGGCTGCCCGGTTAAGATCTATGCCCACCCGCTGGAGGGGACGGATAAGGGGGAGGGCAAGCCCCGCGTGCGCGAGATCCGCATAGAGGATCTGCTCTACCGCGATGCGGTCGACCTCAGCGATGAAAGCATCAGCGCCTATTACCGCGATAAGGTGGTGCTTATCACCGGCGGCGGCGGCAGTATCGGCAGCGAGCTGGCCCGCCAGATTGCCAAGATGGGGCCCAGGCAGCTGGTCATCTTCGACATCTATGAGAACAACGCCAACGATATCCAGCAGGAGCTGTCGCGCCTGTATGGCGATGCGCTGGATGTGCGGGTGGAGATCGCCTCCGTGCGCGATGCCAGGCGGGTGGAGCAGCTGTTCGCCGCCTATAGGCCCGCCATCGTGTTCCACGCGGCGGCGCACAAGCATGTGCACCTGATGGAGCATTGCCCCCAGGCCGCCATCAAGAATAATGTGCTGGGCACCTGGAATGTGGCGCAGGCGGCGGAACGCGCGGGCGTGGAGCGCTTCATATTGATCAGCACGGATAAGGCCGTCAACCCC
>CALNAU010000135.1 GCA_937874275.1 uncultured Clostridia bacterium | reverse complement strand
GGGCATGTATTTTCGCTGTTGCGCGCAAACAGCGCCTTGTATTGCCCCGCCCGACAAGTTATAATATGCTCAGCATAAATAAGGAGGCACCCCCTATGAAATCTATTCCGATCAAACTTAGCTTTGCCGAGGAAGTCAAGGCCTTTGTCAACGTTGTCAGCCGCTACCCCTATGAGATGGACCTGCGCGCGGGCCGCCACGTGGTGGACGCCAAGTCCATTCTGGGTATTTTTTCGCTGGACCTCAGCAAGCCCATCTCCCTGGAAGTGTACGCGGAAGAGTGTGATGACCTGCTGGCCGACCTGAAGGCCTTCACCATCTAAGCGCCACCGCGGGCTTGCCCCGCTATGATGACAAGCCGCCCGTGGCGGCACTCGCAAGGATTTAAACGGACGCCGGGCGTCCACAGGCTGGCTGCCGACATGGTAACCAGCCTTGCCTTCACCACGGTCAAGCAACCCGGCCAACCCCGGCCATTGGGACAAACGCATGAATAAGGAGCAATTGCCATGAGAGTATGTGACGCCCACTGCGATACCCTGTACAACCTGGTCAACACCCCCGGCAGCGCCAACGACATCACCATGGAGCGCCTGCAGGCCGGCAGCGTGGCTCTGCAGGTGATGGCCATGTACGTGGGCCCCAAAGCCCCGCTGGAGGAGACCGAGGCCCTGTTTGAGAAAATGCTGGCAGCCTTTGAGGGCCTCAAGGCCCAGGGCTGGGTGCAGGCGATGGACCCCAGCGAGGCCGTGGACGGCCAGGTGAAGGTGATGCTGTCCATCGAGGGATGCGAGGTGTTTGAGCGGGGGCTGGAGAGCATCCAGCGCTACCGCGACCTGGGCGTGCGCATGGCCGCCGTCACCTGGAACCACGAAAACGGCCTGGCCACCCCGCACTGCGTCAATGCCACCGACGGCCTCAAGCCCTACGGCCTGCAGGCCATCAAGGAGATGCAGCGCCTTAAAATCGCGGTGGATATCTCCCACCTCAACGAGGCGGGCGTCAATGACATCCTCACAAAGACGGATGTACCGCCCATGGCCAGCCACAGCTGCTGCCGGGCGATCAAGGACCATACGCGCAACCTGACCGACGAGCAGCTCAAGGCCCTGTTCCGCGCGGGCGGCTTTGTGGGGCTCAACTTCTACCCCGCGTTCCTCACCGATGGCCGCTGCACCCTGGATACATTGGTGGACCACTTTGACCACATGATGGCCATGGGCGGCGAGGGCAAGATTGGCTTTGGCAGCGACTTTGACGGCATCGGCACCAAGCCCGAGGGGCTGGACAACCCGGCGGATTTCCCGGCGCTGCTGGACGCGCTGCGCCGCCGCGGCTACAGCGAGCAGCAGGTGAAAAGCATCGCCGGCGAAGCGATGATCGACTACTTCGCCAGAATTTGAGGCATCCATGCATTACAGGCCGCTGGGCAATACGGGGTATCAGGTCAGCGCGGTGGTCTATGGCGGCATCATCTCCTCCGATGAGGGGCAGGCGGCCAGCGACCGCTATGTGTCCTGGGCGCTGGACAGGGGCATCAACTACTTTGACGTAGCGCCCACCTACCGCGATGCCGAGGAAAAGTTAGGCCAGTCGCTGCGCGCCCACCGGCGCGACGTGTACCTGGCCTGCAAAACCACCGAGCGCGGACTGGAAGGCGCCCGCCGGGAAATGGAGCGATCCATGCAGCTGCTGCACACCGACTACTTTGACCTGTACCAGCTGCATGCCATGACCACGCCGGAGGATGTGGAGCGCGCCTTTGCCAAGGACGGCGTGATGGAGCTGCTGGTCAAGCGCAAGCAGGAGGGCGTCGTGCGCAAAATCGGCTTCTCCGCCCACGCGCAGCAGGCAGCCCTGCAATGCCTGGCGCTGTACCCCTTTGACACGGTGCTGTTTCCCATGAACTACCAGTTGGAGATGGGCGAGGGCATCGGCGGGGAGGTGGCGCGCCGCAAGGAGCAGCTGGGCTTTGGCCTGCTGGGCATGAAGACGCTGATTGAGCGCGCCTGGCGGGATGAGGGCGAGCGCGAGGCCTCCCCCTACCCCAAGAGCTGGTGCAAACCCTTTGACCGCGCGGACAAGGCGCTGCGCATCGCCGCCATGCGCTACACGCTGGCCATGGGCGCGGATGTGCTGGTGCCGCCCGGCAACTATGAGAACTTCAGCTTCATGGTGGACCACGTCGACCAGGTGCTGCAAACCCCGCTGACCGGGGAGGACAAGGCATTGCTGGCCGAGCGCTACGCCATGGTAAGTGAACAGCCGTTTTTCCTTAAAAACAACGGCGGATGGGAGAAATAACATGAATATACCAACCTTGCACAGCAATGCCAAGAAGGGCGACTTCGCCCGCACCGTGCTGATGCCCGGCGACCCGCTGCGCAGCCGCTTCATCGCCGAAACCTACCTGGAGAACGCCCGCCTGGTCAACGACGTGCGCGGCATACAGGGTTATACCGGTGAATACAAGGGCAAGCAGGTATCGGTGATGGCGTCCGGCATGGGCATGCCCACCATCGGCATCTACTCCTACGAGCTGTACCACGCCTACGGGGTGGAGCAGATCATCCGCGTGGGCTCGGCCGGCATGATGGACCAGAGCCTCAAGCTGCGCAGCGTGGTGGCCGCGATGAGCGCGTACTCCAACTCCAATTACGGCAGCCAGTTCGGCTTTAGGGGCAACATGGCCCCCTGCGCCGACTTTGACCTGTTGTGCGCCGCCAAGCGCGAGGCCGACCGCCTGGGCATCGTGATGCGCATGGGGCCGGTATACTCCTCTGACATCTTCTACGATAAAACCGAGCCCAGCCCCGTGCAGGTACTGGGCAAGCTGGGCGTGCTGGCGGTGGAGATGGAGACCTATGCCCTGTACCTCAACGCCGCGGCCGCGGGCAAAAAGGCGCTGGCGCTGCTCACCATCTCCGACAACCCGTTCACCGGCGAAGCCCTGGGCAGCGACCAGGCGCGGGAGACCTTTACCCAGATGATTGAAATCGCCCTCAGTATCGCATGATACGCAACTCGATCATAAATGCTTGGCTGAACTTGTCTTTTTCCGTTCTCACGTCACCTCCCTCAGTCGGCGTAGACGCCGCTACGCCTCCTTCTTTCGGCTTAGCGGGGAACGAAAAAATCCATCGTCCACCTGTGCATTTATTCCCTCGTTTCGTATGAAAGTATTGGTGAGCGCCTGCCTGCTGGGTGTGGCCTGCCGCCATGACGGGCAGAGCAAGTTTTGCCCCGCGGTGACCGCGCAGCTGAGCGGCCACGAGCTGGTGCCCGTGTGCCCAGAGCAGCTGGGCGGCCTGCCCACGCCGCGCCCTGCCTGCGAATGGCAGCAGGGCCGCCTCAAAACCCGCGAGGGCGAGGACTGTACGGACACATTCCTGCGCGGGGCACAGGAAGCCCTGCGGCTGTATCACCTGCTGGGGTGCGAGGCCGCCATTTTAAAGGCGCGCAGCCCATCCTGCGGCAAGGGCTTCCTCTACGACGGCACCTTCACGGGCACGCTGGTCAGCGGCAACGGCCTGCTGGCCCAGATGATGCTGGACGAGGGCATCCCGGTCTATACTGAGGATGAAGTGGAGATGCCCAAGGAGGCGGCGGAGTAACGCCGGACAACGATACCTCATGAACCGGCCCACAGAGGCCGGTTTTGCATATCTATGCTGTAATTCCACTATATCATGTGTATACGCGCCATATGTCGCATACAATTGGTTTACATCGGTATATTTATGTGATACCATGCCCGCCATGGAGGGCAGAGACATGCAGGCAGGGTATGAGGACAAGCTGTGGGGCGGACGGTTTCAGGGCGATGTGGCGCCGGACATGGCGGCGTTTCACAACAATGCCGTGCAAACGGCCTGGCTTTTGGAGGCGGACATTGTGGGCAGCATTGCCCACGCGAAGATGCTGACCCGCTGCGGCCTGATTACAGCCCAGCAGGGCGACGCCCTCGACAGCGGCCTGAGCGCCATGCTGGCCGAGGCGAAGGCCGGCACCTTGGTGCCCGACGGCAGCTTTGAGGATGTGCATACCTTTGTGGAGGTCAAGCTGCGCGAGCGCATCGGCGATGCCGCCAAGGTGCTGCACACCGCGCGCAGCCGCAACGACCAGGTGAACACCGACATGAAGCTGTACGCCCGCGCCCGCTGCCGGCAGCTGGCCGACGTATTGCAGCAATTGATGGAAACCATCCAGACCAAGGCCGCGCAGCACCCCGTGCCCATGCCCGGCTACACCCACCTGCAGCGCGCACAGGCCATCACCGTCAAACACTGGCTGATGGCCTACCACGCCATGCTGACGCGCGACCTGCGCCGCGTGAACAACGCCATCGCGGGCATGGACGAGTGCCCGCTGGGCTGCGGCGCGCTGGCCGGCACCACCCACGCCATCGACCGCGCCTACAGTGCCCAGCTGCTGGACTTTGAACGGCCGCACGCCAACCTGTTGGACGGCGTGAGCGACCGGGATTATCTGATGGAAGCGCTGGCCGTTCTGGCCATCATCATGACGCACCTGTCCCGCCTGTGCGAGGAGCTGGTGATTTTCTCCAGCCAGGAGTTTGCCTTCGTGTTGCTGGATGATCGCTACGCCACGGGCTCCAGCATCATGCCGCAAAAGAAAAACCCCGACAGCGTAGAATTGATTCGCGGCAAGACAGGCCGCGTGTACGGGCACCTGATGGGCCTGCTGACCGTGATGAAGGGCCTGCCGCTGGCCTACAACAAGGACATGCAGGAGGACAAGGAGAGTTTCCACGACGCGATGGAAACCACCCTCAGCTGCCTGACGGTGATGAACGGCATCATCGCCACCATGTCGATACGGGAGGAGCGCCTGCGCGACGCGCTGCGGGGCGGCTTCATGAACGCCACCGAGGCGGCCGACTACCTGGTTCGCCGGGGCGTGGCCTTCCGGGACGCGCATGGCATTGTGGGGCAGACGGTGCTCTACGCCGAGCAGCAGCAAAAGCCGCTGGAAGCCCTGTCGCTGCAGGAATGGCAGCAATTCTCCCCCCTGATTGACGAGGCGATTTACGACAACATCGACTACGCAAAGACCATGCACCTGGGCGTGAAAAGGGAGATGTTGTAATCGTTACATACGATAAAGGCCGTCCGGCAAGCGTCCGGACGGCTTTTGTATTTCAATGTCGGTGAGTAGGGCCCTAATCCCGCAGATGGTTGTATAGACCCGCCTTTTTGAGCGCCGGGTACAGCGCGCCGTACAGCAGCGGGGCCACCACCACGGCGAACAGGCCGTTGATGGCGGCGCTGCTCAGCTTGCCCACCAGCGCCGCGGCCAAGGTGTCCGCCGGCACCGGGGTGACCCAGCGGATTTGGACGTAGCTCTTTAACAGGTACAAGGCGATGTACAGCACCGCGCCCGTCAGGCTGCCGATGACGCTGATGACCGGGCGGCTGAGGGTGTTGCCCTTGTCGTTGACAATCACGCCGCAGGCCAGCGCCATGGCGCCTTTGTTGATGAAGGTAATCCAGCTTTCGGCCACATAGGCGGGGAAGGTAAGGTCAAACAGCGCGGAGCCCAGCCCCGCGATGATGCCGCCGCGCACCCCGCCAAACAGCATACCGGCCAGCATACACACGGCATTGGCCACGTGCAGCCGCGAAAAGGCCGTGGGGATGCTGATGTAGTTGGATACAAAGACCAGCGCGATCATCATGCCCGCGAAGGCCAGACCGGCCGCCGGTACATTCTTGCGCTTGCTGTTGCTCATGGCATTGCCCTCCTTGACAGATACACACCCTTTGCTACAATGATAGCAGAGACTGGTATCCTGTAAAGTGCCAGAATATGAGTTTATTACCACACCAGATTGGAGGGCAGCATGGAGATTACCTGTCGGCTGAACCCGGCGGCGGACCAACCGCTGTACGAGCAGCTGTACCGCCACATCGCGGGGGAGATTGGCCGCGGCCGCATCCCGCGGGACGCTCGGCTGCCCTCGCGCCGCGCGCTGAGCCGCCACCTGCGCGTGAGCGAGAGTACCATCAGCGCCGCCTATGAATTGTTGCAGGACGAGGGGTACATCCGCCCCGAGAGCAAGCGCGGCTTCTTTGTCAACGCGGTGCAGCCGCTGCCGGAGGTTACTGCCTCCATCTACCCCGGCCCACAGCCCGCCAGTGCACCCGTGCCCCGCTTTGACTTCAGCACCTCGGCGACGGACGCGTCGCTGTTTCCCCAGCGGGTATGGATGCGCCTGATGCGCGAGACCCTGCACAACCGGCCGGACCTGTTGCAGCGGGGCGACCCGCAGGGTGACTGGGCGCTGCGCACGGCGTTGAGCGACTTTCTCTATCAATACCGCGCGCTGCGGGCCGGCCCCGAGCGGGTGGTTATCGGCGCGGGGGCGGACTACCTGCTGAGCGTGCTGCTGCAACTGCTGCCCGAGGGCAGCGTGGTGGCCGCGGAGGATCCGGGCTATCACGGCCTGTACCGCGCCTGCGGTCGCCAGCGGCTGAGCGTGCTGCCGCTGGCGGTGGATGAGGCCGGCATGTCCAGCGCCTTGCTGCGAAAGAGCACCGCCGACGTGTGCTATGTGATGCCCAGCCACCAGTTCCCCCTGGGGCTGTCCATGCCCGCCGGGCGGCGCAGCGAGCTGCTGCGCTGGGCGGGCGAGCGGCCGGGCCGCCTCATCATCGAGGATGACTACGACAGCGAGTTTCGTCACCAATCCCGCCCGCTGCCTGCCCTGCAGGGCATGACGGGGGACGCGCCGGTCGCCTACATCGGCACCTTCAGCCGCAGCCTGGCCCCCTCCATGCGCCTGGCCTACATGGTGCTGCCGGACGCCTTGCTGGAGCGACACCGCCAAGGGCTGTACAAGACCGGGGAGACTGTATCCCGCTTTGAGCAGCACACGCTGGCCCGCTTTATCGCACAGGGGCACTACGCGCGCCACCTGCGGCGGGCGGGCAACGCCTATGCAGCGCGGCTGGCGCGGCTGCTGGCACTGCTTCGTGCTATCCCCCATGCCGACATATCCGGCGAGCAGGCCGGGCTGCACTTTCTGCTGACCGTGCCGCAGCTGAGCGAGCAGGCGCTGACCCAACGCGCGGCCGCGGCCGGCATCCCCCTGCGGGGGCTGAGCGAATACTGCATGCGGGCAAAGCCAAAGCCCAGCACCGTGGTGATGGGCTTTGCGGGGCTACGGGACGATCAATTAGATGAGGCGGTGGCCGCGCTGCGCACCGCCTGGGGCGTGTAGGCTACACATTCCCCGCGTATACATATCGCAAGTGCTCCCCGGCCACAGCGCACAGCCGCTCGATGGTGGCGCGGGGCGTGGGCTGTTTGTCCCTGGCATTGCGCCGCGGGAAGAATCGGCTGATATGCAGCGGGATTTCCGGGCTGAGGTCTGCCACCCAGCGGGAGAGATTTGCCATCTCCTGGTCGGTGTCGTTCTCCCCCGGTACCACCAGGCAGGTCAGCTCCACATGGGCGCACTGAGCGGCCCGCGTGATAAACGCCTGCACGGTATCCAGGTCGCCGCCCAACCGCCTGTACCAGGCCGCGGTAAAGCCCTTCAAGTCGATGTTGAAGGCATCCACCGCCGTGAACACATCGGCCATCGCCTCCGGGCAGAAACAGCCGTTGGTAACGGCGACCGTATACAAGCCCTGCGCCTTCAGCAGCCTGGCGGTATCCGCCACATACTCAAAACCTATCAGGGGCTCATTGTAGGTGAAGGCCACGCCGATGTTGCCGCGGGGCACCAGCGCCACGGCCAAATCACATAGCCGCTGGGGCGACCAGGTTTCCGTCTGCACCTCATCCGCCCCCGCGCAGGAGATGCTGTCATTCTGGCAAAAGAAGCAATCCATGTTGCAGCCGAAGCTGCCCACGGACAATATCTGACTGCCGGGGTAAAAGCGGTACAGCGGCTTTTTCTCAATGGGGTCCAGCGCCAGGGAGGTGGCCAGCCCGTAGTTGAGCGGCGCGCTTTGCCCCGCGCGGTTGCCCCGCGCGCGGCAGCGGCCGGGCGGGCCTTCCGGCGTTAACTCGCAGTGGTGGGGACACACAGGGCAGCGCATCAGTGGTACCTCGTCACCTTGAAGCGCTGCAGGCTGACCGGCTCATCCGGCCCGATGCCGGCCTTGCGCCGGGCGATGGCCACCTGGTCGGCCACGGTGTCCACCCCGTCCAGGTTGGGCAGCAGCAGGCCGCGCCGCCCGCCCCGGGTGACAATGACGCCATACTCCTTCACGTCCAGCAGGCTTTCATCGGCGATATCCTCCGGCGCCGCCAGCACATCCACCGAGCAGTCGATGTCATCAAGCTCGCCCGCGCGGACGGCGGGGAAGCGCGGGTCCCGGGCTGCGGCGCTCACCGCGTTGTGGATGATTTCATCCGCCAGGCAGGGCTGCGTGGGGGCGATGGTGCCGATGCAGCCGCGCAGCTCGCCCAACTTGTGCAGCGTGACAAAGCAGCCCGCCCGCTCCGTCAGCAGGCACTCGGGCAGGCCCTCCGGGCGGGGAATCCGCTTGCCCGT
>CALNAU010000134.1 GCA_937874275.1 uncultured Clostridia bacterium | reverse complement strand
GGGGTGGAGGGCGAGGCCGCGTACCTGGCCGCGGTTCGGGCCACCGAGGAAGATGTTGCGGGAATGGACGCGACATGGAAGCAGGCTGCCGCCTCGATTGATGATAGCGACCTATTCGCAAAATATGATATGGAATTTCACCGAAAGATAGCCATCGCCTCTCGCAATACGCTTTTCATCAAGGCGGCGGAGATGCTGGAAAACATGTACACGGTATGGCTCATGGGCTTCTTGCGAACACACGGAAAAGAACGCAGCAATGACTTTCACTTCAAAATTTATCAAGCCATTGCCCAGCATCAACCTACGGAAGCGAAGTATTACATGGAAGAACACCTGAAGGATGTCCTGCAAAAAGTGAAGAAGGACGAGAGCAAGCGAACCGGGCTTAAGCTACTGAACGAGTCAATATCGCGCGAGTAGGAGTGTGAGCATGGAAGAGATTCTGTCGTTTGACAAAATATCCAAGTCATTTCCGGGCGTGCGAGCCTTGGATGATGTCAGTTTTGGACTGATGCGAGGCGAGGTTCATGCCATTGTCGGAGAAAATGGCGCCGGTAAATCAACATTGATGAAAATTCTTTCCGGTGCTTATACGGCTGATACCGGGAGGATGATATTTGAAGGCAGAGAGATCGTCAACAATTCGCCCAAATTGTCGCGTGATTTGGGCATTCAGATGATTTACCAGGAACTAAACCTGGTGCCCGAACTTTCCATAGCCAGTAACATTTTTCTGGGGCAGGAGCTAAAGCAAGGGCTATTCGTCAACAAGGGTGAGCAGGTGAAGCGCTGCCGTGAAGCGCTGCAGGAATTGGGCCTCAATATCAGCCCGAACACGTTGGTCAAGAATTTGAGCATTGGCGCGCAGCAGTTGGTGGAAATCGGGAAAGCGCTCAGTGTTAACGCAAAAATTCTTGTGTTCGATGAACCCACGAGTTCCCTAACCGATTCCGAGATACAGGAATTGTTCCGAATCATTCGAATGCTCAAGGCACGTGGGGTGGGGATGTTCTATATCTCACACCGTTTGGACGAGTTGTTTGAGATTGGCGACCGTGTTACGGTACTGCGGGATGGCAAACACATCATGACGGACCGCATCGAAAACGTGACCATCAACGGGATTATAGAGGCTATCGCAGGCCGAAAGATTGAGAACCTATACCCCCGAAACAGGGGAGAGGTTGGCGCCCCGATGCTGGAGATCAACCATCTTTCCGGCGAAGCCTTTCAGGATGTGTCACTTGTGGTTCGGGAAGGTGAAATTGTGGGCATGGCAGGGCTGATAGGCGCGGGTAGGTCCGAGGTGGCGAAAGCCGCGTTTGGCATAGATAAGTATAAGGCCGGGGAGGTCAAGATAGGCGGGAAGACGGTCAGCCGACATAACCCCCAGAAAACGAAAAAGGCAGGCATGAGTCTCATCCCCGAAAACCGAAAGCTGGAAGGGCTGGCTTTGTCGCTCAGCATTCGGGAAAACACAGTCATCGCGAACCTGCAAGCGTTAAACCCCACCTCCATGATTAACCGCAAGCGGGAAGAGGACACCGTCAAAGAATACGTGGATAAATTGAACATCGCGACATCATCCATAGAAAAACGAACGATGTTTTTAAGCGGCGGCACGCAGCAGAAGGTCGTGCTTGCCAAGTGGCTCTTGGGAAAATCTCAGGTGTTCATCTTCGATGAACCGACCCGCGGCATTGACGTAGGAGCCAAGAACAGCATATATGAACTGATGGACGAACTGGCAAACAGAGGTGCCGCTATCCTCATGATTTCGTCCGAGTTGCCGGAAATACTCGGCATGAGCGATCGAATCTATGTGATGTCAGGGGGCCAGGTGGTTGGCGAGTTTAACGCGTCTGATACGACGCAGCACCAGATTCTGGAGCTGGCGTTTTCCAACGCATAGGAGGAGCATAGAATGACATCACAGAAAAGAAGCGTTCGATTGAGCGGTCTGCCCAACTCCACCTATATCTTTATCATTGTCTTTGTCGCGGCCTCCATCATCGTTCCTCTCTTCTTTACACCGGGCAATATTTCGACGCTATTGACACAAGCCTGTGCGCTGATGCTGCTGAGCACGGCGATGTCGGTCTGCCTGATGATGGGCGGGATTGATCTCTCGCTGGGTGGCGTAGTTTCGATGACAGGGGTCATCATGGCGATGCTGCTCAGAGGGGGAGCTGCGCCAAGCCTGGCTATCCTTGCGGGCTTGCTTTCCGGCATGGTGGTGGGCTTTCTCAACGGCGTGGTAGTGACCAGGATGAAGGTCCCATCATTTATCGCAACATTCGGAATGGGCGGCATTGCCCAGAGTATTGCCAATACCCTCAGCGAGAAACGAACCGTTTCGTGGGCCGCACCCACGGAAACCAATCTGCTTACCTTGCTGGGTGACAACGCGCTGACCGTACAGTTCGGCGACTCTGCGGCCTACACGCTTTCGATATCTGTGTTGCTGGTGTTGACCATTTTCATCATTGCCGTGGTATTGCTGCTATTCTACCGGACTACGCTGGGCAGCAATACCTATGCGCTTGGCGCAAATGAAGAGACAGCCCGATTGGCCGGCATCTCACCCAACAGGTGGAAGACAGGGATTTATGTCGGAGCCGGGTTTCTGGCAGCCATTGCAGGCATGGTGTTGATGATCCGCACCAACAGCCTCCAGCCGATGATCGGTGAGAATCTGGAGTTTCAGGCAGTCGTCGCGGCTGTGTTGGGCGGTAATTCACTGAAGGGCGGCAAGGGCTCCATACCCGGCGCCATTTTGGGCGCCCTCACACTCTTCACAGTAAGAAACGCCATGAGCCTGAGCGGGGTCAACACCTCCGTGGTTATGGTGGTGATAGGCTGTACCTTAATAGTCGGTATGGTCATCAATGAAGTGGTTCAGTACTATGCAGCGGAAAAATCCAAAGCCCGTGCCGGCATTCACGCGTTGTAAGCGGGAAAGGAAAACGTATGGATAAGAAGAACCTGCTCACCAAACGCGTGAAATCCACGGTTTATGGCCTTTCCTCGGTTGTCATCATGTTGATTGTATTTGCGATTTTTGCAGTGCTCAACATGTTTCAGGGCATCAGTTTCCTATCTCCGTCCAACCTGTCCACCATATTGAACCAGGCAAGCTTTCTGGTCATCGTTGGCATTGCCCAGGCGATTGTCATTCTGATGGGAGGCATCAATCTTTCCATTGGGTCCGTCATGGCACTCACTACGGTCATGTGGGGCGATATGCTTCTTAAAACCAGTGAAGTCAACCCGCTCATACCAGCAGCCATGGTGATTCTCACCGCGGCGGCCATCGGCTATATCAGCGGTCTGTTAATCACAAAGCTGCGCATTACGCCCTATATTGCCACGTTTGCTGTCATGTATGCCTGCAGAGGCCTTGCCTGGGTTTATCTGCGAAATCGGGTCATCTATGGCGTAAATCAGGCGTTCCGGGATTTATTGGTCGGGAGGCTATTTCGGGTAGCCGGCTTTAACGTCACGATGCCGATGCTGATTGCGTTGATTGCGCTGTTGGCCTTCTTCCTGATACTCAGAGGGACAACCCTTGGCCGAAAGTGGTACTTCACTGGTGCTAACCCAACTGCCGCGCGGTTTTCGGGCATCAACACAGACCGCATGATCAACATCGCCTATACGGTGAGTTCCGCGCTGGCAGGATTTGCCGGTCTGATGTACATGGCCCGATTAAATTCGACGGAGCCGGGCTTGGCAGGCGATACACATTTTGAGGCCATCACGGTTTCGCTCATCGGGGGTTTTGCGATGGCGGGTGGCTACGGTAATATCTGGGGTGTCGCAGGTGGTGCGATTGTGGTCTATACCATTCAGTCGGGCATGAACATGCTGAGGCTTCCCGGTGAACTGCAGGCATTGATTAATGGTGTTCTGATTATATTTGCCGTTTATCTTAATCAAACATTGTCCAAGAAAAAAATGGAGCTTGACAATGATCTTTCAGATGCGCGGATGGCGCAGCGTCAGCATAGTATGTTGAAAGAGGGAGCATCACGATGAAAGCATGTGTCGTCTTTATCGCCACGTATGACACAAAGGGTGAGGAATCCGAGTTCATCAAAAAGCAAATTGAAGGGCGGGGTATAAAGTGCCTGACCATTGACGTCGGTGTTGGCGACGCGCCCCAGGGCGGCTTACCGGATGTTCCACTTGCCGCGCTATGTGAGGGCACCGAGCATACAGTTGAGAACATTCGCGCAAAGCCGCGCGGCGATGCCGTGGGTGTGGCTTCTAAACTGGTCGAAGCATATATCAAAAGGCTTTATGCCAATCGCGAAATGACCGCAATAATTGGCATTGGCGGTGCCGGCGGCACCCAAATTGTGACCCAGGCTATGCGCGCTTTGCCCTTTGGGCTGCCCAAGCTGATGCTGAGCACCCTTGCTTCCGGCAATGTGAGGTGGTACTTACAGGACAGCGATATCACCATGATGCCGTCTATTGCTGATGTGGCTGGCTTGAATGCGATTACCAAAATAGTGTTTGGCCGATTTGCCGCCATGGCGGCGGCAGCAGCGACGTGGTACGCAGAGAATTGGGCAGATTTATCCATGCAATTGGCCAATCCGAATATCACGCGCATTGCCATGACCATGTATGGAACAACGACCAAGGGCGTTAGCCGAGCAAGATTAGCCGCGGAACGCAAAGGTTATGAGACCGTTGTGTTTCATGCCTCCGGCGCAGGCGGCCGTTCCATGGAGCGGTTTATCACGGAAGGCATGATTCAAGGCGTGATGGATATGACCATTGCCGAGGTTGGCGGACATTTGCTCAAAGGGTTGCACGATGCAGGACCCCATCGTTTGGAAGCGGCGGTCGCCAAAGGCATTCCGATGGTGTTGGTTCCGGGAGCCGCCGATACCATTGTACTTCCTCCCATCGATGAGGTGCCTGAAAAATATAAGTCGGGTCGTGTGCTGAACAAACACAACCCCACCATGACGACAATGCGCACCAACGTGGAAGAAAACATCGCTATAGGCAACTTTATTGCTGACAAGCTGGCGCGTGCTACGTCCAATGTGACCATACTCATACCCAGGGGAGGCTTATCCTCCATTGACAAGCCCGGCCAGGTATTCTATATGCCCGAGGCCAACGAGGCTTTGTTTAAAACACTCAAGAATCGGCTCAAGGGAACCTCTGTTGAGGTCATCGAGGACGAGCGGCATATCTACGATCCCGGATTTGGGGAGCGCGTATTTGAGCTGCTTGAAATGATGATTCATGAAGATAGATGAACTGAAAGGAGTGGTGTATTTTGAGAACTTACACGAGACAGGAGCTAAATGACCGCTTGCGCGCCATTAGAGAAAGGGGGGAATTGCTTGTAGTTGCGGGCGCAGGCAGCGGCATATCCGCCAAAGCCATAGAAAATGGCGGCGCAGACATGCTCATGGTGTTTAATTCCGGCAGATACCGGATGCAGGGACATGGGTCGCTGTCCGGCTGGCTGGCGTTTGCCAATGCCAATGATGTCGCCCGGGAGATGGGCGAAAGAGATGTACTTCCTGTTGTTAAGGAAGTGCCGGTGATTTGTTCTTGTTTCGCGCAGGATGTAACAAAAGTAATCAGCTATCATCTGGACGATGTCATGAGCAGAGGCTTCAGTGGCATCAACAACTTTCCGACCATGGGGATGGTTGATGGAAACTTCCGCGAACAACTGGAACTGACTGGGTTCGGATTCGACAAGGAAGTCGAAATGATCCGTACTGCCAACGAAAAGGGCATCTTTTCCATCGTGTACGTCTTTAACGCGCAAGAAGCCCGACTGATGGCAGAAGCCGGAGCGGATTGTATCGTTGCTCATGTCGGATTGACGGTGGGCGGCACAATCGGTTCCACCAAGGCATTGTCAATCGAGGATTCCGCCAAACTGACGAGGGAAATCATGGATGCCGGGCAGGCAGTACGTGAGGATGTGCTTTGGCTGGCCCACGGCGGCCCGCTTTCGACGCCGGCCGATTTCGAGAAGTTCCTGAAGTATCTGCCCGAAATTGATGGGTTTGTCGGCGCTTCAAGCATGGAGCGAATTCCGACAGAGGTTGCGATTTCGTCAACGGTAAAAGAGTTCAAGAAAATAAAATCGTAAAGGAGTATTCTACAATGAAAAAACTCATGGCTCTGCTATTGGCTGTCGTATTGATGGCAAGTTTGGCGCCGGGATACTACGCGAGTGCGGAAAATGCAGCGCTCAGGGAATACAATTTTGTTTTCATCGTCAAATCGATGCAGTTCTCTTTCATGTTGAGCATGATTGATGGCGCTGAAAAAGCGGCTGCCCTTGTGTCCAATATCAATATGAAAAATATCGGACCCGAGACCCCCTACAGTGTAGAGGAACAAATTCAGCTTGTAGAACAGGCGATCACGTCCGGTGCCGATGCGGTCATCATCACCCCTGCAGACTCAACCGGCATTATTCCGGCCATTGAAAAATGCAATGCCGCCGGCATCCCGGTAGCCACACCCAACACCAAGGCCTATGGCGGCGATGTGCTTACCTGGATTGGTGTGGATAACTATCAGGTTGGCTATCAGCTGGGCAAGGCCCTCAGTGAAGAACTGAAGGGCAAGGGCAAAGTTGTTCTGATTGAAGGCACCTCAGGTAACTCCACATCCACCGAACGCGTTGACGGTTATAAGGCCGCTTTCGCTGAGTATCCGGAGATTGAGCTGCTGGACTCGCAGCCGGCCGACTTCAACCGTGAAAAGGGTATGACCGTGATGGAGAATTTCCTCCAGCGCTACCCGCAGATTGACGGCGTCGCGTCCGTGAACAAGGACATGACCATGGGCGCTTTAGAGGCGTGCAAGTTTGCGGGCCGTCTGGAAGAAATGGTTCATGTTACCTTTGATGTGGATAATGACTGCCTGGATGCCATTGATGCGGGTGAAATCCTGATTACCGGCGCCCAGGAGGAGAAGAGCCAGGTGGCAAACGCCATCTATGCCTGCCTGCTCGCGTTGAACGGATTCAAAGTAGCGCCCGAGCAGTATATCCCGATGACGCTCGTGACGAAGGAAAATACATCACTCTATCGCTAAATGACGTAAGTTTCCCTAAGTGTCATACAACAGCACGGGTTTTCCGATTGGAAAGCCCGTGCTTTCTCGCTTTTTCGAAGCTTCCATTGGGCTCCTTAGAAATGCATACTATGCATTCGCGCATTGCCCCTTTTCATTTCCGTGATATAATACATTAGTGTGAAGGGAACGATGGCATGCCGTGGGGTGGCACGGGTCGTTCTTTTTTATCGTGAATGGATGGAGCGGTTATGG
>CALNAU010000133.1 GCA_937874275.1 uncultured Clostridia bacterium | reverse complement strand
ACTCGTACAAACGGTGGTTGAGCGCCAGCATGTAAAATGGCTGGGCCACCAGCCCCATCAGCAGCAGGCGCAACGCGTAGCGCGGCCAGTTGCGCGTGCGCTCAAACCCGGTGACGATGCCCCAGCAAAACAGCGGGAACGCGATGCGACCGATGACGCGCAGCTCCAGCACACCGGGGAAAAATACAACGCCAATATGGTCAATCAGCATGGTCACCATGGCGACCACCCGGATGAAACCCGCGTCCGCGTTCAGGCGCGGGGAAATGCCCCGTTGAGACCCTGCTGTCATGCGCTTCACCTCTTGTGGGAAAGTATACCGAAAATGCATGTGTCAGCGCAAGCAACCATCGGCTGTTTTTCTTTACCGTACCCTCGTTTTGTGGTATCGTAGCGTGGGAAAGGAGCGAGTAGATGGAGCAGGCAAAGCTGGCCCTGAGCGCCGCGGCGCTGGCCGCGCAGACAATCCTCGAATGCAGCGGCGAAATCTACCGCGCCGAGGAAACCGCCATCCGCATGTGCGAGGCATTTGGCCTGGGCCAGGCGGAAATCATGTGTTTTCCCACCGGGTTTATGCTGTGCGTGCAGACGCAGGGCGGCGAGAGCCTGACCCGCATCAAGCGTGTGCGCGACCGCAGCATCCAGCTGCAGACGCTGGACGAGGTGAACACCATCTCCCGCGCCAGTGCCGCGCAGCTGATGACGCCCGAGCAAGCGCTGCACGCGCTGGAGCAGCTGCGCACCGGCCCGCGCCCCCGCCACGCGCTGATGGCCCTGGCCTACGCGGCCTCCGCGGGCTTTTTTTCGGTGATGTTTGGCGGCGGCTGGCTTGAATTTCTGCTCACCTTTCTGGCGGGCGGCCTGACACAGGGGTTGGTGCCGCTGTTTCGGCGGCTCAACGCCGCGGCGCCGCTGGTATCCCTGGCGTGCGGCTTTGTCGCGGCGGCCAGTTCCCTGGTACTGCTGGGTATAGCCGGCGGCAATCAGGAGGCCGTGATATCCGGCGCCATCATGCCGCTGCTGCCCGGTCTTGCCATCACCAATGCGGTGCGTGACACCATGCGCGGCGACCTGGTGGCCGGCATGGCCCGCACCACCGAGGCGCTGCTGAGCGCCGTGCTGCTGGCAGCCGGTGTCGCCGTAGCCCTGATGCTGTAAGGAGGGGTACGATGAACATTCTGATTCAATGCGTGGCCAGCATGTTTGCCTCCGCCTTCTTCGGCGAACTGCTGCGCCAGCCGCGCCGCACGCTGCCCTACACGTCACTCATTGGCCTCAACGGGTATATTATCTACCTGTTGATGGGCAAAACCGCGATGGCTTTCTTTGTGGCCGGGCTGGCCGTGGGCCTGCTGTGCGAGCTAACGGCCCGCATCCAGCGCATGGCCACCACCACCTTTCTGGTGAGCGCCATCATCCCCCTGGTGCCGGGCCTTGGCGTCTACCGCACCATGATGTACCTGGCCGCGCAGGACTTTGGCATGGCCATTTCCACCGGTGTGGAGACGGTGACCGGCATCGGCGCCATTGCCCTGGCCCTGACCATCGCCACCACCATATTCAGCAACATCCGGCTGCCGGTGCACCCGGATGCCCCTACCCCCTGAAAGGAGAACCCGACTGCATGCACCTGCTATTATCCAACGACGACGGCATCTTCGCCCCCGGCCTGCAGTGGCTGGCCGAGGCCGCCATTGCCCAGGGCCACCAGGTCACCATCGCCGCCCCCTCCAGCCAGCAGAGCGCCACCAGCCATCGGCTGACGCTCAACACCTCCGTGATGACGCGCGAATACAATTTCCCCGGCGCCAAGGCCTATGCCATTGACGGCAGCCCGGTGGACTGCGTGCGCGTAGGCCAGTACCTGGCCGAAGGCACGGTGGATTTCTGCCTGGCCGGCATCAACGAGGGCGAGAACATCGGCACCGCGCTGTACTACTCCGGCACTGCCGCCGCCGCGCGCGAAGCCACCATGCTCAACATCCCCGCCATCGCCGTCTCCATCGGCGTGGGTGCCGACCGTGAGATGCACCTCAACCTGGCCAACTACGCGCTGGAGGTGATGTACCTGCTGCGCGAAAAGCCGCTGCCCCGGCTCACCTTTGCCAACATCAACGCCAAGGCCCTGCCGCCCAACCAGCTCAAGGGCCCGCGCATCTGCCCCATCAGCGACAGCTTCTACCTGGACCGCTATGAGCGGCGCACCAACCCGCGCGGCGTGCCCTATTTCTGGATTGAGGCGGGCGAGCAGATTGAGCCGGCCAAGCCCGGCACCGATGTGGACCTGTGCGCCAAGGGGTACATCACCTGCACCTTCGTGGGCGGGTTCTCCGACAACAACCACCTGTTCGAAGGCATGCTGGGCAGGCAGGAGGGCTGAACGATGCGGGACATACCATCCATCATGAAGCAATTGAACCTCAGGGGCAAATCCCT
>CALNAU010000132.1 GCA_937874275.1 uncultured Clostridia bacterium | reverse complement strand
TGGCTGCCGGCAGGGGCGGCGTGGCTGCCATCGGAGCGGTAGAAAGCCGCGTCCGGGTGTTCCCTGCGGTACGCCTGCCAGCGGTCTCCCACGGGGATGACGGGGATGTTGTGCTTCTCACCCAGTTGTCGGTAGACGCGGGACATGTCCTTCTGCGCGTCCTCTTCGCCCTGGCGTGTCCAGGTTTGAAAAAGCATGGCTCGGCTGCCCGCCTCCCGCACCCAGACCAATATGTCGTCCAGCGCCTTTTCAAGCAGCGCCACATCGCCCATGGGGTGAGCGCGGTGTTGCAAAATGACCGTATCCCATCCACCATAGAGGATATTGAAGCGTGTCTGCGGCTCGGCGGCGTGGAAGTCCAGCCCCTTGCCGCCGTGGGTGAGCATGCAGACTTCGACAGGCTGCCCCTTGCGCGCGCACTGTTGGCGCACCAGTTCGGGCAGGTCGTTGAAATAGGTGTGGCTGTTGCCGATAAACAGAACGCGCATGGCAATCCCTCCCAATGCTCAAATGATAAGCGCGCAGGCACTGCGCGTCAAGCAAATGGGCGGGATTTCCCATGCGCCACGGGCGTTTGCTTGACAGCCGTCAAGCCCAAGACTACAATCAGGCTATCACATCATGGGGAGGACTGCCGTGGCAGAGGGCCGCAGCCGGCGCAGCGACAGACATGCCCGCCCGTCCGAGGACGCGCGGCAGGCCCCCATGCAGCCGCAATACGCATCCTATCCCAAGGATTTACCGCCTCAGCCCGCCCGGCAGCCCGAGCCCTGGCCCCAGGATGACTGGCAGCAGCAGGAGGGGTTTGTTCCGCAGCCCACCGTATGGCAGGCAGATGGCGATGTGCCCCTGCCCGAAGGCGAGCCGCAGCAAATGCCCGACCCGCCCCCAACACAACCACCCGAACCGCCTCTCACGGATAAAGGGCGCGACGGCCCCTACCTGGCGGTGCTGGCGGTGTGCGTACTGGCGTTGATTGGCATGGTGGTGTTTGTGGTGCAGGCGGCGCGGCCCCACGGGGCATTTCAGCAGCGGCAGGCCATGATGGCGCGGGATGTGTTCTTTGATGGGGTGGAGGTGGATGGCATCGCCCTGGGCGGCCTCAGCCGGCCGGAAGCCCTGCAGCGCCTGGGTCAGCCCGCGCAGGCGCAGGGGGAAGGGATGCTGCTCACCGTGGAGGTGGATGGCACCCGCTACACCATCACACAGGAGCAGATTCCCTACGGTCGCGATATCCAGGGCACGCTGGACACTGCCTGGGCCATTGGCCGGCAGGGGTTCCCCTGGATGATTGGCACCGACAAAACCC
>CALNAU010000131.1 GCA_937874275.1 uncultured Clostridia bacterium | reverse complement strand
ACAAGGCCCTGCAGCGTAAGGTGTGGCAGACGGTGGCCAACCCCGGCGTCATTTTACATGAGGGAAGTATCGCAGGCACCTGGACGGCCACAAAAAAGGCCGGCGGACTGTCTGTCCGCGCGGCCCTTTGGCAGGAAGTCCCCGGTGCGCGCCATGCCGTGCGCGTCCTGGCGGAGGAATACGCCGCCTTCCGGGGTTTAGAAATGGTCGCCTTTACGTTGGGTTAATTGCCGTTCTCCAGCAGCACCCGGCACTCCTCCAGCACGTCCCGCTCGCTCTGCGCCAGTTCGGGGAACTGCGGGTCAATGGCCTCGAGCTGCTGTCTGACGATTTCGGAAATGACATAGCGGGCATACCACTTGTTGTCCGCGGGCACCGCGTACCAGGGCGCCTCCTTGGTGGAGGTCTCCTCCATCATTTCCTCGTATGCCTTCATATATTCATCCCAATGCTTGCGCTCGCGCACATCGCCGGAGGAGAACTTCCAGTTTTTCTCCGGCTCGTTGATGCGGTCCAGCAGGCGGTCGCGCTGCTCGTCCTTGGACAGGTGCAGGTAGATTTTCACCGTGCGGATGCCGTTTTCGTGCAGATAGCGCTCAAAGTCGTTGATCTGGCGGTAGCGCTCCTGCCAGATGTCCGCGTCCACCAGCTCCGGCGGCAGCTGCTGATTGGCCACCAGGTTGTGCACCTTGGCTACGATGACCTCCTCATAATGGCTGCGGTTGAAAATGCCCACCTCACCGCGGCGGGGCAGCGCGCGGCCGATGCGCCAGAGGTAATCGTGGTCCATCTCCTCACTGGAGGGCTGTTTGAAGGCCACCACCTGCGTGCCCTGGGGGTTGAGCCCGGTCATCACATGCTTGATGGCGCCGTCCTTGCCGGCGGCATCCATGGCCTGCAGGCAGATGAGCAGAGCATAGCGGTTTTCCGCGTACAGGCGCTCCTGCAGGTCGGCCATCTTCTGGATGTTTTCGGGCATCAGCTTTTCGGTGATGTCCTTTTTGTCGGCGTCATCAGGCCTGCGGGTGGTGCGCTTGGATAAATCCACCTTCTCCTTGGGCTGGATGCGGTATTGCTCAATATTCATACGTCCCTCCATTGGCGAAAGATTCATTTGGCTGTGCCTATCATAACATACCCCGCCGCGGCGGGAAAGAACCCTTGCCGCCTGCTGCATACGCAAAATACACCCCGCGGCAATCCCCTGATGCAAAGCCCCCCTCCACTCATTTTACATAGATTTTACACAATGTCCCGCCGGTCCTTTACACACAGGATTTACCTTTGAGTTGCATCACGAAGATGCCATTTATGAAGGAGGATTTATCATGAAATTACGTTCTTTCACTGCGCTGCTCCTGATTCTCACCATGGCCCTGGGCCTGACCGCGCTGGCCGCGGACTTTGACGCAAAACAGGTCATCACCGTCGTTTCCCGCGAAGAGGGCAGCGGCACCCGCGGTGCCTTTGTTGAGCTGACGGGCGTGCAAGCCAAGGACGCTTCCGGCGAAGAAAAAGACAACACCTACAGCGAAGCCATCATCTCCAACGGCACCAACCTGGTGCTGACCACCGTGGCTGACAACCAGGCCGCCATCGGCTACGCCTCGCTCTCCTCGGTGCTGCACAATGACACCGTCAAGGCCCTCAAGGTGGAAGGCATTGAAGCCTCCACCGAGAACATCCTCAACGGCACCTACAAAATTGCCCGTCCCTTCAACGTGGTCACCAAGGGCGAATTGACCGACGAACTGGCCAAGGACTTCATGGCCTATGTGATGAGCAAGGAAGGCCAGGCCATCGTGACCGAAGACGGCCTTGTCTCCAGCGCCAACGACCAGACCCCCAGCTACGCGGCCGCCAACAAGTCCGGCAGCCTGACCGTGGGCGGGTCCACCTCCGTGGCCCCCGTCATGGAGCTGCTGGCCGAGGGCTACATGGAGCTGAACCCCGAAGCGAAGATTGAAGTACAGTCCACCGGTTCCTCCGCCGGCGTCACCGGCGCGCTGGATGGCACCTATGACATCGGCATGGCCTCCCGCACCCTCAAGGACAGCGAGACCGAAAAGGGCGCCCTGGCCACCGTCATCGGCACCGACGGTATCGCCATCGTCACCAATCTGGCGAACCCCGTGGAAGACATCACGGTGGAGCAGGTTCGCCAGGTGTTCACCGGCGAAGTCACCACCTGGGAAGCGCTGAACAAGTAATCCCATGCAGCATCGGAAAAACATTTCCGAAGGACTCATGCGGGGGCTATTCTTAGCCTCCGCATGCGTCTGCATTTTCGCGGTCGGCGTCATCTGCTATTTCCTGTTTGCCAACGGGCTGCCCTTCTTTGCCAAGTATTCGGCGTGGGATTTCATCACCGGCACCGAATGGGCACCCCTGCGCGGCATCTATGGCATCCTGCCGATGATCGTCGGGTCCTTCCTGGTCACCTTTGGCGCGCTGCTGCTCGGCGCCCCCATCGGTGTGCTGACCGCCATTCTGATGGCCCGCTTCGCCTCCAGCCGGGTGGTGCGGGTGATGAAGCCCGCCGTTGCTCTGCTGGCCGGCATCCCCTCGGTGGTGTATGGCTTCTTCGGCCTCAAACTGCTGGTGCCCTTCACCCGCAACATGCTGGGCGGCAACGGGCTGAGCATGTTTGTGGCCTCCATCCTGCTGGCCATCATGATTCTGCCCACCATCATACAGACGTCTGAGGCCGCCATCAACGCGGTGCCCAACTCCTATTACGAGGGCAGCCTGGCCATGGGCGCCACGCATGAATCCAGCGTGTTTCGCGCCATCGTGCCCGCCGCCAAGTCCGGCATTGTGTCGGGCATTGTGCTGGGCATCGGCCGCGCCATCGGCGAAACCACGGCCATTCTGATGGTGGCCGGCAACCAGGCGCGCATGCCCACCGGCATACTGGCCGGCGTGCGCACGCTGACGGTCAACGTGCTGCTGGAGATGGGCTACGCCGCCGATGTGCACCGCGAAAGCCTCATCGCCACCGGCGTGGTGCTGTTCATCATCGTCATGGCCATCAACTTCATCTTTTCCTTCATCAACCGCAGGAGGGTCGTGCAATGAGCGAAACCGGCGCAACCACGCCCGCAGTGGACATCACGGTGCCCACCAGGCCAAGCATGCACCTGGGTTCCCGTTTCCTCAAGGCGCTGTGCTGGGCAGCGGGCTTTGTCACCATCGGGGTGCTGCTGCTCATCATCGCCTACATATTGGTCAACGGCCTGCCTGAGTTCTTCTCCCGGGATGAGCAGGGCACCCTGCACTTCAAGGCCAGCCTGTTTGCCCTCAAATATAACTCCCGCAACCTGTCCATGCTGCCAGCCATCCTCAACACCCTCACCATGACGGCGCTGTCGCTGCTGATTTCCGTGCCCCTCGGCGTGGGCGGCGGCATCTACCTGGCCGAGTACGCCAAGCCCGGCAGCAAACTGGTCAAAATCATCCGCGTCACGGCGGAAACCTTGGCCGGCATTCCCTCCATCATCTACGCGCTGTTTGGGATGCTGGTGTTTGTGGTGACGCTCCAGATGGGCATCTCCATGCTATCGGGCGCGCTGACGCTGGGCACGATGACGCTTCCCCTCATCCTGCGGCAGACGGAGGAAAGCCTGCTGTCGGTGCCCATGAGCTACCGCGAGGGCAGCTACGGCCTGGGGGCTGGCAAGCTACGCACCACCGTGCGCATCGTGCTGCCGGTGGCCATGCCCGGCATCCTGGCCGCGGTGCTGCTGTCCATCGGCCGCATCTCCGGCGAAACGGCGGCGCTGATCTTTACCTCCGGCACGGGCACGGGCATCGCCGGCATCAACGACTCCGGCCGCACGCTGGCGGTGCACCTGTTCAAACTGCAGGAGGAGGGCCGCGCGGTCGGCGCGTCTTTCGCGGTGGCGGTGGTGCTGCTGATTATCGTGGTGCTGATGAACGCGCTGAGCTCCTACATTGCCAAAAGACTGACCAAGAAAGGCTGACCGATGACGAATTTCGCGCAAAACTCCCGCGCCGTGCACACGCCCGGACAGGATGACGCAGGCACCTGTTTCAATATACAGGACGTCAACCTGTACTATGGCTCGTTTCACGCGCTCAAGGATATCCACATGGATATCCCCGCCCGGCAGGTGACGGCCCTCATCGGCCCCTCGGGCTGCGGCAAATCCACCTTGCTTAAGTCGCTCAACCGCATGAACGACCTAATACCGGGCTGCCGCATCACCGGCAAGGTTGAACTGTTTGGCGAGGACATCTATGCCCCGCAGACCGAGGTCAACCTGCTGCGCAAGCGCGTGGGCATGGTGTTTCAAAAGCCCAACCCCTTCCCCATGAGCATCTACGACAACATCGCCTACGGCCCGCGCACCCACGGCGTGCGCAGCAAGGTGAAACTGGATGCCATTGTGGAGCACTCCCTGCGCAAGGCCGCCCTGTGGGATGAGGTGAAGGACAACCTGAAAAAGAGCGCCATGGCCATCTCCGGCGGCCAGCAGCAGCGGCTGTGCATCGCCCGCTGCTTTGCCGTACAGCCGGACGTCATCCTAATGGATGAGCCCACCAGCGCGCTGGACCCCATCTCCACCAGCAAGATTGAAGACCTTGTACTGGAAATGAAAAATGAGTATACTATTGTCATTGTAACGCATAACATGCAACAGGCCGCCCGTATCTCCGACTTGACCAGCTTTTTCCTGTTAGGTGAGATGATTGAGATGGGGAACACCGACAGCCTGTTCTCCAACCCCACCGACAAGCGGACGGAGAACTATATCACGGGGAGGTTCGGTTGATGAGAAGCCATTTTGATGAACAGCTGCACAAGCTCAACGAAGAAATGATTCGCATGGGCAGCATGATTGAGCACGCCATCGAGCAGGCGGGCATTTTGATGGCCAGCCGCGACGCGGAGCACGCGCGCACGGTCATCGCAGCGGACGTGGAGGTGGACCGCAAGGAGCGCGAGATTGAGACGCTCTGCCTGCGGCTGATACTGATGCAGCAGCCGGTGGCCCGGGATTTGCGGCTGGTGAGCAGCGCGCTCAAAATGATTACCGACATGGAGCGCATTGGCGACCAGGCGGCCGACATCGCGGAGATTATCTCCATGCCCGTCAAGGGCCAGCGCTATGTGTACCCGGAGCTTTTGCAGCAGATGGGCCCGGCTGCCGGCACCATGGTGAACCGCGCGGTGGACGCCTTTGTCAAGCGCGATGTGGACCTGGCCCACGAGGTCATCGAGTCCGACGACGTGGTGGACGCGCTGTTCAACGACGTGAAGAAAGAGCTGCTGCAGACCATGAAAAAACACAGCGAGTTTGGCATGCAATTGCTGGACGCGCTGATGATCGCCAAATACCTGGAGCGCATCGGCGACCACGCCTGCAACATCGCCGAATGGGTGGAGTATGCCGTCACCGGCACCTACAAAGGGGACAAGCTGTGATTTATTCGGTTGAGGACGACCAGTCCATCCGCGATTTGGTGCTGTACGCGCTCAAGCAATCGGGCTTTGAGGCCGAGGGCTTTGCCGAAGGCCAATCCTTCCGCGAGGCAGTGCAGAAAGAAATCCCCGAATTGGTGCTGATGGACCAGATGCTGCCCGGCGTGGACGGTGAGACCCTGCTGCTGGAGCTGCGCCACAACCCGCGTACCGCGCATGTACCTGTCATCATGCTCACCGCCAAGGGCAGCGAGATGGACAAGGTGCGCAGCCTGGACAATGGCGCGGACGACTACCTAGTGAAGCCCTTTGGTGTGATGGAGCTGCTAAGCCGCGTGAAGGCCGTGCTGCGCCGCGCCACCCCGCAGGAGGAGCTGCGCCGCCTGGAAATCGGCACCCTGTCCATGGATTTGGACCGGCACCTGGTGCAGTCGGACGGCGAATCCGTCACCCTGACCAACAAGGAATACGAGCTGCTCAAGTGCCTGATGCAAAACCCGCAGATTGTGTTCACCCGCGAAAAACTGCTGGACCTGGTGTGGGACATCACCTACTACGGCGACACCCGCACGGTGGACGCGCACATCCGCTCGCTTCGGCAAAAGCTCAAGGGCAATGCCGCCCTCATCGGCACCGTGCGCGGCGTGGGCTATCGTCTGGAGGCCGAGGCATGACCGGCCGCCGCAACCCCCGCCAAAGCGCAAGGAGGCTTGATTTGGCGCCATGAAGAAACGCATTTTTATCGGCCTCATCATGATATCGCTGCTGACCGGCCTGCTGTTTACGCTGGTGGTCGGCGCGGTGCTGCCCATATCCGCCCAGCGCAGGGTCATCGACAGCCTGCAGCAGGAGGCGGCCTTCATCCGTGCACGCACGCCCGAAGAGGGCATCAGCACGGACTTTTTCAACCGCTTGATCACCGACAGCCGGGTCACCTGGATTGCGGCGGACGGGCATGTGCACTATGACCAGCCGGCGGACGCCCAGGCAATGGAGAACCACGCCGACCGGCCGGAGTTCATCCAGGCCCTCAGCCAGGGGCGCGGCACCGCCGTGCGCTACTCCAGCACTTTGGGGCAGGATATGATGTACTACGCCCTGCGGCTGGAGGACGGCAGCGTGCTGCGCCTGGCCGCCCCCGTGCAGGTGACGCACCTGCTGTTCAGCGACATGCTGCCATGGCTGGGCGTGTGTCTGGCCGTGTGCCTGATTGGCGCGCTGGTCATCGCCCGCCTGCTGACGGGCGACCTGAGCCGCGCCATCGCCCGCATCAACCTGGACACGCCCGAGGAGGTGGACACCTTTGAAGAGCTGTCCCCCCTGCTGACGCGCATCAGCCAGCAAAACAAGCATGGCCGCGAGCAGTTGGACGCTCTGGCGCAAAAGCAGCAGGAGATGGACAAGTTGATCGACAGCATGTCCGAGGGGTTCATGGTGCTGGACGCGCGCCGGCGGATACTAACCATCAACCGCAGCGCCGCCGCCATGCTGGAGGTGGACCCCCATGATGCCCTGGGTAAAACGCTGCCCGAAATCAGCCGAAAGCCCGAAATATTGCAATTGCTCCAGCAGATGGACAGCACCGGCGAGGCCTCGGTCACCATGCCGTGGGACCTCAAAATCTACGCCCTCAACGCCAGCGTGGTGGAGGGCAGCGAGGGCGCGGTGCTGCTGCTGGGCGATGTGACCGAGCGCATCGAGGGCGAAAACATGCGCAAGCGCTTCACCGCCAATGTATCCCACGAGCTGCGCACGCCGCTGACCACCATCTGCGGCTACTCCGAAATGCTGCAAAGCGGCATGGTCAAGCCCGGCGACGAGAAGGAGTTCTACGCCCGCATCTCCAGCGAGAGCAAGCGCCTGCTGGCCCTGGTGGAGGATATTCTGCGCCTGTCCCAGATGGACGAGGGCTACCCCGGCGGCCTCTACAAGCGCGTCAGCCTGTGGGATACCGCCCGCGAGGCCCTGTCATCGCTTCAGCCCATGGCCGACAAAAAGGATGTGCGCCTCAACCTGCTGGGCGAGAAGCTGAGCATCATGGGCGACCCCACGCTGCTCAGCGAGCTGATGTTCAACCTGGTGGACAACGCCATCAAGTACAACCGCATCGGCGGGCACGTGGATGTATCCATCCGCCAGGGGCGCGAGGGCTTCGACCTGGTGGTACAGGATAACGGCATCGGCATCGAACGCGGCCAGCAGGACAAAATCTTTGAGCGCTTTTACCGCACCGACAAGAGCCGCTCCAAGGAGACAGGCGGCACCGGCCTGGGCCTGTCCATCGTCAAGCACAGCGCCGAATACCACCGCGCCACCCTCACCGTGGACAGCGAGCCCGGTCTGGGCACCACCATCATCGTCACCTTCCCCCGCAGCCAGCCCGCGGAAACAACGGACAAATCCGACAAGAAGAAAAAGAGCGCCGACAAGAAATCCGCCGACGCGCCCAAGAAGGGCAAAAAGGACAAGTCCGGCCAGTAAGCCGGATCTAGACTGTCAAAGGAGTAAAATCGGGGAGGTATCGGAGGGCGGAGCCCTCTGATGGAAATCCGCCCCAGCGACATGCGCGGTGGGGCGGAAGGCATTGCGGAGCAATGGTTTCCTTGCCATCCGCCGCCCGGGAATGAAGTGAGAGGCGGATGGCCTACCGTTCCTTCGCGTCAACAAACCAAGGGTTTGATGACGGCCTGAATCCGGCCAGTAAACCGGACCATGAATCGATATGGACAGCCGGGCTGGACAGATATCCGGCCCGGCTGATTGTTTCCCTGTAAATGCTATTTCTTGGGCAGCAATTTCTGCTTGAGCTTGTGGATTTCCTGATAGAGGTTGTCCGGCAACAGGCCGATGACCACCAGCGCCACCGCCACGATGAGCAGCAGCGTCATCATGAAGCCCGAACGCGGGAAAATCTTCATCAGCAGCCAAAGCACAAACAGGATAGCGCCCAGGCCCAGTTCCTTGCGGGTCTTGTTCATGGTTCATGCCTCCAATCCATCCGAATCTGTTCTATATGTTACCCCAAAATACACAGTCCAACAAGGTGTCGAACAGGATTTTTACAAACCCGTCTCCCGCATCATTTTGCAAAAAGCACGCGAGTGATTGCCTTGTCCACGTGCTGTAGCAGAACCAATAATACCGATCAATGCCACTCGAGACAAAAACCCGGAGGCCGCCTCACAGCGCCTCCGGGTTTGCTATTGAGATATACCTCAGGCCATCTTGCGCACCAGCGCGTCCACCACAGTTTTGAGGAAAGCGCGGGTGTCGTCGCTCTTCACCTTGCCCTGGTCGTCCAGCAGCGCGGTTACGTTGCCCACATAGGCTTCCGGCTGCTGCACCGGCTGCAGGTTGAGGAAGGTGAGCACCTGGCGCAGGTGATGGTTGGCGCCAAAGCCGCCGATGGCGCCCGGCGATACACTGACGATGGCGGCAGGCTTGCCGTTCCACTTGTTCTGCCCGTAGGGGCGGGAGGCCACGTCCAGCGCGTTCTTGATGACGGCGGGGTAACTGCGGTTGTACTCCGGCGTGGCGAAAATGAACGCGTCGTAGCCCTCAATCTCCTTGCGGAAGGCGGTGTAGCTCTCAGGCGTTGTGCCCTCGTCATCAAAATCCTGGTTAAACAGCGGCAGATGGCCAATGGGGATCAACTTGCCCTCGTAGCCCGCGGGCAGCAGGGACAGCATCGCCTCAGCAACGCTCTTGGTAAAGGAAGCCTTGCGCAGGCTGCCGACGATAATACCGATTTTCTTGGTCATGGGATTCATTCCTTTCTTGCTGTTGGCTCTTTTCTTGAGCACAATGAGGATATACCCCTTCTCCTCGAAAACCAAACACCCCATGGCGTGTGCTAACCAGTGGCGCTATGCCCGCCCCTTGGCAATCAGCACCTGCATGCCGGACACGCCCATATCGTCCGATAAAATCAGAGCCGCCCGAGCAATCGGCCGTCAGCCATCCGCATCCTCCGTCGCGTGGTCGATGCAGCCCTTGAGCATCAGGTGCACATGGTCGTCGGCGATGGTGTAGAACACCATCTTGCCCTCGCGGCGGGCGGTGACCAGCTTATTCTCCCTAAGGCGGCGCAGCTGGTGGCTGACGGCGGACTTGCTCATCCCAAGAGCCGCGGCCAGGTCGCACACGCACATCTCATGCCTGTCCAGCGACCAGAGGATTTTGAAGCGCGTGCCATCCCCCATTACCTTAAAGAAGGTGGCCGCGTTGGCGAACACGCCCTCCCCAGGCATGGCCGTCACCACCCGGCGCACCACGTCCTCATGGATGACGTTGCACCCACATTGCTCGTCCGGACCTATGCGTGCCATGCAATCCCTCCTGTTCCTGCGCCCAT